>JAFSUD010000040.1 GCA_017445405.1 Synergistaceae bacterium
CGATTCCGTTCTTCTACTTCGCCTACAACGCCGAGAGCATCATCAAGCTGGCTCTTCGCGTAACGAGTCCCCGCAACCCGAACTATCACCTGATGATAGCTATGGCAGTGCTCGCAATCCTGTCGACTATGGAGCTGTGCCGCAGGTGTGTCGGAATCCCAATCTTGTGCGTTGTCGGTGCATTGATGGTGTACGCGTTCTCAACGGTGAGGTTCGGAAAAGTCATCTACGACTTGTACTACTCAACCGGCGACGGACTCAGAAGCACACCTATTGAGGTCTGCGCAAAATATATTGTGGTGTTCATCATCTTCGGTGCATTCTTGGAGCGTACGGGAATATCAACGTTCTTCATCAACTTGGCCAACGCGATAGCCGGAGCGTCTGCGGGAGGACCTGCGAAGGTTGCGGTAATCTCGTCAGCGTTGTGCGGGATGGTCTCAGGCTCAAGCGTCGGCAACACTGTAACCACCGGCAGCGTAACGATCCCGATGATGAAGCGCACGGGCTACAAGCCGGAATTTGCCGGGGCGGTTGAAGCTGCTGCGTCGACTGGAGGACAGATCATGCCGCCGATAATGGGAGCTGCTGCGTTCCTGATGGCGGAGTACATGGGGATTCCGTATTCTCAGGTTGCGTTGAAGGCGATACTTCCTGCAGTGCTGTACTTTGCGGGGATATATATTGCTGTTCACCTTGAGGCAAAGAAGCTCGGCTTGAAGGGAATCCCTAAGGAGGAACTTCCCCGGCTGTTGAAGCTGCTCCCGAAAATCTATCTGTTATTGCCGCTGGTGATTCTTGTCGTGATGGTCTCTACGAACATGTACACAATGCAGTTTTCTGCGGCAATCGCAATCGGAATCGCTATCTTTGTGGGACTGCTGAACGGCGACGAACGCATTACCCCTCGCAAAATCATTGACGCTCTCGAAGCAGGAGGACGCGGAACGATCACGGTAGCTGTAGCGTGTGCAATGGCTGGACTCGTTGCAGGGTGTATCACGTCAACGGGACTAGCGAGCGAACTGATTACTATGGTCGTGAACGTCTCAGGAGGGCACGCGTTCATAGCGTTAGTGCTGACTATGATTTGCTGCATCATTCTGGGAATGGGAGTGCCGACGACGGCTAACTATTGCATTATGGCGGCGACATGTGCACCAATCTTGATGGCTCCGGCGATCGGGATAGAGAAAATCTGCGCACACTTCTTCGTGTTCTACTTCGGGATAGTTGCGGACATTACGCCTCCAGTTGCGTTAGCGGCCTATGCAGGGAGTGCGATTGCGAAAGCTCCGCCCATGAAGACAGCTTTCAACGCGACACGGTTAGCGATTGCGGCATTTATCGTGCCGTACATCTTTGCATTCACACCAGCGATGCTGTTCGAGAACGTCCAGCCCATCATAGCGATTGCGAACGCCGGGCCGATGCTGACGAGTGTACTGGTAGTGTGCGAAATAGTGTTAATCTGTGCGACGGCACTGCTGGGAATCTTCGGGGTAGCTGCGGCGTTGAACGGCTATCTGTTCGGGCAGATGAATGCGCTTCTGCGAGTAGCTATATGTGCTGGAGGGTTGAGCATGTTAGTGCCCGGAATAGTGAGCGATCTTATCGGGTTAATGCTGGTGGGCTTTGTGGTAACGGTGCAGTACATGAAGGGAAAGCAGCAAGTTCCTGCGGCATAACGTTAGCAGAGAATCTCCCCTGTCGTGGTATAGGCAGGGGAAATTTTTTGTGCATACGATTAGGTTTATCTCTTAAGGACTAATGCACATGCAGAGATTATCACTAGCACCACAACTGCCGGATACCCCGCCGAACATCCTCCTGATGACGACGAAGAAGACTCCTGCGCCCTCATCCTTTCACCCAGAAGGTCATACGCTGCTTTCACG
>JAFSUD010000041.1 GCA_017445405.1 Synergistaceae bacterium
GTACATTGATGAAGCATCATGATACTTCAGAGAGTTTATGCCCCTGTTCAGCTTGTCGAGCGGAGAGTCATTCTCTGGAGTCCTGTGGTCGTGAACATACTCTATTGTGTTGACGACTCCTGCCTTGCGCCAAAGCCTGCGGTTAATCTTGTAGGCGAGTATGTGCTCCTCGTAGTACAGGAATATATTTTCATCAAACATACCTGCAGCCTCGAAGTCATTAGTCCTGATGAAAAACAGGCTTCCTCCGACTCCCCAGACCTGATTCACTTCGCAAGGGCTGTGCATGATTTCCTGAAGCCTCGCGTAATATCTTTCAGGTTTCATGACGTTCATGCGTAATATCTTTCTTGAGAGATTCACAAACGGCCTGATGAACAGCTCATGACATAGTGAGCCTATGAACGCAAGCGGAGTGCTCTCGTCATCCCAGAAGTCTACAGCAAAATTCCCGCGCTCATGGTTCGACATCAGACCCGTCAGCATCGCGTAGTCAGGGTATGCTTCAAACATTTGCTTGATCTTGCCGACAAATGCTCCGTCAAATTCCGTGTCAGGGTTCGCTATGCCGATTATGTCGGGATGGTAATTCTCGATGAGGTATCTTGCTCCAAAGTTATTGCCGAACGAATAGCCGCCGTTTCTGCCGGACTGTATCACTGAGATTTTGGGGGATTCGTATTTCTTGAGATGGATATATGAGTCATTCGGAGAGTTGTTGTCCACCACAACAATATTATCAATTTCTGTGCAGTCCTTAATCTTTGAGAGCAGCTCCTCAGTTGTGGGGCAATCATTGTAATTCAGGATAACTATTCCGCACTTCAACATGTGGCCTCCAAGATTCATGATGAGGTGAGTCTACACAAAAAATTTCCCCCGGTCAAAATTGCCGGAGGAAATATGCTCTCTCTCTGCTACTCTGAGTCCGAGTCGGAAATCTCCAGCATCTCGTCTTCAGCTTCAGCGGGCAGCTCTTCAGGAATCTCTGCAGGAGTCTCGTTATTGCTTTCCTGCATCTCCGAAGCGTCAGGCATGTAGCCGAGACCTTCACCGACTTTCTGCATGATGCCTTTCACGATCTCGTCTTGAAGCTCCTTGTGTTCGGCCAAGAACTGCGCAACTGTGTCCCGTCCTTGTCCGAGAGTCTCGCCCTTGTACGCGAGCCATGACCCTTTCTTCACGATAACGCCGAAGTCTATCGCCATGTCCACAACCGCAATATCACGAGGGATTCCCTTCCCGTAAATCAGGCTCGTGTGCCCGGTCCTGAACGGCGGAGCAAGTTTGTTCTTCACTACCTTCAAATATAGTTCATGGCCGATAGTTACTTCTCCCTTGTCGATCTTCTTGCCGCGCCGAACCTCAAGCCGCACTGACGCATAGAATTTCAGCGCACGTCCTCCTGTAGTTGTCTCCGTCGGACCCTGCCCGTAGCCGGTGGAGATTAACGCTCTAAGCTGGTTGATGAATATCACGATGCAGTTAGTCTTTGCGATGATTGATGCAAGTCTGCGCAGTGAGTACGACATCAACCGTGCCTGAAGTCCCATCTGACTTTCACCGATCCTACCGTCAATCTCTGCCTGTGGCGTGAGAGCTGCAACAGAGTCCACAACGACAATATCAACCGCGCCGGTTCTGACCATCTGGTCGAGGATGTATAGAGCCTGTTCGCCGCTGTCGGGCTGAGACAGATAGAGGTTCGCAACGTCAACGCCGAGAGTCGCGGCCAAGTGCGGGTCAAGCGCGTGTTCTGCGTCGATGAATGCGGCGATGCCTCCGGCCTTCTGAGCTTCTGCGACTGCACACAGAGCTATAGTAGTCTTGCCGGAACCTTCAGGGCCGAAGATCTCGACAATCCTGCCTTTGGGGTAACCGCCTATGCCCAACGCCACATCAAGGGGCAGCACTCCGCTGGAAATCACGTCAACGTTCTTCTTGGCCGTGTCGCCCAAGCGCATAATAGCTCCGTCTCCGAACTTGCTGCGAATGTCGCCTAATGCTTCTTCTAGAATCTCTTCGCGAGTTTGGGGAGCTTTCTTCACAGCTTTTGCCAGTATAATCACCTTCTTGAAAGTTTGTCTGAAATTTGCCCGATAAGTATACAGCATTTGCACAGGCCGTAGAAATTCTCACACAGAACCACAGTTTTACAACTACTTTTGCAACTACAAAAATCCTTCATGAGCGCAGACAGCTTCACGCTTCACAAGTTTAGTGTGTGGTAAATATTTCCGCCTAAATCCTTCCAGATTATTACCTCATCGTTCAGCATAATGTAGCTGTGCCGTGAGTCCCCCTTTGGGATCGACACACTTCCCGGATTAACGTACACATTCCCCTTGCCGAACGACTCCCACGCCGGAATATGTGTGTGTCCGTGCAGCAGAATATCTCCCTCCTTGAGCGCAGGAGGTGTCGCCGTGTTGAAGATGTGCCCGTGGGTAGCAAACACTGTCCGTCCTCCGACGAACACTAGGCAGTACTCCGCCATAATCGGGAAGTCCAGCATCAACTGGTCAACTTCTGAATCACAGTTCCCGCGAACACATAACACCCTGTCGCTAATCGCGTTGAGCATTGCCGCAGTCTTCTTTGTGTCGTACTCTCCCGGAAGGTCATTGCGCGGACCGTGATACAGCAGGTCTCCCAGCAGTAAGAGTCTCTCTGCCTTCTCGCGCTCGAATGCCTCCATCATCTGCCCGCAGTACTTCGCAGAGCCGTGAATATCCGACGCTATCATTATGTTCATGTGTTAGTCCTCCTTAGTATGTGTGTGTAGGGATATAGTATAATGCATAGAAAATTTTGGCGATTTGATTCGCGTAGGAGTGTGTAATCTTTCCATCATGAGCAGCATTATGGATACTATCATGCACTACAACGGGATAGTCAACAGCTTCGTCTGGGGTGCTCCCGTTCTGATTCTCCTTGTCGGAACTGGTGTGTACTTGACGCTTCTGCTTGGTATTCCGCAGTTCAGGTACTTCTTCGACGCAATGAGCGAGGTCTTCAGCTTCAGGAAGAAGAGCGGCGAGGACAAATCAATATCCTCATTCGCAGCAATGGCTACAGCAATGGCTGCGACTGTCGGAACGGGCAACGTTGCCGGTGTCGCAACAGCCCTCCACTTGGGCGGGCCCGGAGCGTTAGTGTGGATGCTGATTTCTGCAGTGTTCGGCATGTGCACGAAGTTCGCGGAAGTTACGTTAGCGGTGCATTACCGGCAGAAGGACGCTCACGGAGACTGGCGCGGGGGAACAATGTACATCCTCGAAAAGGGAATCACTGAGACACTCGGAGCAGGCTGGGGATTCGTCGGGAAGATTCTCGCGATACTGTTTGCGCTGTTTGCGTTCCTTGCGTCGTTCGGGATCGGAGCGGCAACGCAGGCTAACTCTGCAGCAGAAGCTATGTCTATGGGCTGGGGAGTCAACCACCTCTACAGCGGCATAGTCATGGCGATTCTCGTTGCATTGGTCATCGTCGGAGGCCTCAAGAGCATTTCAACAGTTACGACATATGTCGTGCCGTTCATGGCGATCTTCTACATTGCCGGTGCAGTCTATGTACTCATCATCAACGCTTCACAGCTCCCGTCAGTTGTCGCAAACGCTGTGCATCTTGCGTTCAACAATCCGCTTGAGACATTGCCCGGAGCACTTGCAGGCTGGGGCGTGAAAGAGGCAGTGCAGAGAGGTATAGCCCGCGGCGTGTTCAGCAATGAGGCAGGTATGGGTTCCGCACCGATGGTTCACGCAACTGCGAACGTTGAGCACCCGGTACAGCAGGGCTTCTACGGAATCTTTGAGGTGTTCATGGATACTATCGTGATCTGCTCCATGACGGCACTTGTCATCATGACGACAGGAACGCTCACCGGCTCACCCGATCTGACCGGCGCACAGTTGACCCTTCAGGCCTTCGAGAACGCTCTCGGACTTCCCGGAAAGTATGTGCTGTCGATAGGTCTGCTGCTCTTCGCGTTCACGACTATTCTCGGCTGGTACTGGTACGCGGAAACGGCAGTAACCTATCTGTTCGGACTGTGGTGCAAGCCGTTAATGAAGCTGCTCTGGATCGCAATGATAGTTATCGGCGCGGCAGGAAGCCAGTTCATCGGAGCGGAGGGCAACCAGTTCCTGAATAACATTTGGGACATCTCCGACACGCTTAATGGGTTAATGGCACTGCCGAACTTGATCGGACTGCTGATACTTTCCGTAACCCTGAAGAGAATCGTAACGGACTATGATGATAAGTACGGTATTCCGAGCGACAGGATATTAACCCGTGAACAGAAGGTGCTTGTGGCAAAAATTCAGTATATAGTTGTGGGCATCATCTCTGTAGTTATGGGAATGACGGCGTTCTTTGCGTTCACGCAGTTGTTCGCGACGCTGGCAATAGTGCTCGGCCTGTACACTGCGTACAAGAGACAGACATTACTGGGCTTCTTGGCGGTGATTCTTGGAATCGCTGCAGCGGCTATGTAGCATAACAGCAAGAAGTTA
Source organism: Synergistaceae bacterium (assembly GCA_017445405.1). Lineage (GTDB taxonomy): Bacteria > Synergistota > Synergistia > Synergistales > Aminobacteriaceae > JAFUXM01. Next base: position 4,518 of record JAFSUD010000041.1, read on the forward strand.
TGTGCCCCTCCTGCAAAACGGGAGGGGTACTATTATGTCTCCACACATTTGCGGGATGTTGCTGCTCCGGCCAAGAAAGAGACGCTAGATTAACGTTGTGCCCTCCTGAGAGAGTCGGGAGGGCGTTTTTTTGCGGTGAGTGTTCTACAGGCTTTCCAGCATGGCAAGATATTTCTGACCGATGACTCTATAATCGTAGTCCCGCCGGATAATTTCCTGTCCCTTTTTGGCGAGGTCAGCCAGTTCTTCAGGAGTGAGGCGGCAGACTTCGCGGACTTTCTGGGCGTAGACTTCCGGATCAGACGTAGGCAGCGCGAAATGTCCTGCATCCCGCACAACGTTGGGAGCACTGCAGGCGAAGATTACTGGCTTGCCGGAATACAGGTAATCATCAAAAAGTTCGCGCGGATACCCCTAGCTTTAGCTACGGGGAGGAAGCGCGCTGCTTAGTTTACTTTTTTCTATTACTAATCTAAAATCTCAATAGCAGTTAGACGTTCTGCGTTA
>JAFSUD010000042.1 GCA_017445405.1 Synergistaceae bacterium
AGTCTTATGCTTCACGCTAGGCTGTCTCCTTCATCGCAGTGTAAGCTAACTCTGCAGCCTCAAGATTCATGTTGCACCCTAACCTATAGAACTTCACGATCTGCCCGAGCCTGTCTATAAGCTCAAGCGTCCGTGTAAATGCTGCTCTGTCTCCCGGCCTGTAGGTCTGCCGGAAAATCTCGGCGTATGCCTCCCTCGCAGTTATCACGGCAATATGATTCTCCTCTGACCTCCCGAGAATACATATCGCCTTCAGCGGAACAGCTATATTTGTGCCGAGCCTCTCCTTGCCGCAGAAAGGTGTCCCGAAGACTACTGCCTCATCATCAATGTGAATTAACGGCTTATCGTCATTGACCATGACCACTCGTCCGCCCAAGAGTTCCCGCCAGAGTCCCGCGTGCGTAGATTTTCCCGTCCCGCTCGGGGCAGTGAACATGTAAGCCTCTCCGTCAACACTTAGTGCCGAGCCGTGAATAAGTATCGTGCTGAAGAACGGCATACGTTCAGCTATTTTCCTGTGCACTGCGGAAATTTCCAGCCATGAGTCGGAGTAACCCTCGCTTCCTGATTTTGTGCGCTCGTAATCTATATCGCTCTGAGTTATGCTGACTGTGAAATCAGGCTCTTTATCTGTCCTGTAAGCAGCACAGTACTTGTGAACTTCAGGATAAAGCGAATCAACTGCAATATTCTTGTGCGCAAAAGTGTATGTGTAAATCATGATGGCTGATTATAGCAGAAATCATAATAAATAATCTCACGCCCGCAAGAAAAGGCAGGGGCATAAATATTTTTTCTCTGCTACAATATTGCGAATTTCCATACACAAAGGAGTATGTATTAATGGCACGCGTTTATTATGAGAAAGACTGCGATCTCGGGAAACTCACCGGCAAGAAAATAGCTATCATCGGCTACGGCTCACAGGGACATGCTCACGCAATGAACCTCAGAGATTCAGGGTGCGACGTTATAGTCGGTCTCTACAAGGGCGGTAAATCTTGGCCAGTAGCAGAGAAGGACGGCTTCACGGTTATGACGGTCAGCGAGGCCACTAAGGCAGCCGACATCATCATGATACTCATCAACGACGAGAAACAGGCTGACATGTACAAGTCAGAGATGCTCCCCTACCTTACCGAAGGCAAGACAATAGCGTTTGCTCACGGCTTCAACATCAGGTACAAGCAGATCGTTGCTCCCGCAGGAGTCGATGTCTTCATGGCAGCTCCCAAAGGTCCCGGCCACACAGTACGTTCACAGTACGTTGCGGGTAAGGGCGTTCCGTGTCTCGTAGCAGTTGAGCAGGACGCATCAGGCAAGTGCTTAGACACAGCATTAGCCTACATTGCAGGAATCGGCGGAGCACGCGCGGGTGTGCTTGAGACCACCATGCAGCAGGAGACCGAGACCGACCTCTTCGGCGAGCAGACCGTTCTTTGCGGAGGAGTCGTCGACCTCATGCAGTGCGGGTTCGAGGTTCTGTGCGAGGCAGGTTACGACCCCGTCAACGCCTACTTCGAGTGCATCCACGAAATGAAGCTCATCATCGACCTTGTGAACAGGGGCGGAGTTGCCGCGATGAACTACTCAATCTCCGACACGGCAGAGTTCGGCGAGTACGTCTCCGGGCCTCGTGTACTTCCTCATGAGGAGATCAAGGCGAACATGCGCAAAGTTCTTCAGGACATCCAGGACGGGACATTTGCGGGACGCTGGATTGCGGAGAACAAGAACGGCCGCACATTCTTCAACTCGAAGCGCGACCAGCTCGCCAAGCACCCGATGGAGGTAATCGGCAAGGAGTTACGCGAGCAGATGCTCTGGAAAGACGGCGGAGGCCTCGATGACGTGTCGAAGTGATAACATCAAGGCCGGAGTAGACCGCACCCCGAATGTGAGTCTGCTTTACGCGCTTGGCCTAACGAAGGAAGAGATAGAGCGTCCGATAATCGGCGTTGTTAATTCCTTCAGCGAAGTAGTCCCCGGACACATGCACCTCGACAAAATCGCTCAGGCCGTCAAGGAAGGCATATATGCTGCTGGCGGTACACCGATGATGTTCCCGGCTATTGCTGTGTGCGACGGTATCGCTATGGGGCACGTGGGCATGAAGTACTCGCTCGTGTCGCGTGATTTGGTCGCGGACTCCACTGAGGCAATGGCGATCGCTCATCAGTTCGACGGACTCGTCATGATCCCCAACTGCGACAAGAACGTTCCCGGCCTCCTGATGGCTGCAGCGAGACTCAACATCCCATCAATCTTCTGCGCCGGAGGGCCTATGCTTGCAGGACACCTCAAGGACGGAAGGCGTACATGCCTGAGCCACATGTTCGAGGCTGTGGGTGCATATCACGCTGGCAAACTTGACGAGGCAGGAGTCGAGGACTACACGGAGAATGCGTGCCCGTCGTGCGGGTCATGCTCGGGAATGTACACTGCGAACTCGATGAACTGTCTCACCGAAGCAATAGGTATGTCGCTCAGAGGCAACGGGACTATTCCTGCACCGTACAGCGCAAGAATCAGGCTCGCGAAGCTCACGGGCATGAAGATTGTGGAGCTGGTGAAGAAGAACATCCGGCCGAGAGACATCATGACTGCTGAGGCCTTCAACAACGCAGAAGCTGTAGATATGGCGTTGGGCTGCTCAACTAACACGATGCTTCACCTTCCTGCAATAGCTCACGAGGCAGGAGTAACGATTGACTTATCGCACGCAAACGCAATCAGCGAACGCACGCCTAACCTCTGCCACCTTGCACCTGCAGGAGATACCTTCATGGAGGACTTGGACAGAGCGGGCGGAGTCTACGCTGTCATGAATGAGCTTGCGAAGAAGGGACTCATCAGCACATCACTTCTCACTGCGACGGGAAAGACAGTAGCCGAGAATATTGCGGACGCTCACAACATGGACACGGACATTATCCGCCCGATAGACAACCCTTATTCGTCAACGGGAGGAATAGCTGTGCTGAAGGGCAATCTTGCTCCTGACGGGTGCGTAGTGAAAAGGTCTGCGGTTGCGCCTGAGATGATGAAGCATGAAGGCCCGGCGAGAGTGTTCGACTCTGAGGACGACGCGATAAAGACGATCTACGCTGGAGGAATCAATCCCGGTGATGTGGTAGTGATCCGCTACGAAGGCCCGAAGGGAGGCCCGGGTATGCGCGAGATGCTGAACCCGACGAGTGCAATTTGCGGAATGGGACTCGACACGAGCGTTGCGCTGATTACCGACGGTAGATTTTCGGGAGCTACGAGGGGAGCGAGTATAGGCCATGTGAGTCCGGAGGCAGCGAGCGGAGGGAACATTGCGCTTGTGCACGAGGGAGACATTATCGCAATCGACATCAACAGCTACAGCATAACCCTTAAGGTCAGTGATGAGGAGCTGGCCAAGAGAAGAGCGACGTGGACTCCGAACGAGCCGAAGATTAAGACGGGCTACCTTGCACGTTATGCGAAACTGGTAACGAGTGCGGATAAAGGAGCAATTCTGGAGTAATAATAATCCCCCGGTCGTGATGGACGGGGGAATTTTTCTTTACTGCTTCTTCTTGTCAGAGAGTGCCTTTTCCCACAGACTGCGCATCACAAAAATTGAGTTCAGGTGATTGTCTATGAGCATCATGTAACCTAACGGCTCAAGTATTCCGCATATTGCTGGAATGTGATGTGTCTTCAGGCCGTAATCCCACGTCTCAGTGCATATTACTTTAGGGAGCGACGGGCATTCTTTGAGGCTTCCGAGTATTATTTCGTCGAGTCCTTCTGTGTCAAGGGACATGAAGTCAGGGAAGACTCCTCCGCAGTATTCATTGATAACATTACTTAGCGTATCAATCTGCACCTGAATAACATTAACTATCTTGTGCCCATATTTGCTGCAGCATTCATCAGCAGCAGTTTTGGAAAATGTGCTCAGTGCAGCAGCATCCATGACGTAAAAGGGCATTGTTCCCTTTGCTGTACCGATGCCTGTCATAATGTTTATGTCGTCTTTGCGGACTTGGGCTATCTTCTTGAACAGCACAGGATTCGGCTCTATGTTTATTCCGCGCGAACCACGCTTGTAAAAGAGTGCCGTGTTGCTTATGAGAAAAGGATGATGCGCCCCGACATCTATGTATGACGGTGAAGCAATGTCCATGCAGTCAAATATTGCGCGTACAATAGGTCTTCGCCTTGCTGGGCAAAAGTGCCTCTGTAGATACCGTATGTTTGGCTGCGCATTATGCGGCTCTTGATGAAGCCGGGTATCAGCTTTGAGAGTTTCATTGATTGGATGTCTTCCTTTCGCTGGAGATGCTATGAAACAAGACGCGCAAAAAATGCTCCGCCGGGAATTTATCAGCAGAGCATAAATATACGTGTTTGTTCTTAGTTGTTGGGATTAATAGCTGTGAATTAGTTCTAGAAGTTACGAGACATGAATAGCCGTGATGCGTGATGCGCAAGTATACACATTAATAGCTATCATGTCAAATTGCCTCCTAATAAAGTTTTTGTTTCAGATTACGGAATTATAATACACTGCGTACCACTCCGCAAACTTCCTCAAGCCTTCACGAATATCTATCTTCGGCGTGAATCCGAAGTCCCTCTCAAGCGCAGACGAATCCGCAAACGTTACCGGCACATCTCCCGGCTGCATAGGCACAAGCTCGCGATGCCCCTCGAAATCATAATCTCCCGGCAGCACTCCAGCCCTCACTAATTCTCCCTGCAGCACTCCAATGAACTCCAGCAGATTCTCCGGCCTCCCTCCGCCTATGTTGTACACGCTGAATTTTTCCGGTGCTCCCTGCATCACACGGAACACTCCCTCCACTATGTCATCAATGTATGTGAAATCACGCTCGCATTTGCCGTAGTTGAAGACCTGAATCGTCCCTCCGGCCTTCAGCGTGTCCGCAAACTTGAAGTACGCCATATCAGGCCTTCCCGCAGGGCCGTACACCGTGAAGAACCTCAATCCAGTAGCAGGTATCCCGTAAAGATGAGAATACGAGTGCGCAAGAAGTTCATTGCTCTTCTTTGTGGCAGCGTAAAGCGAGACGGGAGAGTCCGTCTTGTCCTCAGTGCTGAATGGAATCTTTGTGCTGCCTCCGTACACAGAACTAGACGACGCAAACACTAAGTGCTTCAGGTTACCGCAGTGCCTGCACGCCTCAAGAATATTGTAGAAGCCGATAATGTTTGACTGAATGTACGCATCAGGATTGACAATCGAATACCTTACTCCTGCCTGAGCTGCCAGGTTCACAACGATTGAAGGATTATATTTCCCGAAAATTCCCCTCACTGTCTCCGCATTGCTGATGTCCCCGTGAATGAACGTGAAGTTATCTCTGGCCTCTAAGCCCCTGAGCCTGTGCGTTTTCAAGTCAACGCTGTAGTAATCGTTCATGTTGTCGATGCCGATGACTCTGCACCCAGAATCAAGAAGCCTGTGCGATAATGCTGCTCCTATAAATCCTGCTGATCCTGTAACGAGAATATTGCCTGAAAGTAAATCTACATTGTGCAAAATATGTTCGCTCCTGCTGTGAAAAGATAGTGTAATGCTATAATACCATCATAATTTCAACACACACAACGGAGGATATATTATTATGGCTAAATTTTGTGAATGCTGCGGGCGCGGGCCTGTAGCCGGAAATGCAGTGAGCCACTCAAACCGTCATACACGCAGACGCTGGAACATCAACCTTCAGAGCGTAAGAGTAGATGCCGGAGACGGCACGACAATGAAGGTAAGAGTGTGCACCAAGTGCCTGAAGTCCGGCTATGTGAAGCGTGCAGTAAATGCGAATTAATCACTGGAACAATCAGCCCGTAGATTCTGCGATAGTTCTTCTCACTGAGGAGGACTCGCAGAATCTTTCCCGCCTCTCACTTCCTGAACAGCTCACGGAAATTATCCCTTCTCTCGTCGCGCGCAAAGACTTCACAGGCAAGAAGGGCAGCCTCTTACGCGTCCCTATGGCTGAAGGAACGCTCTACCTCTCCGGACTCGGCAAGGCGGCCAAGTGCACCGTGAACGTCGTGCGTGATGCTCTCGCTGAAGGACTCCGCTCTGCAGGCAAGAACCGCGCGAAGAGTGCGTATGTTCCGTTAGCGCACATCGCGTGTGAGGGCCTTGATGTTGCTTTAGGAGAAGCTGCGGGACTCTGTGATTACGTGTTCGACAAGTACAAGACGAAGGACGAAGATTACACACCTTTTGCGCTTGATGAGATATTCACGGATATTGAGGGCGATTTTGCGAGGGGACTCGTGTATGCAGAGTGCCAGAAGTTCTCGCGTAACTTGGCCAATGAGCCGGGCTGCGCAATCTACCCTGAGATTCTCGCGAAGAAGGCACAGGCTGTTGCTGAAGAATCCGGACTCGTCTGTGAAGTCTGGGACGAGGAGAAGCTCAAGGCCGAGAAGATGGGAGCACTCCTAGCGGTCGGGAGCGGCTCGAAGAATCCTCCCCACCTGATTCACCTGACCTACAAGCCAGCGAACCCAAAGAAGAAGGTTGCGTTTGTCGGCAAGGGGATAACGTTCGACAGCGGCGGACTCGATCTCAAGCCCGATAACTTCATGCTCACAATGAAGGGAGACAAGACCGGAGCGTGCAATGTCCTAGCAATCATGAAGGGAGTAGCTGAACTGAAGCCTGACGTTGAGGTTCACGGTTTCATGACGTGTGCGGAGAACATGCCTTCAGGGAGTGCCTACAAGCCCGACGACATAATCACTGCACGGAACGGCAAGACCATAGAGATTAACAACACCGACGCTGAAGGGAGGCTCGTGCTCTCGGATGCTCTGTGCGTTGCGAGTGAACTTAAGCCTGACGTGATTATCGACATGGCAACGCTGACAGGTGCGTGCATGGTTGCGCTGGGTAAGTGGCGTGCGGGACTCTTCTCGAACGATGACGGGCTGGCGGGTAAGCTGCTTGCTGTGTCTGAGGGAAGGGGCGAGTCGTTCTGGAGGATGCCTCTTGAGGATGAGCACATCGCTGAGTCTCTGAAGTCGCCGTATGCTGACCTGGTGAACTGCGGGGAACGTTACGGCGGAGCGATATTTGCTGCGCTGTTCCTGAAGGAGTTTGTGAGTGAGGGCATTGCTTGGGCGCACATGGACATTGCAGGAGTGGATCACTACGACAAGGAGTCCGGAGTGTACGCTAAAGGGATGAGTGCGTTCGGAGTGAGGACGTGCTTAGAGTATGTTATGGAGGCGTGAATTATGTGTATTAACAAGAGATTAGCCCCCCCCCCAATCCAGTAAATTACGCAGAATAGGATACGTATATAGTGCAGTTTGCCGTGAAGGTTTGGCAGCATCTGGAAACTGTGAAACCCTCGCGGTTTTTTGTGCTCCCGCGGAGGTCCCGGCATGAACATCAAGCTGGATATTCCCGAGAGCTTTTACGCCGGAGAAGAAAGATGCGGCTACTATGTATCTCCTGAAATGAAGAAAGTCTGGGCTGTCGAGCTTGACATGATTGCTGAATTTGCACGTATCTGCGATAAATACAGCCTGAGGTGGTGGGTAGAGGGAGGGACGCTTCTTGGAGCTGCAAGACACAAGGGCTTTATTCCTTGGGATGACGACGTAGATATTGTAATGATGCGCAAGGACTACGAGAAACTGTGTGAAATTTCGGGCAGCGAGTTTCAGCATCCTTATCATTTGAGGAGTCCTTACAACGACAAGGAAAGGATACAAGAATTCGCCAAGCTGCACAATGAAGATACAACTATGATTGACGGAATCTCATCTGCTGCACTGTTCAGGAACGGCAGGAAATTCGGCTACAGTCAGGGAATATGGATAGATATTTTCCCCCTATATGATATTCCTGATAACGATGAGGAATTTATGCCGGTACTTCGGAAGGCTAGACGTTACAAGGAAACAGCCGGTCTTCTCTATACAATTGCATTTGCCTACACTCCCGCATCAACTAAATGGAAGCGGCCCTTCAAGGCAGCATTGCACTTCATGTCCGGATTTGCAGATATAGGTGCGCGGTACATGATGAAATGCTTTGCGAAGTACTTTGAGACAATCAATCTGCTGAATAGTCCTGACAGCAAGTATGTGGCTAATATATCGCCGACTACTTCACATGACTTTTGGAAAAAGTTTCGTGTGCCGCGTTCATTCTTTGATGAGACAGTCTATATGACGTTCGAGATGCTGACAGTTCCCGCGCCTTCGTGTTATGAGACTATACTCACTCAGTACTACGGAGAATGGCAGAAGTATGTGATAGGGCATTTACACAGCACATTCTATGACACTGAACGCTCCTATAAGTATTACATCGAACATGGTCTTCCTGAGGGCGTGTGATATAATCGCGGGCATATTCCATTAAATCACAAGGAGTTACCAGATATTGAGCAACGTGAATTTACGCAAGGCTGCAGTAATCGGATGCGGTTTCGTCGGGAGCGCAAGTGCCTTCGCCCTCATGCAGAGCGGACTCTTCTCGGAGATGGTCCTCGTCGACGTTGACCATGAACGCGCAGAAGGCGAGGCTCTCGACATCGGGCACGGAATGCCTCTCGCCCGTCCCATGCAGATATACGCAGGAGACTACGACGACGCAGCAGACGCAGCAATAATTATCGTTACCGCTGGCGCAAACCAGAAGCCCGGAGAGACGAGATTAGACCTCGTCAAGAAGAATGTAGACATCTTCAAGTCCATCATGCCCGAGTTTGCAAAACGCAGCTGCAAGGGCGTGATGCTCGTAGTCGCGAATCCTGTAGACATTCTCACTTACGTTGCGGCCAAGTACTCAGGCCTCCCGGTGAACAGAGTGATCGGCTCGGGCACAGTCTTAGACACTGCACGCCTAAAGTATCTGCTCAGTGAACATTTGGGCGTTGACAGCAGGAGCATTCACGCCTACATCATAGGCGAACACGGAGACTCGGAATTTGCTGCGTGGTCGAGCGCGAATGTGTCAGGTGTTCCTCTGTATGACTTCTGCAAGATGAGGGGGCACACGCATTTTCAGGAGGCCTCGCAGGAGATAGAGGACAGCGTTAGGAACAGTGCCTACGAGATAATCAAGCGCAAGCACGCGACGTATTACGGTATCGCAATGGCAGTGAAGAGGATATGTGAAGCAGTTATCCGCGACGAAAAATCTGTGCTGGCTGTGTCGAGCATGATGAAGGACGTGTACGGCGTTGAGGATGTTGCGCTGAGTATGCCTGCGATTGTCGGCAAAGACGGAATCGAGACTCTGATTCCTGTGAGGCTTGACGTGAGCGAACAGAGGAAGCTGCGCGAAAGTGCATCAGTCTTGAAGGAGGTTATCAATGAAGTATTGTAGCTACGCATTTTTACCCCCCCCCCCAGTAAGTAATTTACGCAATAAATTAGAGACTAACAGCCGTGAAAGTATGGCAGTCTTTATTGACTGTGATGCCTTCGCGGTTTTTTGTGCTCTCAAGGAGGCGGCAGCATGAATATCAGGCTGAGTATACCTGAGAGCTTTTATGACGGCGAAGAACGAAGCGGGTATTATGTTTCTCCTGATATGAAGAAAATATGGGCAGTTGAGCTTGATCTAATTGCGGAATTTTCGCGTGTCTGTGAGAAGAATAACCTGAAGTGGTGGATAAACTACGGCACGCTTCTGGGAGCTGTGAGGCATAATGGCTTCGTTCCTTGGGATGATGATGTTGATATTGTCATGATGCGCAGTGATTTCGAGAAACTGTGCGCTCTTGCTGATGATGAGTTTAAGCAGCCGTATCATCTTCGCAATCCGCATAATGATCCGGAAAGGCCTATGGAATATGCCAAGCTGCATAATGAAGATACTACGCTTATAGATGACTATAACTCTATAGCTATGATCAAGCACGGACGAAAATTCACATACAGCCAAGGCATATGGATAGATATATTCCCGATGTACGGCGTTCCTGATGATGACAGAACCTGCAGGCAGATATTCAGGAAGCTCAAGCTCTACAGGAAGCTGAGTTCTCTTTGCCGCAAACTCATCGACAATTATTATCCTGCTCCAACAAAATGGAAGCGTCCGTTCAAGGCAGCACTGCATTTTATGGCAAAAGCTATGAATCTAGGCTACGATTACCGCAAGTATTTTGCTAAGTTTATGGAGACGCTTGACCTGATGGATGATCCGAACAGCATACGTACAGCCGATTTCTGGCCGATGATAACGAGGCCTGATTTCTTGGCAAACTTTCTTCTGCCGCGCTCATTCTTCGGTGAGACAGTCTATATGACGTTCGAGATGCTGACACTTCCTGCACCTTCATGTTATGAGGAGATGCTCACCCGCTACTACGGCGACTGGAAAAAATGTGTTATAAGGCCTCCGCATGGCATGTTCTCAGATACTGAGCGTTCGTATAAGTACTACATAGAATACGGCCTTCCGGATGAGGTTAGAATACCATAGACAGCAAGCCCCCCCCTGCCGTTCATGAACAGGGGGAATATTTTTTACAGCAGGACAGGAATAAAGATACTGAGCGTTCGTATAAGTACTACATAGAACACGGCCTTCCGGATGAGGTTAGAATACCATAGACAGCAAGAACCCCCCTGCCGTTCATGAACAGGGGAATATTTTTTACAGCAGGACAGGAATAATCTTAGTGCCCAGAAAATCAATGATGTATCCGCCGAATAATCCCGTCAGAACTGCTCCAGCACTCAGAAACAATAACGGTATCTTCATGTTCACAGTCAATTCCTTCAGAGGAACTACCCGCGTGTAGTCGTAATCTTCGCCCGGGAAAAACGCATCCGTAACTATCGGCAGCAAATACCCCGCCGTCAGCAATGCACTCACCATCAGCACAATCACGCCTACAATTCCCAGCGTCCCTAAGCCTAAAGCTCCTGAAGCCATATACCACTTGGCCACAAATCCCCCGCTCACAGGAAGCCCAATTAGTGAGACAGAAGCCAATGCAAAACACGTCATAGTGATAGGAAGTTCTTTGCCTACTCCCCGCAATTGGTCAGCATAGTGATAGTTCGCTCCCTCAAGCGTGAAGTAAATCACCACTCCCGCACTCAGGAACAGGCAGCTCTTCGCCATCGCATGTGCCGCTATCTGCATCACAGCTCCCCTCACTCCGTCAGCGTTCAGCAGCATCATCGCAAACACTACATACGACACCTGACTCACGCTCGACCATGCTATGCGTTTCTTGAGGTGCTTCTCGACATACGCCATCATTGAGCCTGTAAAGATGGTGAGCAGTGCCATGCAGATTATTGCTGTCTGAACCCACGTCCCTCTCAGGAAATCATCTCCCACAACGTAATAGATGACCCTGAACATCGCGATAACTCCCGCCTTCGTGATCAGTCCCGACAGCACGGCACTCGCAGGTGTAGGAGCGACAGGGTGAGCAGTCGGCAGCCATGCATGAAGCGGAAACATTCCCGCCTTCGCCCCGAAGCCCACAAGAGTCAGGAACGTAACCGTCCGCAGCATTCCTTCATTGTGTTCTGCAGTTATGCGCGCCATATCGAGCACTCCTCCGGGCGTAAACTCCATCGAGACTCCGTAGACCTGAAAGAAGAAGAATCCCCCGAGAGCAAGAGCTGCTCCCGCAAGTGAGTACAGCAGGTATGACACCGTAGCGCGTATTGCTTCTCTCTGCTGGGAGTGCATCACCAGCGGCAGGGTCATAAACGTCATCAGCTCATAGAACAGGTAGAGCGTGAGTAGGTTTGCTGCACATGCCACGCCGATTAGTATTCCGAACGTTGACAGGAAGAAACAGTAGAAGCGGTCAACAGGAGGCCTCCGTCTCAGGTACTCGAAAGCATAAAGCGTAACCAGCGGCCATATGAATGACACGAGGCACGCAAAAGCTCTCGCGGGGTAATCCATCCTGAAGGCAATTGACAATGTAGAGGTTACCCGCCATAACACTATAAGCTCCTCGCTAGTCATGAACGCAGATGCGAACGTCAGGCCTGCAGCAATAAATGTCATCACGCCGACGTAAATATGAGTGTCCTCAAAGATAGGCCGAGAGAACAGCGCGAACCCTGCCAGAATAGGAAAGAGTATCGGAATCAGAGTCAAGTATGTGTTGCTCATAGTACGTTCACCCCTCTAGTTATGAGCCTCAGCAATGGCATACAGAACAGCCCCAGGTAAAAGTTCAGCATCAGGAACATAAACATTGTGAAGTTGTAGAGCTTCGTGGGGGCACTGGCTGTGAAGTTCCTGCGGGCATTCTCATTGTGAGTCATGATTACGATTACTGCAGGGATATAGTATAACGCGTTGAGGACGGAGCTTAACGCAAGAATAAGCCGTGAGAACAGCGCGACCCCTCCCAGAATAAGAAAGAGTATCGGAATCAGAGTCAAGTATGTGTTGCTCATAGTACGTTCACCCCTCTAGTTATGAGCCTCAGCAATGGCATACAGAACAGCCCCAGGTAAAAGTTCAGCATCAGGAACATGAACATTGTGAAGTTGTAGAGCTTCGTGGGGGCACTGGCTGTAAAGTTCCTGCGGGCATCCTCATTGTGAGTCATGATTACGATTACTGCAGGGACATAGTACAGCGCGTTGAGGACTGAGCTTAACGCAAGGGCAGCAATTACCCAGACGACAAACTGGCTGTCGAACGAGGCGAGCATGATGCTTAACTTCGACGCAAACCCAGCAAACGCCGGGACTCCCATCATCGAGCACGCACCTGCAATCAGGCCAAGCCCCGCCCACTTGTTCACGTAGAACGTCCCCATCAGTGCATGAAGGCCTTTTTTGTGTCCGGCAGCATTGCTCAGGCCTCCCGCAGAAGTAAACAGCATCGGCTTCACGCACGCATGAACTATTATGTGAAGACATGCAGCAGCTACTCCGGCAGTCGTGTTAAGCCCCATCGCCATAAAGATATACCCCACCTGCGCGACGCTCGACCAGGCAATCATGCGCTTAACGTTCTTTTCCCTGAGAGCATGAACTGACCCCATAATCATAGACAGCACGCCGAGAATGAATATCACCGTGTCCATTCTGAGGGCGTGTATCACTTCGAGTCCGAACACACGGCAGAATATCTTGATGATCGTCAGTATATGCCCCTTCAGGACAAGGCCGGAGAGAATCGCACTCGAGGCATTAGTCGAGCTTCCGTGAGCATCAGGCAGCCATGACGCAAAAGGGTATAGCGCACTCTTTATTGCTAGGCCTACGGTGATTAAGCCCAGAGAGACTGTCAGCGGCATCATGTAGTTCTTGGTTACGACGAGCACCTGAATAGCACTGTGCATGTTCTGCATGAGCAGATGTCCCGTCAGGTCGTAGAGAAGGCATATCGCGATCATCACGAGTCCCGAGCCGACGAGACTCATCACAAGATACCTCAATGCAGCCCTTACAGTTTCCGCACCTTCCTTCACGGCGACTATCGAGCAGGCAGCAATCGTGTTTATCTCAATGAACACGTAGGCAGTGAATAAGTCGTTGGTGTAGGTGAGGGCGAGCAGTGCAGCGGTCAGGAGGTTGACGAGGACGCAGAAGATGTTGCGCCTTGCCGGAGCGATGTCCTCCTGAGTGGACGAGAAATTGCCCAAGAGCGAGAGGAGCATTGACACGCTGAACACCAACGCCAGAACTGCCTCGAGAGGCCCGGCCCGTAATTCATTGCCCCACGGTGCGGGATAATGTCCCATCGCAAAGTTGAATGCTATGCTCTGCCCGGAGTTAGTGAGCGCGTAAAGCAGGTACGCAGACAGAACGCCGACAATGCCTATTGCGTAACACGATAGCTTTTCCGGGAGCCTGTTTCTGTCCGGGACAAGCGGAGTGATGATAGCCGTAATCATCATCAGGAAGATACTCACGAACGGAATGTTGAACGCAAATATATTAGTCATGCCAGCACATCCTCTTCCGCCTGTGAAATCTTGGCCTCAATGTCTTCCTGCTGTTCGGTCATCTTCATCAATGCCTCGTCAATGTTCAGAGTCCCGTAGTGTTCGTAGAGCCTGAGAGTGAGAGCCAGAGCAAAGGCCGTAACGCTCACGCTGACGACAATACCCGTGAGCACCAAACCGGCAGGTACAGGGTTGACGTAAACATCAGGATTAGTTACCCAGCCTCCTCCCTCAGCCTGAATCAAGATAGGGGCAGCACGTCCCTCAACATAGCCCTTAGCTGCAAGGAACAGATACACCGCAGTATCCATGATGTTAAGGCCGATGATTTTCTTGATGAGGTTGCGCTGAAGCAGAAGGTTAGTCAGGCCTATACCTGAGAGAATGACTGCTGCAGCCTCGTAATGATTAAGCAATAATTTTTCGAGCATGATTACATGTCCCCCTCGCTGAACAGAGCATAGAACCCGTAAAGAGTCCCGGCGACGATTAAGCCGACGCATATATCGAGAGGCAGAATGAGTCCTGCGCTTAAGATATTGCCGATCGTGCCCTTAGGAATAATTGAGTGAAGATGATTAGCTCCCGTGAAGAATGAGTAGCCTTTGGACAGCGCATAAATCATCAGTGCTGTTGAGCTTGACACAATAAATGTCCGTTCGCTGAAGAATGCATGAACTTTCCCGAAGCCGTAAGCGTTGGCCGCAAGAATGAGTGCCGTGCTGAGGATCGCTCCTCCCGAGAAGCCGCCTCCGGGCGAAAGATGGCCGTTGATGACGACGACGCAGCCCATCATGAGAATCACAGGTATAGACAGGGAAGCTACGCCCCTGAGTATTGCGTCATCGTGGTGCATGAGCGGAGGGCCTCTCTGCAGGATTCCGGACTCGGGGTCGTGTGTGTGCGGCTTGGAGTCGTCCTTGAGGGAATTCCGGCGTGATGCTCCGAGAATCATCAGAACGCTGACTGCTGCGGTGAAGAGCACGGAAGATTCACCGAACGTGTCGAAGGCCCGGTAGTCTAGGATGAGTCCCGCGACGATGTTCTGCGCTCCGGTCTCTCTGCCTCCGTGCTTGACGTAACGCTCGATCACCTCGTTGTTGGCGGGGTTGCGCTCGTGCCCGAAGGGAGGGAGTTCTGCGACTGTGGCGAGGAGCAGCGAGACGAGGACAATGCAGAGGAGGACGCTGACTCCGGAGTAGAGCACTGAGAACAGATGAAGGCCGTGAATCTCGAGCCACTGGCTGTAGCGTTCCTTGAGGGTGGCCTCGTGGAAGCGCGAGTATTTGTCTTTGGGCTTCTGAGTGAAGGGCAGTGCAGGAGGAGGTTCTGCGGGGATAACTTCATTTTCCGGTCTCGGCCCGTTGCCCATTACCCAGTTAAAGAATGAGGCCCAGACAGCTTTTAGTTCTTCATTCAAGATTGTGATTCTCCTTTCGTGTCAGTCAATATAGCTGCTTTCTCCGTATGTGTGCGTCATAGCTGAGTATAAGCCTCCTATTGCGCGTCCGGTGTAGAGGTCTGAAAGCGAATGATATACCAGCAATGTATCAAGTGAAGGTTCGGGAGCTTTGCCCGTCGTCGTCTTTACTGTTGGGCGCGATTTTGAGGCTCTGCGTTCTGTCCGGAGGCTGGCTTCGCGTTCCGATTCTTCGTGGAGTCTCAGAGCATTTGATGACTGCTCGTCGCCCTTGTCCTTCGCACGCTTCCACAATGACAGAGCTTTTGATTTGTCGCGCTTCACTCCTTCGCCCTTGTAGTACATAGCTCCGAGACGGAACATTGCCTTAACGTCTCCGGTGTCTGCAGCTTTCTTGAACCATTTCGCAGCCTCTGTGTAGTCCCTGTCAGTACCTTCGCCCTCGTAATACATCAGGCCTGCATTGAACGCAGCAACAGGGTTATACCATTCTTCAGCAGCTTTCTTGTAAAGCCTCAGAGCCTCTGCCTTGTTTTTCTTCACGCCTTCTCCGTTGTAGTACAGAACGGCCAGGTTGAAATACGCTCCTGCAAAGCCATAATCAGCAGCTTTCTTGTACCACTTGAACGCCTCAGTCTTGCTCTTTCTGACTCCTTCGCCGCGGTCATAGAGAACTCCCAAGTTGTTTTGTGCCATACAGAAGCCCTGTTCTGCTGATTTCTTGTACCACTTGAAGGCTTCTGCTTTGTTCTGCCTGACACCTAAGCCCTTATCATACAGAAGGCCTAAGTCATATTGTGCAAATTGATAGCCTTGTTCTGCAGCTTTCTTGTACCATCGTGCAGCAGCAGCATAATTCTGCTTCACTCCCTGCCCGTTGCTGTAAAGCTCTCCTAATGCATTCTGCGCAAGAAAATATCCCTGACGCGCTGCCTTGAGGTACCATTGATGCGCTTCTGAATAATTCTTGTCGCCGTAATAATAGCTGTTCCCCAGCAGGAATTGACCTGCTGCCTCGCCTTCGTCCGCAAGTTCCCTGTACATCTCACGGGCTTTAGCTTTGTCCTGAGATACTCCTTTTCCGTAAGAATAGCTGTAAGCCAGGTGTAGGCGTTCTGCTAATGTCATGTTTTCACGGGGCACAGCAGCTTTCAGATACCATTTCTCTGCTTCGGCCTTATTGGGCTTTACACCGGCAGATGCATCACCGTATTCATACATTACGGCAACTGCGGCTTGGGACATCATGTCTCCGTTTTCTGCTGCTTTGAGATACCATTTCCACGCTTCGGCTTTGTCCTCATTCACTCCGTCTCCGGCATAGTACAGATTGGCCACTGCTCCTTGTGAGGCTGCATGTCCATGTTCCGCAGCCTTCAGCCACCACTTGAACGCTTCCGCATGATCCTGTTTTGTGCCCTTGCCGTCATAGTACATCATGGCTAAGTCATACTGTGCCTTAACGTCTCCGTCTTGAGCTTTCTTCTGCACTTCACTGAAATCATCAGCATAAACAGCTTCAGCACTCAGAAGCACAATTAAGCCAAGTATCAGCAATGCTGTTTTCCGCATCATTTTAGTATCTTCCTCCTTTGGGGTTACCGTACTGACATGCTGTGCAAGCCTCCGGATGAAGGCCTTATTTCTAAGTCAAGCAGTGCAGTGTAGACCATAAGGGTATCAAGTGATTTTTCGTACAATGCGCTGCTCTTTGCCCTCACGTTTTCTGCAAGCTCTGAAGATGAACGTTTAGCCGGCTTTGACGGTTTACTCTTTGAAGGAGTGAGGGGCTTATCGGTTCTGGAGGGCGTTTTGCTTTCGGCCTCATAGAGTTTCAGGTACTCCGCAGACTTTGCGTCTCCCTTGCCCTTCGCTGACTGCCAGCACTCTATTGCTTTCGCCTCGTCGGGTGCTGTCCCCTCTCCCTTGTAATACATAAGCCCCAGGTTGCGCAATGCAATTACATTCCCGGTGTCAGCAGCTTTCTTGTACCATGCAAAGGCTTCCGCGTTATCCTGTTTTACGCCCCTGCCCTCGTAGTACATGGCAGCTAAATTAGTCTGGGATTGTGTTATGCCTTGTCCGGCTGCCTTGCGGTAAAATTTTGCTGCTTCTGAGTAGTTCTGCTTTACGCCCTTGCCTTCTGAATATGCATCTCCAAGATTGTTATTTGCATAAGCATTCCCTTGTGCTGCAGATTTCCTGAACCACTTTACAGCTTCGGAATAATTACGCCTGACACCTTCGCCGTTGTAGTACGCAAGGCCGGTATTGTTCTGTCCTTGTGCATCGCCGTTTTCTGCAGCCTTCCGCATCCACTTCACAGCCTCAGAATAGCTCTGCTTTACTCCCCTGCCCCTGTAATACATCACTCCAAGATTATTTTGTGCCATAGCGTAACCTTGCTCTGCTGCCATGCGGTACAATTTCACAGCCTCAGAATAATTCTGACTAACGCCTTCGCCTCTCTCGTATGAGACACCAAGAGAATACTGCGCCTCCGGGAGGCTCTGATCTGCTGCTTTGCGATGCCACTTTGCAGCCTCAGAATAATCCTGCTTCACTCCGTCGCCGAAGTAGTGCATAATCCCTAAATTATTCTGTGCCAAAGCATAACCCTGCTCTGCTGCCCTGCGAAACCATTCAGCAGCTTCCTTGTAGTCCTGCTTTACTCCCTTGCCGTCGTAATACATCATGCCCAGCTCACACTGCATCTGAGCATCACCTTGTTCTGCTGCCATACGTCCCCACTTTACTGTCTCGGAATAATCCTGCTTTACTCCCTGACCGTTATAGTACATGACCGCCATGTTGTACTGTGCCATGATATGTCCTTGTTCAGCAGCCTTCTTGAACCACCTTAAGGCTTCTGCATAATCCTTCTTCACTCCATCACCTGAATAGTATAGAAACCCTAGATTATACTGTGCCAAAGCATGGCCTTGCTCTGATGCCCTGCGAAACCATTTAGCAGCTTCCTTGTAATCCTGCTTTACTCCCTTGCCGTCATAATACATAAGTGCAAGATTGCTTTGCGCAGAATAAAGCCCTTGTTCAGCAGCCATTCTCCACCATTTCACGGCCTCTGCGTCGCTCTGCTTTACCCCTAAGCCTTCATGATACATAACACCAAGACTGTTTTGTGCATCTGCAAACCCGGCATCTGCTGCTTTGTGATACCACTTCAGAGCCTCAGAATAATTCCGATTCACTCCCTCGCCGTGCGCATACATGTAACCTACTGAATACTGAGCGGCTATATGCCCCTGAGATGCAGCCCGCTCAAGCCACATGAAGGCCGCTGCATAATCCTGATTTACGCCTCTGCCAGCGTAATACATACCGGCCAAGTCATATTGCGCTTGGGAGTTTCCAGCCTGAGCCTTCCTCTGAAGTTCGCTTAGACTGTCAGCAAATGCAGGTATCCCGCTCAGAAGCATTGACGCACATATCATCAACGCTAGAAATCTACGCATCACTTTTCCTCTCCGTCCTTGTGCCCCATCTGCCCGATCTTACGCAGCGCAAGAAAGAACAGCACGCTCGTTACTCCTGCACCGACCGCTGCCTCTGTTATCGCAAGGTCAGGCGACCTCAGCAATACCCAGATTACCGCCATCACAAGACTGTAGCTCATGAAGATTATTATTGAGTTCAGAAGGTTGCTTGATATAGACACAGCTATTGCGCACACTATCAGGAAGATTAACAGCAGCCACTCAATTATCAGCATCAGGCTTTTCCCCTTTCGTCATGTCCACAAAATCACAGATAAGCTCAAGCTCCGGATTAGTCTTCACCTCAGCACGCGCCACAAGATGACTCGCTGAAGGGTTGCACAGCCACAGGAACACTATAACCAGTGCCAGCTTCAGGGAAAACACGTTCCAGCCTGAGAGCACAATTAATCCTGCTATAATCAGCAGTGCTCCCATAGAGTCGCATTTGGAGGCAGCATGTATCCTGTTCAGCATATGCGAGAACCTGAATATTCCTACCGTCGCAACACCAAGCGTGAAAAGCCCCGTCAATATCAGCACTCCGGCAATAATTACACGTATCATTCTTCACTGCCCTCTTTCTTCTCTAACACTCGCAACGCCAAGAGTGAAAAGCCCCCTCAACATCAGCACTCCGGCAATAATTACACGTATCATTCTTCACTGCCCTCTTTCTTCTCTAACACTGGCAACATCAAGCGTGAAAAGCCCCGTCAATATCAGCACTCCGGCAATAATTACACGTATCATTCTTCACTGCCCTCTTTCTTCTCTAACACTGGCAACATCAAGTCTGAAAAGTCCCGTCAATATCAGCACTCCGGCAATAATTACACGTATCATTCTTCACTGCCCTCTTTCTTCTCAAGGACTGAACGGCCAAGAACTACCACTGACAAGAAGCTGATTATCGCGTATATCAGGCATATATCAGCAAGGTAATCCTGCCCCACTATTACAGCAAGCACGGCAATCAAGACTATAACCTGCGTCCCGACCATGCTTGCAACAATTATCCTGTCAGTGTAGCGCGGGCCTAGAGTTGCCCTCATCAGGCAGATGAATATAGACACCGACAAGAACACTGCGCTTCCTATCAATAACCAGTTCCGCAAAGTCATAACATCAGGCATTTGCTATCCGCTCCATTCTCATTAATAATCTCTCAAAGATGCTGCCCTCAAGCCCGGAAGCTATTTCTCTGGTCAGTGCGTGCACAAGAAATTCATTGCCCTCAAGTGAGACAGTTACAGTTCCCGGCGTGAGAGTGATTGAGTTTGCGAGGGCGACTCTTGCTGCATTGGTCTTGAGGGGAGAGGCGAACTTCACGAGGCACGGCTCGACTCTGATGTTCGGAGCGAGGACTATTCGGGTGATTGCGATGTTAGCCTTCACTATCTCGATGAGCAGAACTATCACGTAGAACACTGCATCAGGAAACAGCTTAATGCACTTCCAGAATGCTGCTCCGGTCAGCCTGATACCCATAATACGCTTCACGAACTGGTCAAGCAGCAGCGAGATAACTGCTCCAGCAATGAGTATTTCAAGAGTAATCCTGCCGTTGAAGGTTACCCACAAAGCAAAATATACGAGGCTCAACAGATTACCTCCTTAATGAATGATTAATTTGTTATTGGATTCGCAAGAATTGTAACACACACTGTGTTATACTTACTCTGTCATTATCATTACACTTCATGAAAATCCATCACGCTAAACCTTTTGTAAACCCATTTTACATTTATGTGTGTCTCATAATTATTGATGCGTTCAGCTTTGAGAGCCTGTGATGTAAGCGATGAACTTCACATTTTTGCAGTGAACAAATTATCACGGCCTTAGCTTTGAGGGCTTGTGATGTTCGTGATGAAGCACACGTTTTTGCAGTGAACAAATTATCACGGCCTTATGATACAATCACATAATCATGAACATGGAGCTGATATTATGAGCAGCATAACCTTCAACGATGAATGCGTACACGTAGTCTTTCTTGGCCTGCCTAATGTGCCGGGCATAGCAGCAGAAATTTTCGGCACATTGTCTTCACAGTCAGTAAGTGTGAGTATGGTTACGCAGAACACTATGCGGGGAGGACGTTCGGACTTGTCGTTCCTCATCAGCAGAGACAGGCTCGACGACGTGATAGCTATCTGCAGGGAACTCTCGGAGCGCGTGGGGGGACAGGGAGTCTCCTTCATGACGGAGATAGCCGCAATAACTGTGAGCCTCGACCCGACGGGAGACTCTGCGGGGACTCTTGCGAAGATATTTTCTGTTCTTGCGTCGGTGAAGGTGAACATAGAGATCATCAACTCGACCCGAGAGAGCGCAATATGCATAGTGAGCAAGACGCATGCACATGAAGGCCTCGATGCCCTCAATAAAGCCTTTGCTTAAGTGAGAACAGAAAATTGCTTGAGACACTTTACAGCAACATCATTTTTTTCTGCACACGTGAACGCAGACAGCCTCAGCCCGGGTTCGTGAGAGTGCAATATGCATAGTGAGCAAGACGCATGCACATGAAGGCCTCGATGCCCTCAACAAAGCCTTTGCTTAAGTGAGAACAGAAAATTGCTTGAGACACTTTACAGCAGCATCATTTTTCCTGCACACGCGGACGCAGGCAGCCTCAGCCATGCCCCCGAGAGTGCAATATGCATAGTGAGCAAGACGCACGCACATGAAGGCCTCGATGCCTTGAGGAAAGCCTTTGCCTAGAATAAAACCACTGCCTGCAATTTACGGCAATATCACTTTCCGCTCCCGTCTCGAGGCAAGATGGGCAATATTCTTTGACCGCTGCGGAATCAAATGGGAATACCGGCCTGTAACATTCAAGCTAAAAGTGTTTAAGCGTCAGCCTGAGAAAGATTACACGCCTGATTTTCTGCTTCATGATTTAGTGGGACGCGTGGAAGGTGATTTGTTCGTTGAAGTTCTCGGGAAACTGACACCCTATAATCATTATTGCATTAAGGCTTTCACAAAACCTGACAGAGAAGGATACCCGGAACGCAAGCTGCTGGTGCTGAACGACATATTTTCTGAGCATGAAGAAGAGCCGGATTTCTGGTATGTAACTCTTGACGGAGACACATATTTTGACCGGGCAGCATATGAGGGCTTCAAGGAAAAGGAATACTTCCAGCATGAGACATTAGACGGGGATAACTGGCCCGCTCTGCTTGGAGTGAACAAAGACGGACAGGCAGAAATATTCGGGACAGACGGAGACAGAGATTATAGGTATTGTGCAGATGTTGAGAAAGTCGAAGCAGCATACACAGCAGCCCGTGATGCCGAGTTCACAGAGGAAGGATTGTATATTTCTCCGTAACAAAAAACGGAGGAAGCAACTCTCTGCCTCCTCCGAAAATACTCATCGGCTCAGTAAAACCTTTCCCCTTGTTACATACTTTAGAACGTTACCTTTGTGCGGAATCTGATTACATTATCTTCATCATTATTCCCGTTGCCGTCGCCGTCAACATGAATGTAGTTCAGGCCTAACGTAGTATAGTCATTCATTGTGTACTGAATGCCTAAGCCGTACTCCGCCGGCTTCCACTCATCAACTCCTGCTCCCCTGTCCATGTTGTAGCCGTAGTAGAAAATATGCGTCGCCCATTTGTCATTCCACTCCTGGCCAAGAGCTACACGCCAGTACTTGAGATCTCTGCCGAGCTGCGCAGCTCCCTCGTCTGCACCGAGTACTTTGCTCTCACTGGGGAATATTGCGCTCCAGCCCTGAGGTGCCCAGAACCCCGCATCATACTGCCCGTATTCCAGCCACACACTCGTATACTTCAACGCTTCCTGCTTGACATCAATTATTGCCGCCCAATGATTCGCGTCGTCAATATCCCTGATGCCGTAGCCTACATCGCTCCATACACTGCGAGCCCCGCTTGTCGTTACGCCTTCAGCATCTATTGCCTGATGGTAAAATACTCCCTTGACTGCTATGTTGTCATTGAAGCTGAATCTCAGCCCTGCGAATACCGTCCACAAATTATTGAACGAATAGCCGCCTGCTCCGCTTACTCCGTTATTGCCGAGACGTGCAGTATACACATGGTCTCCGTCATTGTTGGCAGTATTGATTTCTGCGTTATCTCCGACAAATACTTGGCCTCCGATGTCTAAGCCTATCTGCTCCGTGAACTGAAGGTTAGCCATGAGGAACGCTTCCCACACGTTAGCCTGTACGTTCTTGTCAACGTTGCTTGTCGGGTTTCTGTCCTTGCCTAAACGCATGAAGGCATTTCCTCCGAGCGTAGGATGCGAGAAGTAAGCCTTGAGAGAACCCAGACCAAAATTCTTCTCCAGGCCGAAGCCCTGCCACAATCTGTCTGTGAGGACTGAGCCGCCCGTCCAGCTTCCCGTTTCAGGCAGACTTATCTTGTAATCGCCTTCAACGTCCCAATTCTGACGGCCTACTGTGAGTGCTGAATCAAAGAAGAACGGCATAGTTACATAAAATCTGTCGAAGCGTATATCGCTGTCTTCACCTTTCTGGCCGCCCTCATCGCGCAGACGGGCAACAAATATATATTCGTTCTTGCCGTTATCAGGTATGGAAGCTCCTGCGCCGTGAACAGTGCTGTCGTTCTTAGTTGAAAGCCACGATGTCGCATCTCCGCCTTCCCATCTCTTCTCGAAGAATATCCTTGCCTCGTCAAAGCCGATAGACCCGTCGCCGTCTCTGTCTGCAGCGTTCTTCGCACTCTGATTCTTCACGTCAAGAGCCAGCGAGCCGTGAATATGCCATCCTCCGAGCCTGTCCTCAACCATTCTGACGCGTTCATCAAGTTCATCAACCCTTACTCCCAACGCTTCAAGTTCTTCATCAAACTCAAGCACAAGCCGCCTGATGTTCTCGATATCCTGCTTGCTCGCTTTGGTCATGTCCACAACAGCAAGCATTCTCGCAAGTGCAGATGCCATTTCGTAGCGCGTCGTCGGCTGTTTTCCCTTATATGTGCCGTCAGGGTAGCCGGAGAGGATTCCGTCAGCCGCGAGCTGTCCTATTGCATCGTAAGCCCAATGGTTGAGCGGAACGTCCATAAACGGATTCGTGGCGGAGAATGCAGGCACTACAAAGCTCACTGCAAGCACCGCACTGCAGAATATTACTGCTAATTTCTTTTTCCGGCTTAGTGTAAAATTTGCATATTATAATTTCCTCACGAAAGAGAGTTCCTGTCATGAACGATTTACTGGATGCATTCTTCAGATTTATTGATGTCTCAGAGAAAACTGAAGCAATTTACCGCAGAGCATTGCGCCGTCTCTTCGGGTATTTCACCTCAAACGCAATCATCAGGCCTTCACGCGATGACATACTGAATTTCCGAAGGCATCTCGAACGCCTCAGCAGAAAGCCAAGCACAATAGCTCTCTACCTTTCAGTATGCAGAAGATTTTTCACGTGGACAGCACACACAGGCCTCTACCCCAATATCGCATTCGGCATCAAGACTCCCAAGCAGGAACCCGGCCACAAACGGGATTACTTATGCGCCGGACAGCTCCGCAAAATCCTTCACAGCATTGACCGCAGCACCCCGATAGGCAGAAGAAATTTCGCCGTCATCGCATTAATGGCTGCAGGAGGTCTCCGGACAATCGAGGTCTCCAGAGCAAACATTGAAGATTTCCGCAAAGTCGGCAGACACACCTGCCTCTTCATTCAGGGCAAGGGTCGTAACTCCAAATCAGAGTTCGTGAAAGTCCCTGCCCCCGTCAGCACAGCAATCTGCGAATACCTGAGAGAGCGCGGCCAAGTCAATAACACCGCCCCTCTGTTCGCCTCAATGAGTTACAGGAACATGAACGGCAGACTCTCAGCCCGCAGCATTTCATTCATCTGCAAATCGGCAATGCAGGAAAACGGCTTCACCTCAAACCGTCTCACAGCCCACTCGCTCCGGCATTCTGCAATAACTATAGCCTTATCTGCCGGAATATCTTTGAGCGAAGTTCAGGCCTTTGCGCGCCACAAGAGCATCACATCAACAATGATTTACGCGCATCATGTTGACCGCCTTAACAGCACATGCGAGGATACAGTATGCAGCGCAATTTTCTGAAACACTCTGCGTGAAAATACAGATTTGCATTTTTCAGGGTCATGTAGTAATATACTCAGCGTGCTACGGAAAATACGTAGTGAAATATCGTCAAACCGACGCAGAAACTTACGAACCAGAGGCCGCAGAAATGAGGTGCAAGAATCCCCGTTCAGGCATTACGGAAAAGTTAAAGCGAAGGGCGCAGGAGGTCGGATACAGCCTCACGAACTGTCAGAGGGACAGAAAGGAAACAAGGTAACTTTCCGCACCCCCGCAGACTCAGGGCAATAAGAAGACTGAGTGCGTAACAGACGGTAGCTTATTGACAATTTCATAAGGGGGTTATTCATAATGAAGAAATTAGCAGTAGTTCTTGCGATTATTTCTATCGCAGCAGTTGCAGCCCCGGCGTTTTCAGCGACAAACCCGTTCATGGATGTGCCGATGAACCACTGGGCATATGACGCAATCGGACAGTTAGCAGCAGACGGCATTCTTTCAGGTTATCCTGATGGAACGTACAAGGGCAAGCAGCCTACAACCCGTTACGAGATGGCCTCAGCATTAGCGAGACTTCTTGCAGTGGTCGATATGACGAAGGCCAGCAAGAGCGATTTTGAGAACATGAGAAGGCTTGTAATGGAGTTCCAGGATGAGCTTGAGGCACTCGGCGTAAGAGTAGACGAGCTTGACGAGAGAGTTGCAGTGTTCGAGAACAGATTAGGCGGCTGGCACATTCACGGAACATTAGTGCTTGATGTCATCAACCAGAGCAGGAACAAGGCAGGAGACGCATTCGGGCCTGACGGTCAGGGATCAATCGGCTTCGATGAGGCAAGACTGTTCTTCGAGCGTACATGGGGCGAGAATGATGACTTCTTCTTCAGAGCCAGACTTCGCGACGAAGAGGGCGGAAACGGACGCTTTGACAGATTCTATGCTGAGATGCCTTTCTTCTTCGATACCAAGTTCACAGTCGGACGCTGGAACTGGGCATGGGAAGGCGCGTACAAGATCGATCTTCCTGAGGTCGGCGGCTGGACCGGAGACCAGATACTTACAGACTGGACATGGACAGGCTTCGGCTTAACGAAGAACTTCGGACTTGGCACTGCAGACATAGCATTTGCACATCCCAACAACCTTACGTATGACGGTTTTGATGTCAATGATTGGATGATCTTAGCAAGAGCGACGTTCCAGTTCACTGAGCAGATCGGATTCGATCTCGGCGGACAGGCATTCATCGGCGATAACGCAGAGGAGTTCACCGGAGCAGTTGATGCGAACGGCAACAGAAGACATGCAGCAGGCGACGTATCCTTCAACAACCTCTGGACGATATTCGGCGGTCTCCGCTTCAACTTCAACGACGCAATCGGCGTAAAGGGCGTATTCTACCATCAGCAGGTTGACGGCGAGAAGGTAAACGCAACCAACACCGGCTGGTTCGATTACGGCTATGGCATTCTTGACGGCACGAGCTACAAGGATGACGCAAACCACTGGGCAGCAATCATCGACGTGAAGCAGGAAGCCCTGAAGTACACCAGCGTATGGCTTGAGTACGGCCAGTTTGACGAGGGCTTCATGGGTATGAACGGCGGAATGCTGTTCTACGGCGGACTTCTTCAGGAAGAGTACGGTGCAGGAGTTGCTAACTTCGACACGAAGTACTGGAGAGTCGGACTTGGCCAGAACTGGAATGACAAGTGGTCAACCTACCTGTTCTACTATGGATACAACGTGGAGAAGGGCAAGGGCAACGATGACGCGAAGCCTTCAGAGTTCGGAGTCGGCGTAAGCTACAAGCTCAACGACTACACGACGTTCGGTCTGAACTACATGCACGCGGACAACGACCAGGACGGCAACGCAAGCCGCGAGGACAACGTAGTACGCTTCAGGACGAAGGTAACGTTCTAGTAATGACAACAGCTAATGAGGTTCTGAGCTGAAGATTGCGGCAGGTTTTGGTGAATCTTCGGGGGAAGAGAGCCGGAAGAGTCAGTGCAGGACTTCATGAAGAATTAACGCAGCAGCTAGGAATTTAAGAGCGGAGTTTTCTCGAGTGTGAGGAGACTCCGCTTTTTTGTGGGGATTGTTCAAGCATGAAGATAGAATACTCGAAACAGGCTGTTAAGTTCCTGAACAAGCAGAATAAATCTGTCAGAGAACGCATAGTGAACGCAATCAACAATATCCCTGAAGGTGATAAGATGATATTGTGAGGCTTCAGGGCTATGATAAATACCGTCTGCGTGTCGGTAGCTGCAGGGTAATATTTGACCGCATGGGGCGCGTAATCCTGATAGAAAAAATCAACAATCGCGGCGATGTCTATAAAGGAGGATACTAGATGAATGCGCTGAAGGAAAGAATATTAGGTGCTGTTACAGTGATGAATTATGCTGACACGCTGAGGCTGTGGAGGATAATATCTGACGAGTTCGGGAATGCCGGTGCGGATTGGGATGCTATACCTGATGAAGAGCCTGATGATGTAGATTTGCAGATGCTTGCAGAGATTGAGGCCGATTCTGACTGCAGGGAATTTGTGCCGTCAAGTGAAGCTGAAGAGATGCTGAACTTGTGATGCTGCAATGTGTGAGGAGAGTGATTAATGCATGTACAGAATAGATTTCTACAAGGACAAAAACGGTGTAAGCGAAGTGCAAGACTTCATTGATGAGCTAAGACGTAAGCGTTCTACCAACAAAGATGCCCGCATTCAGTATGAGCAGGTTATCCACTATATAGAGCTTCTTATGGATAACGGTACTAACCAGTCAACAAAAATCACTAAACAGATTGACGGGGATATTTGGGAGCTTAGGCCGGGACACAATAGAGTGCTATACTTCTGCTATCTTGATGATATGTTTGTCATGCTTCACCATTTCCGCAAGAAGACAGACAAGACACCTAAGCGTGAGATTGTGCGCGCGAAGGCGGAGCGTGATGATTATGTGAGGAGGCATAAAGAATCATGAGATATGAAGATGTAACAACGTGGGATGACTACAAGAAGTACGTCAGGGAACAAGGGCCTGAAGAAGCAGCAGTGATTGATAAATGCGAACGTATTGCGCAGGCTGTTACTGTGGCTATGAATGCCCTTAAAGAGATTCATATGGGCATGTATACGTATGACCTTGACGAGATGCCGGAAGAGGCAGCTGAAGAAATAGCTGTTGCTGTGTAAGAGACTACGCGGAGTTCTCCTGCCTTATGGGATTACTCCGCTTCCGGTGCTCACTCACCCGCTTTGAAGTTATACACCGGCTTCATTACCTCTATAATTTCTACGCTGTCTGCAATTACATCAAGAATATCATCAAGGCTCTTATACGCCATCGGTGATTCATCAAGCGTTCCCTCTCTCACCGAAGTAGTGTACACTCCCCTCATCGACTCCCTGTAATCCTCGAGGCTCACTCTCTCCTTAGCTGCCGTCCTCGACATTATGCGCCCTGCTCCGTGCGGTGCTGAATAATTCCACTCAGGATTCCCCCTGCCTCTCGCAAGCACTGAACCATCACGCATATTTATCGGGATAAGCACTAATTCTCCGGCATGTGCAGCTATAGCTCCCTTGCGCAATATCATCTCGTCAGTGTCTATGTAGTTGTGCACCGTGTGGAACGCCTCACCTCCTGTAAGGCCTGTGCGTGAGAGCAATATTTCAGCTATCTTCTCTCTGTTTCTCCGCGCAAAGTCCTGACAGATTTTCACGTCATGCAGATAGTCATCCAGGTATTCGCCGTAAAGCCAGCACAAATCTTCAGGTATATCGTTCTTCTTGGCCTCCCACTTCATGGCCTCGAGGGCTGCCTGAATCTCCCTGCGCCTTCCCTGTGCCTTGTAGGACGCTATGAGTTCATCACGCTTCCTGAAATATTCCTCTTTGCCTTCCGCTAACTCTACAGCTAATTTCTGGTAGTAGTTCGCTGCTTGGAGTCCAAGATTCCGGCTTCCTGTGTGAATCACGAGGTAGTGCGTGCCGTCTTGTGCGCGGTCAATCTCGATGAAGTGATTTCCTCCTCCGAGTGTCCCGAGACTCCGCTCGATCCTCCGTGAGTCCCTGAGATGCCGGTAACACTTAAGGCGTGTAAGGTCGAAGTGTTCCTGTCTGCCCTCCCAGACATTGAAGCCAGAAGGCACATAATGCGCTGCCTCGTCAAATTCCGCAAAATCTATCCCATCTCTTCCCAGCTTCACAGTGTACATTCCGCAGCCTATATCTACTCCTACTATGTTTGGGACGGCTTTATCTTTCACCGTCATTGTCGTGCCTATTGTGCAGCCTGCTCCTGCGTGAACGTCGGGCATGATGCGGATTCTTGCTCCCTCCGTGAATGGGTAATCACACATTCTGCGTATCTGTTCAACTGCCTCATCCTCTATCACCTTTGCGTAACATATCGCGGTGCTGACTCTTCCTGTTATCTCCATCATGTACACTCCTCACAAAAATTAATGCCCCCAGGCCGAAACCCGGAGGCTGTAATAACATTAACACTACTCTTCGGGTTTGTCCTTCTCCATGAATGCGATCATTGCCTGTGCTGCCTTCTTTGCGCCTTCAACTGCATGTACTACTGTCTTCGGCCCTGTTACTACATCTCCAGCAGCAAACACTCCCTCTTTCGTCGTCATGTAGTTCTCATCAACGATCAGCAGTCCGTGTTCTCCGGCCAAGAGTCCGCTCGTCGTCCTCACGAGTTTTCCTCTGGGAATCTGGCTAATGGATATTATCGTCGAGTCCGCCTCTACCTGTATGCGCTCGTCCTCGTGCCCGATTATCTCGTCATTCTCCCCGTAAATCGTCCTGCAGAACACAGGCCCTTTCTCCGTTATCTCCTGCACCTGCATTCCCGTAACTATCTCCGCTCCGTCAAGTTCCGCATATGCTACCTCGCTTGAGCTTGCCGCTATCTCCTTGCCCATTGCGTAAAGGGTTACTTCCTTTGTGCCGTTGCGTAAGGCTGTTCGGGCTACATCCATTGCTGCATTGCCAACGCCGATAACTGCCACCTTCTGGCCTAAGTGATGAGCCTTCGGGTTCGCAAGGTAATTCATCGCAAAGTGAACGTTGCCGAAAGATTCCCCCTTGATGCCGAGAGTGCGGGGTCTCTCTGCCCCTGTGCCTACGAAGATTGACGCGTAGCCATCACGGAACAGGTCATCAATCATAAGGATACTGCCTATTGTGGCATTGAGGCGGATTTGAATCCCCATCTCCTCAAGGCGTGCCTCGTACCTGTCAAGAAGACTCTTCGGAAGTCTGAACTCCGGAATCCCGTACTGCATCACTCCTCCGATCTTGCTCTTCCACTCAAAGATTGTTACCTGATACCCCTCCATCGTCAGCATAACAGCTACTGTGATTCCGGCCGGGCCTGCTCCGATAACAGCAACTTTCTTGTTGTGGTGATGCACGGGCACAGAGACAAACATTCTGTCTAAGTACATCTCAGAAATATAGTTCTCGATGCTTGAGAAATGCACGGGGCTGTCTTTGCGGCCTCTGATGCAGTGTCCGGCGCATTGCTTTGCGTGGTTGCAGACTTCAGAGCAGACGGCAGAGAGCGGGTTGTTCTTGAAGAGTATTTCTCCGGCCTCCATGAGCTTATGCTGCTTGAAGAGCTGGATGATTTGAGGTATTGGCGTGTGGACAGGGCAGCCCTCCTGACACATCGGCTTCTTGCAGTTCAGGCAGCGTTCGGCTTCAGTAACTATGTGTAACGGCATAGCATTATCCCCCTTGATGTTGATATATGTGAATTGAGCTGATTATATCATCACGCAAAAATTTACCCCCCAGTTTGTGCCTGAGGGGTAATCTCTGGTTTTGATTATCAGTCAGACAATCCTCCCATATTTTGCAGAACTCCGAGCAGTATCATGCATAAGACTACAGCCGCAAGACCTAGATTCATAAACGGGACATTCAGCAAGAGATATAGGCTGTCTGTGATGAATTTGCCGCTCTCAAAACTCATCGCATTAATGATGCCGACAAGTTCACTGTTCGCATTGACAGGCAAAGCAAGGTAGCAGAGGGAGAATAATACAGTTGCCGGTACAAGCGCAAAGAGATTCGACATAGAGATAATCCGCCATGTGATATTAATCCATCTTGATTCCTTGCTGCCGTCCTGCTCTATCGTCGTCTTCTTCACCCATAATCTTGGACTGTACAGCGCGTAAATGAATGCATCTGCTGCAATCACAACTACCAGCCCGGCAATGAACTTCCAGCCTGCAGAATTTATTGCAAAATGTTCCAGAATCAGGACAGCGGCGTAATACAGGAAAGGCAGAATAAAAGCAGCACTGTATTGAAGTCTGTTTTGCTGCTTACGGTTAAGGTTTCTTTTCTTAGTCATCTTCGCCATCGTCAGATTCCTCCTTTGAGTGTGAAGCCTCTTCCGCAAAATTATTCGCAACTATCCAGCCTAAACCTTCAGTTATTCCTGTTGCAGTTGTCGCGTTAATGAGATTCCCAAATCCCGGAATCCATCCCACAAGGAACTGTGATAATGTCCTGCCTCCGATCGCAGACAAAGCTCCGCCCAAGATAGATTTCGCGGCTGTCTCCGTAATCTCCCTCCCGAACACTGTTCCCAAACTGATAATCATTCCAATCTGTATAGCTGTAATTGGCACAGCATCAGAGCCGGGAAGCTGGGCAAGTCCTCCGCCTATTGCACCGGCAGCCAGTGAAGCAGTATGAATTATTCCATGACACTTCTTTTTGTCGTCAGCATTCATTGCAAGCTGTGAACCTCCTCGAAGGAAAAAATTTGACGTGATTATACACAAATCGGGGGGGGGTATACCGTATATTTACTGAATTTTATGAGGGATAATTACTGTATTGATTGCTGAGATTGATAAGCTGAGTCCCAAAGGCTAAACGTCCGAAACGCTCTGTCCCTAAAACAGATGCCCTCATGCCCTCAGCATTAACTGATTATACACGGATATATAAAAAATTCTCCTCAGCTTTTGCCAGAGGAGTAACATTTACCTTCTGCCCTTGTCGTACACTTGGCCGAGTGCTCTCGGTGAATGATTGTGCTTGCTGAAGAACACCAACAGCAATAACGTCAGCACATACGGCAGGATCCTCACGAGGTCGTTATACGCAGAAGGAAGCCCTAACTGATGGATTATCGCTGCTCCTCCGCTCCTCGCAAAGCCGAATATCAGGCACGCAAACAATGACGGCAATATTGACCAGTTCCCGAAGATTAATGCTGCTATTGACAGATAGCCATAGCCCAAGTAAATATCCGGTGAGAAGTTCGCTGACACAGAATAGGCAAAGCTCAGTCCTGCAATCCCTGACAAGCACCCGGAGATGAACACCGCAACTGTCCTCACAGCATACACATTGATTCCTGCAGCGTCGGCAGAATGGGGGTTATCTCCGCAGGCTCTCAGCCTCATTCCGTAGGCCGTCCTGTAAAGAACGTACCACATCACTAATGCCGCAATCACTATGATTATCTCGAACGGGTATATATCCCTGAACACTGCACCAACAACAGGAATATCACTCAGCCCGGGAATCGTTATGCGTGTGCTCGCACCCAGCGTGAACTTGTTAGCCGAACTCCCGAAAACTGAAGCATTAATGCTCTTGGTGAGAAAGCTCGTCAATGCCATAGCAAGTATATTCATCACTACTCCGCTGATGACTTGATCCGCCTTGAACCTGATGCACAGCAGCGCGTGCAATAACGCAAATATCCCTCCGCCGATCACTGCGCACACAAAGCCCGCATAGTACGGTATCTGCGAACCCGTCCCGAATATCCCGGCCAAGTACACCACCGCGAACGCTCCCGTGAATGCTCCGAAGCCCTGAAAGCCCTCGAGTGCAAGGTTAGTTACTCCGCTCTTCTCGCTGTAGATTCCCCCGATCGCCATAATGAACAAGGGAAGCGCAAAGCTCAGGCCGTCAATAATTATCATGTCAAGCATCTATTTCTTCCTCCTGTCCAACATGCCGTAAACGTCCATTCCCGCAACCTCCGGCTCGATATGCTGACACGGACTCTTGCAGCCCTTCAGGAACGACACAAGAACGCACACGTCCAAGCTATAGCATACGAGAGAAAGCAGACCGCCAGTAATTATCATGTCAAGCATCTATTTCTTCCTCCTGTCCAACATGCCGTAAACGTCCATTCCCGCAACCTCCGCCTCGATAAGCTGACACGGACTCTTGCAGCCCTTCAGGAACGACACAAGAACGCACATGCTCAAGCTGTGGCATACGAGAGAAAGCAGACCGCCAGTAATTATCATGTCAAGCATCTATTTCTTCCTCCTGTCCAACATGCCGTAAACGTCCATTCCCGCAACCTCCGGCTCGATATGCTGACACGGACTCTTGCAGTCCTTCAGGAACGACACAAGAACGCACATGCTCAAGCTGTGGCATACGAGAGAAAGCAGACCGCCAGTAATCATTATGTCCAGCATGTTATTTCTTCCTCCTGTCCAAGACCGCAGAACATGCCGCAAACGTCAATATGAACGCAGTAATCAGGCTCGCAATCTCCGGCTCGATATGCTGTCTCGAGCTCATGTACACCGTGCCCTTAGAGATTATCGTTATCAGGAATGACGCTAACACACAGCCTACCGGGTTATTGCCTCCGAGAAGAGACACTGCGATCGCGTCAAACCCCATCGACGGAGTTACGCCCGGCTGAATCGCGGCCAAGTATCCGCAGAAGTAAGAGACTCCTGCAAGTCCCGCAAGTGCTCCAGAAAGAGTCATCGTCATCAACGCTGTCCTGTTCACGTTCATTCCGGCGTAATAGGCTGCCTTCGGTGAGAGTCCCGTCGCCTTGACCTCGTAGCCGTAAGTTGTCCGCTCAAGCACCCAGTGAAGAAACAGCGCAGTAATCACCGCCAGCGGAAACGCTAACGGAATATCCATCTTCAGGTTCTCCCAGCGGTAACCGTTCAGGGTAAGCCTTGCTGCGTCGGCTATGCTCTTGCTCTGGCGGGACACAGGGTTAATGTAGAACACGTTGATGTAGAACGTAACAAGGTACATGATTACCGAGTTCAGCATGATTGAGCTGACTACCTCGTTGACGTTGAAGCGGCACTTCAGCCAGCCTATTAACGCTCCGACAACTGCACCCGCCAAGAATCCCGCGAGAACTACAAGAACGCGCGAAGGGATTACGCCTGAAAGCATGTGTGCAGCGATCCCTGCAGCGAGCATCTGACCGGATACGCCTATGTTGAAGAATCCTCCCTTGAGTGCAAGCGCAACAGACAGCGACGCAAATATCATCGGAGTCATCGCGTCAATGAAGCTCATGAAGTCCGTGAACATGCTCTGACGGCCCGCATACTTCACCTTGTGCATGAGTCCCGAGCCCTGCAGAAGGTTCATGTATGCAGCTACCGGGTCTTTGCCCATGAGCCAGAGAATCAACGCTCCGAACAGAAGGCTTATCACTATTGCGAGGCAGGACAGAAAAAGTTTCTTCATTCTTTCTTCACTCCCATCATGTACAGGCCTATATCGTCAACGCTAAGCTCACTAGCAGGAGCTACTTTGTTTATGCTTCCGTTGTAGATAACGGCTATTGTGTCTGCGCAGTCCATAATCTCATCAAGGTCTAGGGAGATTAACAGCACCGCAGCTCCTCTGTCGCGTTCAGCAACTATCTGCCTGTGAATGTTCATCACAGCTCCGGCATCGAGGCCTCGTGTAGGCTGCATGAAGATAATTAACGGAGTCTGCATGTCTACTTCGCGCGCGATGATTGCCTTCTGCTGGTTGCCTCCGGACATTGAGCGCGTTATCGTCGCATTGCCCTGACTGCTCCGGATGTCGTAACGGTCAAGCAATTTCTGCCCGTGCTCGTTGAAGGCCGACTCACTGATGACTCCCTTGCTCGAGAATGCAGGGCTGTAGTACTGCCTCAATGGGAAGTTGTCCCGCAATGTGAAGTCGAGCACCAAGCCCACGTTATGCCTGTCCTCCGGAATGTAAGCGATCCCGGCGTTGATTCGTTCGCGCACAGAAGCGTGCGTGATGTCCTGGCCGTTGAGAGTGATGCGTCCTGACGAACACGGCATGAGTCCAGCTATCGAGTCGGCTAACTCGTTCTGGCCGTTCCCCGAGACTCCGGCGACAGCAAACACCTCGCCCGCATGTATCTCAAAGTTCACGGACTTCACAGCGTCGTAGCCTGATGGTGTCTTCACGGTGAGGCCCTCTACCTTCAGCACAGTATCTCCGAACTCTGCGGGAGTCTTCTCCGTCGTGAAGGAGATTTCGCGTCCTACCATCAATCTTGCCATCTCGTCGGTTGATGTTGTCTTCACGTCAAGGATTGCTGCGAGCTTGCCGTGATTCAGAATTGCGCACCTGTCAGCAACTGCCTTTATCTCGTTGAGCTTGTGTGTGATGAGAATTATCGTCTTGCCGTAATCCCTGAGTCCGTCTAACACAAACAACAGAGCCTTTATCTCCTGAGGAGTCAGGACTGCGGTCGGCTCGTCAAAGATGAGTATCTCGGCTTCCCTGTAAAGCATCTTCAGAATCTCGACCTTCTGACGCGAGGCAACGTTCAAGTCCTCTATTACGTCTTCGGGGTTAATCTTGAGGCCGTAACGTTCGGATAACTCTGCAATGTCGTGATTGGCCTTCCTGATGTCCACGCAAGGAAAAAGCCCGAGAAACTTCCTCTCAGGCTCAAGTCCCAGAATGATATTCTCAGCAACGGTGTAGTTCGAAACGAGGCGGAACTCCTGATGCACCATGCCTATACTGAGCTGTGTAGCATAACGCGGGGAGTTTATCCGCTCACGTTTTCCGCGAATATATATCTCCCCTTCGTCAGGCTCGTACATTCCGAACAGCATACTCACTAACGTAGACTTCCCTGCTCCGTTCTCGCCGAGCACCGCAAAAATCTCGCCCTTGTTGATGGTGAGCGACACGTCGTCGTTTGCGATGATGCCGGGAAATCTCTTCGTGATATGCCTGAACTCTACGATTGGCTCGCTCATTTACTCTGCGTCCAGTCCCTCGAAGCTGTCGGGCATTGTCCCGCTAGTGAATGATGCAGGCAGAATTTTTCCCGCCTTCATGAGTGCGAGTGCTGCATCGAGTTTGGCGATTACGTCGTCCGTGAGCTGATGACGGCCGGGAGTCTTCACGTAGTCTATCGAGTCCTCTGCTGCTCCGAGAAGGTAATTGCCTCCCTTGAAGTTCCCTGCTGCTATGTCGCGCAATACTCTCGCGTTGTTCTTGTCCATGACCTTAAGCGAACTCGTCAGGATAATGTTTGCGTCGCCGTTTTTGCCGTCGTCGAACTGGTCAGCGTCGCACCCAACAATGTACACGTCCTTAGCTTCTTTTGCCGCAGTGAACACTCCCATTCCTGCACCGCCAGCCGCTACGAAGATTACATCACAGCCTTCACGGATGAGTGCTTGGCCTACGATCTTGCCGTTAGCCTGATCGATGAATGAGCCGACATAATTTCCGCCGACTGCTTTTCCTGTTACGTCAGTTCCGGAGTATGAGGGAAGCTCGACGATCTGGACTCCAGTGCCGTAATGCTTGTTGGCATAGTTCACGCCCGACATGAAGCCGTATTGATAGTTGACGTTCGTCGGAAAAGCTATTCCGTTGACGACAGCGACCTTCTTTGTCCTGCTTGAGAGTGCTGCAGCGAGTCCGGCTAGGAATCCGCCTTGTTCCTCCTTGAAGGTCATTGCGTTGATGTTCTCTGCGGAGACTGTCTGACCGTTAGAGTCTGCGGGCCAGGTGTCGACGAGCAGGAATTTCACGTCTGGGTTGTCCTCTGCGAGTTCGGCTATTCCTGAGAACTGGAAGCCCACGCAAACTATTGCGTCATAGTCAGCCACGATGTCCTCAATAGTTTTGACGCATGAGGCAGGGTCGCCGGTCTTGTCCTGAATGGTCGTGAATGATGAGTCGGGGTTGGTTTCGACGAACTGAAGGAGTCCGTTGTAGTTGTTCTCGTTGAACCCGCCGTCGTGAACATCATTAGGTGAGGTAACAATAGCTGCCTTGATTGACTCGGCAAAACATGCTCCTGCAAAAACTGACACACATAACGCTACAGCAAGTACGGAGAGTAAACGCTGCTTCATAAGTGAACACCTCGCTAAAAATTTTGGAATGCCTGTATTATAGCAGTATCCAGAGAATCCCCAGCAGAAAACTTGATGCGTTAGTGAAGAGCATAGTGAAGAGCAGCCTACGCAGACGGAATTTATACACAGACTTCATGATGCAGCAGCACATCACGAACTCGAGGACGACTACGCAGAGTTCCGCAAGAATAATCACCGCCCAGAAGAGAATCTGTGAAGAAGGAAACCTCATGCTGAGAAGCCGACGGTTAAGCATGATGTTGCTGACAATGTTAATGCCCGCGAAATACAGGCAGTCAGTAATATTCCTGTAGCCCGCGAGCCAGAATAACGGTGTCTCTATTAATGCGGTGATTAATGCTGTAGTGATGACCGTTCCCTCCCCTGAAAGATGTACCATGCGACGAACAGACTCACGAACTGCACCACAGCCATGATGTCCGGCGCAATGTTCACCCAGCCCTTGAAGAACGCTCCCGGCAATAAGCATCCTGCTGCGAGTCCGAATGTCAGGCCGGGATAATCAGGAAAGTACCTGTGCAGGAGACGCAGGGTAAGAGGCATCGTCATGTTGAAGGCGAAAGTGATTGTGATTACGCCCGCGAGTCCCGGGAGCTGGAGTCCCGCAAAGCACATGATGAATATTGCGAGAATAGTTTTTCTGAAGCCTATAGCGTCGCACACGAGTCCTCCTGCAGACTTGCCGAGCATGAAGACACACGGCATCAGCATAACGTACTCGGGAATGCGCGAACTCCCCCCGAATCCCCGGAGCACTACGCACACGAGCAGCAGCACCGCTCCGCCGAGAAGCCACACGAGAGACTCTCCCGGCGAGGACTCACGCTGAATCTGCGAGTCAGGAGCAGGACTCTTCAGGACGTGCACGAGAGCGAGAACCGTACACACGACGCATACAGCCTCGAACACAGGCGCACCGACGAGTCCGTGAAGCCCGAGTCCGAGTCCGACAGCACCGCTCGAGACGAATATCCCCGGCTCCCTGAAGCCAGAGTAACGCTCGAGAATCAGAATCCCGGCTGCGACGTGGAAGAGGCAGTTCCCGAGAGCGACACTGACAGCCTGAAAGAGTATGCCCGCACTGCTCACGAACCCCCCGGCCAAGAGCAGAGGGACGACTGCCAGAGAAGGCAGGACTAGAGATTTGCGCTTGTCGAGGATGAGTCCCGCGAGCCACTGTCCGCCGAAGGCTATCAGGTTGTAGAGGCTGAAGTAGTAAACGATATTGCTGAAGTCAGGCTCATGAATTGCGTACTTGGCCAAGACTGCAGCACATACACCATCAACAGAGAAGTGAAGAATTGTGCATAGTATCAGCATCATCATTCAACGATAAACTTCATGCCTGTGTTGCGGATGGTGAATGACTCTGAGAAAGACGCTGTTTCCCGCTTGTCATTGTCATCAGGAACATAGCTTGCTGTTACCATGTACTTTATGCTCTCTCCCGGATCTGGAAGCACTATAGCCAGACGTACACCTATACCCCTTCTCTTGGAGAAGTCCGCCTCAGTGAACGAGTCCCCGCCTGTTTGGAGTACGTTATTGTTTCTCGTGTCAATGAGTGTGTATGAATATTTCCCAGATGTTTTGGGCATTATTTCGAGTAATGCATAGCCGCCGTAGTCTAAATTGGCGTATGTTGAGAGCGTGAACACTGCAGATGCCGGTTCAGCAGGATCAGACCTTCTGAAGATTTCCGGCCGGAGTATATCCGCACCTGATATACCGGCGGCATCGATAACGCAGACCGCAAGAATAGTGATGAGCAACGAACGCTTTAACATGTGATTATTCCTTCCTTACTCAAAGATGGGTTTTCCGTTTCTGCTGCGGACAGTGAAGTACTCTGTGAATGATACTGTTTCCCACCTGTCCTTGTCATAGGGAACGTAGCGGGCAGTTACCATATACCTTAATCTTTGGCCCTCAGCAGGAACTCCGGCAGCAAGACGCATTGCCATTCCTCTTCCTCTGGAGAACCATGGATCGTTTTCCACGTCATCAAGAGAAGCCTCACGTTCTTGAACTATACTGTCATCTCTGGTATCTATGAGGGCGTATGAATATTTACCTGATGCTCTGGGCGTTATCTCAAGAGACACACTGTCTTCTTCGCCGAAATATCCTGATGCCGAAAGCGTAATTGCAGCAGAGGCCGATTCACTCGGTGCAGACCTCTTCAAAGTCCTGCTGAAGAATCCCGGCTCGATAAGATCCGCACCTGACACTCCGGCACAGGCAAGAACATAGACTGCTGCAATAATTAGTGCTGAACGTTTGAACATGATATTTATTCCTCCTTTATTCAATGACAACATGAGCTGAACCTTCAACGCTGCTGACAATGATTACTTTTCTGAACCCTGTCCGGGCAAACCTGACATACTTTGTTCTGTCAGCAAGAAATTTTCCGGTAAGAACATACTTCTGAACTTGGTCGTCTTCATGGTGCGGTAATGAGATGTAATAGGTGTGTCCGCCTTCTTTGCAGTGAACATTCTCACCGCCGATGTAGCCGTACTCGTCCCCGCTCACAGCGTAGAGGCTGTATGTGCATCTTCCGGGGGCTTCTGCCTCAACTGATAACCTGAGCGCGAGGTCATCACTTTCTGCCTGTGAGACTTCGAATCTTGCAACGACAACTTTTTTGTTATGCTTGGGGCTGAACACGTACGGCGAGGGTATGTCTGCCCACGCTGACCCGGCAAGGACAGCAAGGACAATAACACTTGCAATAAACTTCCTGAACATGATAGCAGCCTCCTAGTTCTCAATGACGATATAGTTTTTCCCGTCAGCTTTGCGTACGGTTACTCTTCGCACGAACTTCACGTTGCTGTGATTATTCCTGTAGAAGTTCTTCGGCGTGAATGACGCATTGACCTCATAACTTGCAGACCGGCCTTCTTCCGGAACAGGAAGAGTGATGCTGAATGTGTGTAATCCTTTCGGGAGGATGCCTGATGATGAATCTATAAATCCGCAGATATCATCACCGCTCATCTCTGCAAGGTAGTAGAAGTGTTTTCCGGAAACGTCTGCATTTATTGCAAGGTCAAGAGTATTTGCCTCAATACGGGACGGCGACAAAGTTAATGATGCGCCGGGAATCATTATGCCTCCTCTGCTTCCGCACGGTGTTATCGGCATCAGGTCAGAATATGCCGGAGCAGCAGTCATGACAGCAGCAATGACACCCAGCACAAAACGCTTCAGCATGTGTATCTACTCTCCTTTGTGAAGCTCTACGTAGACAGTGCCGTTGATGTTATGGACATCAGCAGAGGCCTTGAAGTTTGCGGAGACATAATTTCTGCGCACAATGCTGTATGTGTGTGGGGCGAAATCATCATAGTAGACCGAGCAGCCTCCTCCTGAAGATGACTTGTTGTCGGCTGATACTGCAGGTTTGTCCCGGGACTCGGCTGTTGTCTGGCTGTTGTCTGATGATGACGGCTTGTCGTCTGACTCTGGGGCGGGCTTGTCTCCGGACTCTGGAACGGGCTTATCGTCTGATTCTGGAACTGGCTTATCTTCGGATTCGGGGGCGGGCTTGTCGTCTGACTCTGTTACCTGCGGTGTCGCATTTCTCGGGAAAAATGAAGCATTTATCTCATAATGCATAACCTCCCCTTCTTCAGGTACACCGTAGACAAATGAAGCTGTTATGTCTCCGCTCCGGCCGTAGCTGTAATAGCCGCTATCTAGTTTTTCTGCATGCTTTGTATCTCCGCTGATGAGCACGAATGAATACCTGAAGTCTCCTGAAGTTTGGGGTGTAATCGTAAGCTCAAGTGCATTTTCTGACGCTGTGAGGTCGAAGCTCGCGCCCGGTACATCACGTATGAATATTTCCGGGTCAGCAACATCTGCCTGAGCCGTCCATCTAATGATACACATCACTAACATAACGGCAAACATGAACGCAGCATATGAACTCTTACGCATGACAAAGCCTCCGTGAAAAAGTTTTGGTAATTATAGCTTACTTGACAAAAAATTACTCACCCCTTACAATTCCCCGCTTGGAACAAAAATTAAGCTAATGGAGGTTTATTTAAGCACATGGCCAGACAAATGGTTTACGGCATTAACGACAGGCCCCCGCTTTTCATAATGCTTCTCTCAGGAGCACAGCATGTATTAACACTTTTCGGATCAACGACATTAGTACCTCTCATATTCGGTCCCGCAATGGGGATGGACACATTGCAGATTGCTTCATTCATCTCCTGCGTATATTTGGGAATGGGAGTAGCAACGTTAATTCAGACAAGCAAGAAGCTCGGTTCAGGACTACCAATCGTTCAGGGATCGAGCTTTTCATTTATCCCGAGCGTTATGACGGTGATAGCCCTCTACAAGGCAGCAGGCCCTGAGGCAATCATGCAGTATTTAGGCGGCGGCCTCATCGTCGGAGGACTTATCCTGTCATTCATAGGCTACAGCAAGATAGTCGGCATAATCCGCAAGGTCATCACTCCTGTAGTAATCGGCCCTGTGATTATGGCTATCGGCTTCTCGCTCGCAGGAACAGCAGTTCAGGGCAACGCAGCTAATTACTGGCCCGCATCTCTGGCAGTGGTGGTGTTAATCTTCCTCTTCAGCCTAGTGCTCAGGAACAAGTACATCAACATTTTCGCAATACTCTTAGCGATCGTGATTACCTACATTGCGTGCTTGGGGCTATCAATGAACGGGACATTTGCTCCTACGCACCCGGCATACATCAATCTTGACACAGTGAAGCAGGCATCATGGCTCAGGATTTCCAGCCTTGCAGACATCAAGAACGTAGTGTTCCCTTGGGGAATGCCGAAGTTCAGCCTGATGGCGATTGCTGCACTGCTCGCGGGATTCTTCGCGACGATGATCGAGAGCATAGGCGACTATCATTCAGTATCCTACGCATCAGGAGTGAGCGATCCCGACTCTGCGACCATCAGCAGGGGCATCGGTGCAGAGGGACTCTGCTGTGCACTTTCCGGAGTGTTCGGCTCGGTCGGCACAACGTCATACACTGAGAACATCGGGCTTATCGGCTTAACTGGAGTTGCCTCAAGAGTAGTTGTGAGAACCGGGGCAGTGATACTAATCCTGATGAGCTTTGTAGGAAAACTGAGCGCATTAATAGCGACAATGCCTTCACCGATAATCGGCGGAGCATACATAGCACTCTTCGGGACGATCGGAGCAATGGGAATACAGGTTTTGATGAGGGCGGACATGTCGAGCCAGAGGAATATATTAATAGTAGGCTTTGCGTTCCTGATGGCACTCGGCCTTCCCGGATGGGTTGAAGCTAATCAGGCTGTCTTCATGAACGATGCACAGAGCCAGGTAATGCACACGCTGGGCGGAATGGTGTGGGCAGTGCTGAAGACACCGATGGCA
This sequence comes from Synergistaceae bacterium, assembly GCA_017445405.1. GTDB lineage: Bacteria > Synergistota > Synergistia > Synergistales > Aminobacteriaceae > JAFUXM01. Next base: position 42,521 of record JAFSUD010000042.1, read on the forward strand.
GTAGCAGGAATTTGCGCGGCACTCTGCGACTCGCTGATACCCGGCACGGACGAAGAGAGAGGAATTAACGTACAGCCTAAGTAGCAGACGCAAGATAAATAGTCCCTCAGTCATTAACGGCTGGGGGATTTCTTTATGCACATAATATTCGGCGGAATGGTGCGGTCAGTTATGGCAGCAGCAGGAACTTGCGCGATACCTTGCGACTCACTTATTCCCGGCACAGACGAAGAAAGGAGCAGCAGATACGTTATCCATCAGTCATTGACGGCTGGGGGAATTTTGTGTGCTATAATCGCCGGAAAAAACATGAAGGAGACTTGACAATGCAGGAAAAGATTAGTACAATCGCTCAACGCTCAACGCTCAACGCTCAACGCTCAACGCTCAACGCCATAAACGCGCACTTCACGCACTCTCATATTTCACATTAACGATTTTTCAAGGGATTCTTGATATTATACTCTATAACTTATCATTTGCACTAGTACCATTAACATTTGAAGTAAGAGTCTTCCTCACCGGAACAATGACAGCGTGTTTCGTGTTCAGTAAACTCTACGGCTTCAGGAACATGGAGCTTTGGGACGAGACAATATACCTCCTCAAGGCCAGCCTCCTTAATCTTGCCGTCAACGTCCTGTACCTCTACGTCAACAAGTTCACCGTGTCATTCTCAGCAGTGATAGTGTGTTCCGCAGTGTTCATTCCATTAACGATAGCAGGGAGGTACTTTTTCCGAAGCGTCTTATTCCGTCTCGGCCTGCTGTCGAAGTCAATAATAATCATCGGAGCAGGAGAGGCAGGAGAAATTTTCGCCCGCAATATCACAGGCTCTCCATTCACGATAAGAAGAGTACTCGGCTTTCTGGATGATGACCCCGCAAAACATGGGCAGGTCATTTCCGGATGCCCTGTGCTCGGGAAGCTCGGGGACTTCACAGCTCTGCAGGAAAAGCTGTGTGCAGACGAGGCAGTTATCGCAATGCCGACTGTCTCGAGAAAGAGGCTCGCCGAGATTCTGAACATGCTCGAGGAACGAGTCCCGAGAGTGCTTTACATTCCTGATATGTACATGCTGACGACTTCGACCGCCTCAATCAGGAACATTGACGGAATGCCGGTGATAAGTTCATCGCAGGGACTTCTGAATCCTGTGAACCTGTTCATCAAGAGCGTGATTGATTATGTTGGAGCTGTGGTTGCATTAATCATCTTCTCGCCGGTTATGCTCTGGGCAGCGTGGAGGATAAAGCGCGAGGACGGAGGGCCGGTGTTCTTCGTGCAGGACAGAATCGGCTGGAAGGCTCAGCACTTCAGGACGTACAAGTTCCGCTCAATGCACACGAACGCAGACGAGATTACGCGTAAGCTGTTCGCTGACCCCGAGATATTCGCTGCCTACAAGGAAGGCAACAAGATGAAGGTAGACCCGCGCGTTACGAAGATAGGAGCATTTCTGCGCAAGACCAGCATAGACGAACTTCCGCAGCTGCTAAACATTCTCAAGGGAGAAATGAGTCTTGTAGGCCCTCGTCCGCTTCCGCAGCTTGATGTTGATTTGCTGTACAGTGATGAATACGTGTTGAAGAAAGTGTATTCCGCAAAGCCGGGACTCACCGGAATATGGCAGGTCAGCGGGAGAAGTGATCTTGATGCTGACTTCAGGAGGGAGATTAACTGCTACTATGTCCACAACTGGTCTGTGTGGCTCGATGTTGCTATACTCCTCAAGACTCCTTTAGCTGTTCTCTCAAGCAAAGGAGCATACTAATTCACAAGGAGGCAGCACATGAAGAGCAAAGAACTTCAGCGCATAAGCAAGTTCATATCACTGATTCTCCGGCATAACCCCGAAGCTGCAGGAATCACTCTCGACTCTCACGGCTGGGCAGATGTCGGCGAACTCATTAACGGTGTCAGCAGGAAATACCCTCTCGACCGTGCATTACTTGAGCGCATAGTTGCAGAGGACGAGAAGGGCAGATACTCCTTCAGCGACGACGGCAGACTGATACGTGCAAATCAGGGACACAGCATTAACGTAGATGTTGAGCTTGAGGAGAAAGAGCCTCCGGAGATTCTCTATCACGGCACAGCAGAGAGATTCTCCTCCTCAATTGAGCGAGAAGGCCTAAAGCCCGGCACAAGACTCTACGTCCACCTCTCCACGACTCCAGAAGCAGCCCGCAAAGTCGGACAGAGACACGGCAAACCCATAGTGTACGTCGTCAATAGCGGAGAAATGGCCAAGTCCGGCTATACGTTCTTTCTCTCAGCAAACGGCGTGTGGCTCACAAAGAATGTGCCTGCAGAATTTCTCTCTGTGCTAGAATCTAGGCATCCAGACAATAATTAATGAGGTGAATATTCACATGAAGACCGCAGCAATTTTCCTGATTGACGGCTTCGAGGAGACAGAGGCTCTCACGACCGTAGACATTCTGAGACGAGGCGGAGTCGTCGTAACAACTACCTCACTCATGCCCGGCCAGGAAGTCATCAGCAAGAACAAGATACCTGTGCGTGCCGACGCAATGTTTGACGCAGTGAAGCACCAGAACTTCGACATGATAATACTTCCCGGCGGAACACGTGAGATTGCTAATCACGAGGGCCTGCAGGAACTCATCAAGAAGTACCACACTGAAGGCAAGCTGATAGCAGCGATATGTGCAGCTCCCGTAGCTCTGGGCAAAGCCGGAGTCCTCGCGGGCAAGACCGCAGTGTGCTATCCCGGACTCGAGCAATTCCTCACCGGAGCACGGATCGGGACTCACATTATCGAGACAGACGGCAACATCACCACAGGCAAAGGCCCGGCAATAACTCCGTTCTTCGCGCTTAAGCTGCTCGAGATTCTTGAAGGTAAGGCTATGGCTGATGAAGTGGCTGAAGGTTTCCTGATTCCGATGGTCTACAAAGGCTAGCAGTTTACGTTTCCCCCTGTTAAATCACTGCAGGGGGATTTATTCTCCGCTCTGTAGTTCTCCCTGACAGCAGCAATACTCACAAGTTCCCCCCCTCTCATGACGTGCCAGTAGTCGAAGCCGTTTACTCTCTTGGCCTTAAGGTTCTTGGCTCGGGCTGCGCAGGTGTGCATATCAAAGACTTCATCATGATATATCAGCTTTCCGTCAGCCTGAAGATATGCGGGGTCTTTGCCGTCCTTGAGGGTGAATGACTCTCCTTCGGTGAAGTACCCCGCATTTATCATCTCAATCATTGACACTCTCGGGGGCTTCACGTCGAACTCTGCACGGGAGATTTCCGAGTCCTCGAAGCTCACGGAGTCGAGTCTCTTCTGCCCGTAAGTGCAGTACTCATTATCTCTCTCAATCATGATGTACTTTCTCCCCAGCTTCTTTGCTGCTGCTCCGGTCGTCATTGTCCCCCCGAAGGGATCGAGCACTAAATCTCCCGGCTTTGAAGAGATTGCGATAATGCGTTCGAGGAGTGCGAGGGGCTTCTGGGTTGTGTGAAGTTTCCGGCCCTGAGAGTCCCGGAGGCGTTCGCTGCCGGAACAGACGGGGAATCTCCAGACGGAGCCGAGCTGCTTGCCGTCATTGAGGTGCTTTGCTGTCTTGTAGTTGAAGGTGAAGCGCGAGGATTTGTCGGGGACTGCCCAGAGGAGAGTCTCGTGCGAGTTATTGAGACGCGAGCCGGTGAAGTTAGGCGTGGGGTTGGTTTTGTGCCAGATGATGTCGTTGATGAACCAGAAGCCTAATTCCTGCATGACGTGCCCGAGAGTGTAAATGCACTGCATAGAGCCTATTACCCAGATTGACCCGGAAGGCTTGAGGAGTCTCCGGCATTCTGTGAGCCATTTGCGCGAGAAGCCTTCGTAGTCATTGAGTGATGAGAACTTGTCCCAGTCGTCATTGCAGCCCTGAAACTCTGTGCCCTCTACGCGGTGAAGAACTCCGTGTGTCTGCATGAAGTAGGGAGGGTCGGCAAATATCAGGTCAATAGATTTTGCTTCCAGTTTTGACATTTCGTGAATGGTCTCGCCATTAATGATTACGTCATGCATTTATTAACACCCCGCTATATTTTGGGAAATATTATCACACTCACTGGTATAATCTCATGACATCATAAATTGCAGGAGGTACATACAATGACGACAGCGAAAATCACCGCCAGAATTGATGAGACAGACAGCAGGAACTTCACGGCGTTCTGTGAAAGTGTCGGACTTAGTGTTTCGTCGGCGATAAACATATTCATTAAGGCAGTGCTCAGGGAGAAGCGCATACCATTTCAGATTGAGCAGACATCTGACCCTTTTTACTCTCCAGAGAATCAGACCTATGTACTGAAGTCTGTACGTGAATTCCGAGAAGGGAAAGGCCATGTTCACGAACTCACAGGCGATAAATAAAATCCCTCCTGCAATTTCTCACAGAAGGGACAATCTTTAATATTAGTACTCAATAGGCGCGATATACTGGCCCGCTACCCAAACAGTACGGCCTGAAGCATTGGGATCATATATCTCATACCATCTCTGGCTCTTCACCCTGACTTCAGAAAGCACTGTAACTTCATCACCCTCAAACAGCCTGCCAAGAATCTTTGAGTTAGTGCCAGGCCTCGCACGGTATCTCACGTAATCTCCCGTGCATATGCCATCAGCAGGAAAAGAGGTAAACACTGCCGCCTCAGCTATTCCACAGAGAATAACGCTTCCCAATAACACAGCTGCCAAAAGTTTACGCATAATCATTCAGCCTCCTTTTAGTTAGCAAAAACCCTCCCGCAAATCTCTTCACAGGAGGGACAAACTTACACGTTCTCTTACGCAATCACCATCAATATATCTCCGGTGCTCACGTTATCGCCTGATTTCACGCGAATCTCCGTAACCTTGCCTGATGCCGTCGCAAAGACTTCATTCTCCATCTTCATGGCCTCAAGCATAAGCACCAAATCTCCGCTGTTCACGCTGTCGCCAACATTCACCTTCACGCTGAGAATCTTTCCGGGCATCGGTGCCGTAACAGTCATTGCGTCCTCTGCCACAGGTGCTGGTGCTGCCGGTGCTTCGGGAGCTGCTGCCGGTGCTGGTGCTGCCGCTGGAGCCGGTGTCGCTGCCGGTGCTGGTGCTGCAGGAGCTGCTGCGGGCATGGGTGCTCCCGCTCCGAGTGCCTCGACCTCAACAGTGTAGGCCGTGCCGTCTACTACTACTCTGTATTTATTGCTCACGATTCTTTATCTCCCTTCTTTAGTCTTTAGTGCCACTTGCGGTTCAGCCTGTTCGCATTCAGATTCAGCATTCCCGCCGTCTTCCATCTGCTCGTCCAGTAATCTCGCCCGATTTGTCCCTGACCTTCCGTCTGCACTGATAATATCCTGAAGTCTGCACTCCCTGTGAACTCTATTATCGCTGCAGTGATGGCCGCTACAATCTTGGCCTTGTCCGCTGAAGGTGCACTCACTGACTTTGCGGGTGATGCCTTAGCTGCCGGAGAGCCTGACGGTTTGGCGGGAGTTACATCATTTTTTTTTTCCCCGCCGCTCTGCGGACCGTCGCCGCCTGCAAACAGCTTCATTCCGTAGATTACGCCCGTGAGCACTAAAAGCACTCCGAACACTATCGAGAATGCTACTACGCTGACGTTAATTGCGCCTGCTATTCCCTCAAAATGCATGTCTATTTCACCCTCCTTGTCTTAATGCGGGATTACTCCGTGCTTCTTGGCCGGACGAGTCTCGCGCTTGCTCTCCATCGCCTCAAGTGCCGTGAAGATTGCTTTGCGGGTCTCTTCGGGCATTATCACGTTGTCAATGTAGCCTCTCTCCGCTGCCCTGTAGGGATTCGCAAACTCGGCCTTGTACTCGTCGATCTTCTCGAGTCTCTTTGCGCTCGGGTCAGCAGCAGCATTAATCTCGTTCTTGAACACTATGCTGGCCGCGCCTTCTGCACCGAGTACCGCGATCTCTGCCTGAGGCCACGCAAACGCCGCGTCGCATCCGAGAGCCTTGCTGCTCATGGCGATATATGCTCCGCCGTAAGCCTTGCGCAATACCACGCTCACCAGAGGAACGCTCGCCTCACTGTAGGCATAAAGCAGTTTCGCTCCCTGACGGATTATTCCGTTGTGCTCCTGATCCGCTCCGGGCAGGTAGCCGGGGACATCCACGAACGTAATGATCGGCAGGTTGAACGCGTCGCAGTGTCTCACGAAACGTGATGCCTTGTCCGATGCGTCGATGTCAAGGCAGCCCGCGAGTACGTCCGCATTGTTCGCAACGATACCTACAGCACGTCCGCCGAATCTGGCATAACCTATCACGATATTCTTCGCCCATCCGGCCTGAACTTCCGTGAACTCTCCGTCATCAACAACGCGCGAAATTACCTCGTGAACGTCGTAGCTCTTGTTGGGATTCACGGGCACTATCTCACGCAGGGTAATATCTGCACGTTCAGGGCTGTCTGCTGTGGCCTTGAAGGGTGCATCATCGAGATTGTTTAGCGGAAGGTATGAGAGAACTTTACGAATCTGCGCAAAGCACTCCGCCTCGTCCTTCGCCTCAAAGTGGGCTACTCCGCTCACCGTGTGATGTGCCTTCGCTCCGCCTAAATCCTGCGCACTTATCGCCTCGCCGGTTACTGCCTTCACCACTTCAGGGCCGGTTATGTGCATCACGCTCTCGCCGTCAACCATGAAAACGTAATCCGTGAGTGCGGGGCTGTAGACTGCTCCTCCCGCTGTAGGGCCGAGTATTGCGCTGAACTGAGGGATTACTCCGCTCGCTAACGTGTTGCGCTTAAAGATTTTCCCGTAACCATTGAGCGCGTCTGTTCCCTCCTGAATCCTTGCTCCGCCCGAGTCATACATACCGATGACAGGACAGCCCATCTGCATAGCCATATCCATAACCTTGCAGATTTTCTCAGCATGTTTCTCGCCCAGCGATCCGCCGAAGACCGTGAAGTCCTGGCTGAACACGAATACCTTTCTGCCCTCAACAGTTCCCCAGCCAGTTATTACTCCGTCGCCGAGAGGCTTTCTGTCCTCAAGGCCGAAGCTGCTGCACCTGTGAGTCACGAACTCGTCAATCTCCACGAACGAGCCGGGATCAAGCAATTGAGCTATTCTCTCACGGGCTGTAGCTTTGCCTTTAGCCTTCTGCTTCTCGATGGCTTCTTTGCCGCCGCCGTCCAATGCAGATCTGCGCTTCTCGTCCAGCTCAGCACAAAGCTCTTCTATTGTACGAAGTCCCATTTCCGACAAGCTCCTCCTTTATGTTATTGTGTAATGTGAAATTTTGAATGCAAGTTAGCATAACATATTCATTCCCTCATTGCAAAGATTTATCCCTCACCGGCAAGCTCTCCTCTAAGCAGGTCGATATTCACCTTCAGAATGTTAATCATCTTCGCCATGTTGCGCATTATTCCCACAGAGTTATCTGCGTTCATGGCCACAAAGCGGGTAAATTCATCGCGCGGTATCCTCATGAGCAGCATATCAGAGTACACATCCTCATTGCAAAGATTTATCCCTCACCGGCCAGCTCGCCTCTAAGCAGGTCGATATTCACCTTCAGAATGTTAATCATCTTCGCCATGTTGCGCATTATTCCCACAGAGTTATCTGCATTCATGGCCACAAAGCGGGTAAATTCATCACGCGGTATCCTCATGAGCAGCATATCAGAGTACGCAACGGCCGTGTAAACTCCCGGATTCCCTGTCAGCAATGAGTATTCCCCGAAACACTGCCCTTCTTGGAACGTGCCTACTAGGTACTCTTCATCAGTGCCGTAGCCCAGATAACACACTGCACGGCCGGAAATTATCTTGTACATCTCGGAGTTCGTCTCGCCCTCGCGGAGAATCACGTCCTCTTCACTGCACCGGATCATCTTTGCCTTGTCGGGAGTGCCCTGCGAGCTTCCGGCTAACTGCTTCCTGAGCTTATCCACTACATCATCTGTCAGAGTGAATTTATCGAGCTTGAGGCTGCTCATCAGCTTCTGGAACAGGGATGCATTCTTGCCGGTGAATATCTTCTTACGGCCTGACAGTATCATGAATATATTGCTGTCCTTCAGGTCTGACGTTATGCACTTGCAAAGCATATCCGTAAATACCGGGTCTCTGTCCGAGAGTGCATCGAAGTTATCGAGAACAATAATAACCTTTATGCCTTCCTGTTTATTGACTATGTAGCTGAAGGCCTCGCTCCAGAACGTGAACGGCTGAGGCCTGGTGTCCTTGTAGTGCGAGAAAACCAGCTTTGAGAAAGCTATCAGGTTAGCCCGCCCGTTGGTTTCTGCTGAGGTAAAGTATATTGAATCCTTGTTGCGGCAGAACTCCTCAAGCAATGATGTCTTGCCTGCGTTTCTGGCGGCGTAAAGCTCAAAGATGCTGAATCCTTCACGCCTGTAGCCTCTCTCTAGTTCCGCAAGTTCATTTACGCGTCCGATAAACATTCTTCATCACCCTATGCGTTTGCTGAACGTCAGGATATTCTGCCCGTCCCTGTGCTCGTAGCTCACAGAGTCCATGCTCTTCTTGACGATGTATATTCCGAGTCCTCCGATCTGCCGCTCTTCAGCACTCAGCGTAACGTCGGGATCCGGCTTCGCGAGCGGGTCATAGGGCACTCCCGAGTCAGTGAACGTGATTTCTGCGTCATCACCTTTGCGGCTGACGGTGATTCGTGCCTTGCCGTCGTGATTCTCGTAGGCGTAATGCGCTATGTTCACAAAAATTTCTTCTGCGGCTATGTTAATCTGCGTCTGAGTCTTCATTCCGAAGCCCCATTCCTCAAGATAGCCGTCTATGAAGTCAAGAACCTCATCAAGTTTTTCTGTGTCAGCATCAACAACAAGTTCATGCATATCACTCTTTCCTCCTCCTATGAACTTCAGGTAAAGCATAGTTACGTCGTCAAACTGCGGTGCTTCTCCCGTGAACTCGAACACTGAACGCTTCATCTCATCTACAACTTCGCTCGGAGACTTCCCGCCTGTAGTGTTCAGGACATCGAGCATACGGTCTGTGCCGTAAAGAGTCTCGTGAATGTCCGTCGCCTCCGGGACTCCGTCAGTGTAGATGTAGAGGCTGTCTCCCGGCCCGAGGGTGAACTCGCTCTGCCTGAAGCGTATTCCGTCCATCGTTGCGACTGCGGGACTCTGCTTCGTCTTGAAGAGTTCGTAATTCCCGTTAGCCTTCCTGATTGCCGGGTATTCATGGCCAGCGTTGGAGCACGTAACATGTCCGGTGCTTATCTCTAGAATCCCGAGCCAGACAGTTACGAACAGGTCGGCATCGTTGCCTTCGCAGAGCTGGCTGTTCACGTCGGCGAGTATCTCGTTCGGAGAGCTTACCCCTCTAAATCTCCCCTTGTCAGGGGCGACTTCCTGTTCTCCTCCCTGCGTAAGGGAGGCCTGGAGGGTCGACTCAGGAGTCTTCATCATTGCGCGGTTCTTGATGAGAGTCTTCGCTATCACCATGAATAACGCTGCAGGGACTCCCTTTCCGGACACGTCGGCAATCACGAGCGCGAGGTGATCGTCATCAATCAGGAAGAAGTCGTAGAAGTCTCCTCCGACCTCTTTCGCCGGAGTCATGCTTGCGTAGAGGTCGAACTCCGTCCTGTCAGGGAAAGGCGGGAAGATTCGAGGGAGCATGTCTGCCTGAATCTGTGTCGCGACGTTCAGTTCTGCACCGATCCTCTCCTTCTCGGCTGTAACGGCAGCAAGATTCTTGATGTAGTCCTTCAGCGAGGCAGCCATGTCGTTGAAGCTCTGCGCGAGGTCGCCTATTTCGTCATTGCTGCGGATCTCTGCCCTGTAGTCTAGGTTGCCCGAGCTTATCTCCTTAACGTCATGGTCAAGAGCAATTATCGGGCTGGTGAGCCTTGCAGAGAATTTTCTTGCCACGACAGCTACGAGTCCGAGTATCACGACAAACGCTGCGGCAAACATCAGCATAGTCAATATCACGTTTCTGTTCACGTCCCTGACAGGAGCGAGAATGACGCTCTCAGGAATCCGGACGCAGAATTTCCAGCCTGTGCTCTTGATGGGAGTGTAGGCGTAATAGATGAGGCCGTTAGCAAGAGAGACTCCGGTCTTGCCCGCGAGAATCTCTGACGCAACGAACGGGCTTATGTCCTTTTCGTCATGAATGCTCTGCGCTTTTCCTGTGCCGATGTCCGACGGAGATATGATTTTTCCCTCGCCGTCAACCAGAAACGCGTAAGAGTCCAGGCCAAGCTCGAGGCTGACTATCTCCCTGTAAAGGTCAGAGATGAGAATATCCATCGCTACGACACCGGCGAATTTCCCCTCTGCGTCATTGAAAGGAGCTGCGCATGTTATTGTGAGTCCCCTGCCGAACGAGTCATCATACACATCTGTGAAGATTACGCGTCCTGCTGATTTTGCTTCTTTGTACCACGAGGTCTGCAGAAAATCGTAATATTCACCCTCTTCAACGTTCTCTGAGTTCTTGTCGTAAGCAATAATGAAGCCGCTTTCCGTCCCCGCATACACAGAAGTAATTACGTCCTCCTGCTCAGGGATTACTGACTGCCAGATTTTCTCAAGGTTGCCGAGAAGGGCTGTCTCTCCGGCTATTGCGTCATGCTTCACTGCTTCGCCCGCTATATCGAGCTGCATAGTGAATTTTCCGGCGTTGATTGCGTTTGACCGCAGGACTTCAACCGGGGAGTAATCACCTGATGAGACATACAGAGAAGTGATGAACCTCGCAAAGTCTCCGGCGTACCCGGTGTACTTCCCGAGTTCGGACTCGGCGAGTTCTGCTTTGCTGGCAGTGATGTTGTAGAGATTCCGCTCCATCTGCCGGATGAGTGCCGATTCGCTGTCGTCCTGAATGCGTACCATGCTGATTATTCCGACAATACTGGTGATTGCCAGTGCCGCAATGGAGATATACAGCACCATTGCCTGAACTTTTTTGCGGATCGGCCGTCTTGTCTGTGTCATAAATCTTCCTCCTGTCAGACTACTACATGAATCTTGTTGATGCCTTCAGAGTAAACAAATGATGCCCGGAGTGCACGGTGCTTGATTATCTTCAGGCTCATGATGTCTATATCGTCCTCGTCCTTCTCTATCACGAAGGGGTTATATTTTCCGCCTTCGTAATGCATTCTGGCAGATATTGCGTCCCCGAACATAAGCATGACATGAACTCTCGCATCAGGTACAGCCTTCAGAATACGTATCAGGATTTCCTCAAGGCAGCTCTGTATCTCAAACACCCGCTTCATCGTGATACCCCGGCCAAGTGCAGAAGACTCTATCATTTCGTTTGCATCATCAAGGCTGTCTGCTCCGTTCATGAGGCAGAATACAGCATCATACTCATAGCTGCACCCGCGGGGCATAACAGGTTCAACGTACAGCAATGATGACAGCAGAATATTCACCGGGACTCCGATAAATAAGCCGGTCAGGAAGTAAGCGAGAGAGACTCTGACATCACAGCACAGCCCTGACAGCACAGCAAGCAGAACTGTGAACCTCACGTAATCCCTCCGTGCCTTGAAATGTATTCTGTGGTCAGAATTGCGGAAGTGCCAGCCGTAAAACATCCCGAGTCCGACGGCAGCAATACACACGCATTCATACATGACGGCACTCACTGAGTGATTCACCAGCAGAGCCGAGAGAATACATCCTGCAATGCAACCCGAGACTCCGTAGAGTCCGAAGAACAGGCCGAGCGTTGACGGCAGAAAGTTTTTTATCCCCGCAAATGAAGGCAGTATACCTGTCATCTGCACAGGAACATCCATAAGGAAATACGCAAGCCCGCACAGGAACACAAGCATTAATCTTTCGCGAAAAGATGCCTTATACATGAAGCACTCTCCTGATAAGCGCGAAGAAATCCGGCTCAGTCATAAGCACTCCCAGAATCATGACCGCTCCTCCGATAACCTTCCAGACTGTGATAATTTCCGGCTCTGTCCCAAGATATGCGGTCAATATCGGCGATGCTGCCATAGTCATAATAATTTCTGTCGAAAATATCAGCGAAGTGTTAAGAGGGCTTATGTATCTTTGTGCGTAGACCTGAACTATTCCGTAAAGTCCCCTGATGAAGAAGCTCACGTAGATAACGCTTCCCCAGAACTCAGGATTTACCGGCAGAGAAAACGGCACTCCAAAAAATACGGCCTCCCCTGCCCAGAGTATCAGTGAGAACACAAAGCAGAAGAACATCTGCCCCATAGCTATTATTGAGGGGTTTGACGATGAAGAGTATGCACCTGTAGTTACTATGTAGAACGCGAAGGAAATATCTGAGACAAGCAGATAAAGCACGTGCCAGTTCCAGAGTTCCGAGAAGTCGGCCTCAACCATAAGCAGCAGACCGCAAAGCACAGAGATTATCCCGAAAACTGTCCCCATGTCAGGAATCTGCCTGTACTGAAGAAATGCTATGAATGAGATAAACACGAAGTCCGTAGACAGCAGCGCATTAGTCATCGTCGGCCCTGCTCCTGCTACTCCGAGAAGCATGAAGATGTTGAACGCTACAAGCTCTGCAGAAAGAATCATGCTCTGTTTTACCTGCCTGATGTCCAGCCTGAAAAGTTCGCCGAAGAAGAATGCAAGTGAGATTGTGAAGCCTACAAGGTTAGTGATGCAGAGAAATGCGAAATGAGACACAGACTCAGGAATCCATATCAGAAAGACGTTCTGTATAGCCGCAAAGAATGTTATGAACAGCAGGGAAATATTAGCCTCAAGTTTATTCACAGCACTACACCTCCTGCACTATGAATTTCTCTATCATGATGTCCGGCCTGTCAAAGTGCTTCTTCTCCCGTATGCCCTCAATGCCTACGTCTTCCTCAACATTTATGTAATGCATTCCATGACAGCACATATTGATAAACTCCTGATTCAGGACACGGCAGATGCTCCGGATGCTGGTATCTCCCTTCTCCTCCATTGAGTCGCAGTAACTCTCAGAGAGGCGAGAACCGTACTCATAGCCTGATACCTTGCCGTCAATGAAGAGCACTATTCCGAACAGGCCAAGCTCGAAAAAGTTATCGAGTGCGACTTGAATAGCTGCGTTGTCTGTTGTGATTGCGTCTATGTAGTGCTGGCTGCGTTCCTGAGACTCGAGCTTATACTTCAGCCACGAGGCCTGGTACTCACGAATCAGCGGTATATGTTCCTTCTCTATCCTGAGAATCTCGCATCTGTCTCCGTAATCACGGAAGAATCGGTTAATCTTCTGCCTGCGGTTTCTCAAGCCCCAGCGCGATAAATCTTCCTGCCTGTCAATGCTGTAAACATATTCAGTGTAGTCCTCGCTGGACTCTGCTGAGAACCTGCCGGGAAATAAGCTGCACACAATATCCTTTGCGCTCTGAGTCAGAGTCTCGAACCTTACGCGTGCTTCATGTCCGTGAGCATCATCAATGACATTCTGAACCGCCCGCCTCAATGCTTCGGAGTCCGCCCTGTCTCCGTGAGGAAAGAGGTAGACGCGGCAATTCTCCGTGCACTTGGCCGAACGCAAGGTGTAGAGGTATCCCTCATTCTCGCAGAACATGTCGCCGTATTTGTGCCTCAGACACCATGACGACACAAAAGAGTGCTGGCAGGATCCTTCGCCGTATTTGAACGTGTAGGAGTCTACCAGCGGCTTCATGCCCAAAGTTAAGGGCTGAAAGTTGAGCATAACGCTTATTTCTCGATATTCAGGATTTCGTCAAAGCCCGTTACTTCGAAGATCTCCAGAATCTCCTGACCTGCGTTCTTGATTGTCATGCTGCCCTGCTTGTTCATGGTCTTCTGGGCCTTGAGGAGGACTCGGAGTCCCGCTGATGACACGTAGGCGAGCTTGGCCAGGTCGAACGTGAGAGTCTTGACGCTGCCGAGAGAGTTATTGAGTTCTGCCTCGAGCTGGGGAGCAGTTGTAGTGTCGAGTCTGCCCTCAAGTGTGAGAGCAAGTGAGTCGCCTGATGAATCCTTAGCAATAGTTAATGCCATGATATTAACCTCCACATTGTGATTAGGAATTTGCACAAATTAACATTTTTTCGTGAGAGAGTCAATGATTCTTCATTAGGCTTACTCTCTGGACACATCAACAACTTGTTGTATAATAACGCAAAATTTTCATTACCCCATAAAATATTCAGGCCAGTCGGACAAAATATAGTTCACATGAAAATCTTGATTCAGGAAGGATAATCACAAATATGTTCAACCGTAAAATTTCAGCACCGCTAGTGTTACTGCTAATGTTAATGCCGGTGATGTGCAGCGCAGCAGAGATTCCAGATCCGGTATTGGCGCAGTGGTCTCACGAAATCAACGTAACAGACAAGGACGGCGACCAGAGCATAAGGGTGAAGGCTACATATTACTCAAATGAGTACGTTGAAGCCCTTATAGCGTCAGAAGCAGAGAAGAATTTATGGACTGCTGACGAGATGGAGAACTACAAATATACTCTCCTTAAGAACCTTAATCTCGGCGAGTGCATACCGTTCCACATTGATATATATGTGCGCGGACTGCCGATGTATGCCGGCCCGTTTGACAAGCACATAACTATGATGGTGGGCAAGAAAAGGTATCAGCCCGTAGATTATGATAAACGCTTCAACTTCAAGATATTAGGCCCCCGCGACGGGATGGTGTATTTCCCGAAATATGACCCGAAGACGGGCAAAGAGATACTAGCAGGAGCTAAGGATGTCAGGCTGATATTCGACAGCGCAATAAGCGTAGCGTTATCGCCCAGAGGAGATGTAACGTGGGTGTGGGACTTGACGAAGGACAGGGCAAAGATAGGCGGAGGCAAGGCAGCTAACCGTCTCGAGGTTGACCGCCTCCTGAAGCGCAGCGAGAAGCTCAACGCAGACCGCGAGGCCTTGAGGAAGCAATTAGAGGCACTTGACAAGGAAGTCGGCGAAGTGAACAGCCGAATAGACGAACTGCAGTCAGAGTAATTCACGATGCAGAGGCAAAGCAGCTAACCGTCTCAAAGCTGACCGCCTCCTGAAGCTCAACGCAGACCGCGAAGCCCTGAGGAAGCAGCTAGAGGCACTCGACAAGGAAGCCGACGAAGTGAACAGCAGAATAGATGAATTACAGTCAGAGTAATTCACGATGCAGAGGCAAAGCAGCTAACCGTCTCAAAGCTGACCGCCTCCTGAAGCTCAACGCAGACCGCGAAGCCCTGAGGAAGCAGCTAGAGGCACTCGACAAGGAAGCCGACGAAGTGAACAGCCGAATAGATGAGTTACAGTCAGAGTAATTCACAATGCAGAGTCAATAATTACACGATAGACGAATTATAGGAACAGTCGGTAAAATATTAAGCGCAAGCTAAATAAACACTAACAGCCACACGAAAGGAAGAGAATTTTTACTATGAACAAGATGGACCGTATCGCTGTACTTACGAGCGGAGGAGACTCGCCGGGAATGAACGCGGCAGTCCGAGCCGTAGCCCGTACCTGTATGTTCAACGATAAAGAGTGCATCGGAGTAATGAGAGGCTATGAGGGCCTTATCGACGGGGACTTTATCCCGCTGGACAGAAAGGCAGTCGGAGGAATAATTCACCGCGGGGGAACAATTCTGCGCACAGCGAGGAGCGAACGCTTCAAGACCCCCGAAGGCCGCGAAGAAGCAGTAGGCAGAATGAAGGACGCAGGCATTGACGGCCTAGTTGTGATAGGCGGAGACGGCTCATTTCACGGAGCGAAGGCACTTCACGACATGGGATTTCCGACGATAGGCATACCCGGCACAATTGACAACGACATAACCGGCACGGACGAGACCATCGGCTTCGACACCGCCGTAAACACTGCGCTTGAGGCGATCATGAAGCTCCGCGACACAGCATCGAGCCACGAGAGACTCTTCGTCGCTGAGGTCATGGGACGCAATGCAGGATTTCTCGCGCTTGAAGTTGCCGTAGCGACCGGAGCGGAGTACGCAGTAGTTCCCGAGCTGCCCTTGAGCATCGGAAACTTGGTGAAGATACTCAAGACCTCCTACGAGCAGCACAAGACTCACACGCTGGTCATTCTGGCAGAGGGCGTAATGTCTGCTGCGGAGATGCGCGAACAGTTGGCCGATGCAGGAGGCTATGACGCAAGAGTTACCGTGCTCGGGTACATCCAGAGGGGCGGACACCCTACATCATTTGACGTTGTGCTCGCCACGCGCATGGGAGCATTCGCTACGGAGAACCTGATGATCGGCAAGTCCGGAATGATGGTCGGCAACATTAACCACAAGCTCACGTTAAGCCCGTTGGAGCGCGCATGGAGTGAACATAAATCATTAAGCCCTGAAATGCTGAGCTTAATCAACAAGATGAACTAGCAGTTGTGTTTTACCGGGGGAGTATGAACTCTTAAAGCTCCCCTTTCTTCTCAACAAATACACTCAATAAAGGAAAGATCACATGCCGAGAACGAAAACTACAGAACCAGAAGAAGAACAGCCCCGGGCTGTCAGGACAAGGACAGCAGCGAGAAGGACAGCAGTCCGCAGAACATCAGCCGAGACAGAACAGGACACAGTAAATGAGGTGAATGAACCGATTATGTTACCTGCATCAATGAGAATGACACCTGAAGAACTCAGCGAAGAAGTACGCGCCATTCAGGAGGAGAGCTACAGCACCCGCAAGCCTGTATTGCTGCCTCCGGAAGAACCTGAAGAGCCGGAGACCGATGAACCTGAAGAGCCGGTACAGTACAGGCTCTCAGGCGGAAGGCGTGAGATGAGCGGGACCCGTGAATTAATCCAGCACCCGAAGCCCAAGTACACCTACGCAATGCTGGCCTCAAAGAGTGCTGCTGACCTGCGCAGGATGGCTAAAGATTTCGACGTGAACGCTCCTGCAAGTATGCGCAAGGACGACGTGATTATCGCGATTCTGAAATCACAGGCCGAGAGCATGAACTACAGGTTCGGAGGCGGGACTCTGGAGATTCTCCCTGAAAATTTCGGCTTCCTAAGACCTAAGGGAATGCTCCCGACAGACAGCGACGTATATTTGTCGTCATCGCAGATAAGACGCTTTGGACTCAGGAACGGCGACGTAATCTGGGGACTTATCAGGCCGCCCAGAGATCAGGAGCACTACGAGGCATTATTGCGGGTCGAGACCGTGAACTTCACAGATCCTGAGCACTCGCGCAACAGGCCGGTATTCGCGCAGCTGACTCCGGTCTTCCCGGACAAGAGACTCAGCCTCGAGTACGACAGCAAGGACTTAGCTACACGCCTTGTTGACATGTTCGCACCGATCGGACTCGGGCAGAGGGCACTCATAGTTTCGCCCCCAAAAGCCGGAAAAACTACACTTCTGAAGCGCATAGCACGGGCAATCGCAGCAAACTCGCCTGACGTTATCATCATGGCTCTGCTGATTGATGAACGCCCTGAAGAAGTTACTGATATTTCCCGCTCAATTGACGGTGAAGTTATTGCGTCGACGTTTGACAGGCCTGCGGACGAGCATATCAGGGTCGCAAATCTCGCACTCGAGAAGGCAAAGAGACTCGTTGAGGCCAAGAGGGACGTAGTGATTCTCCTCGACAGCATCACCAGGCTAGCACGTGCCTCAAACCTGACTGTGCCTCCGTCGGGACGGACTCTCTCTGGAGGACTCGATCCTTCGGGACTCTACTTCCCCAAGAGATTTTTCGGAGCAGCGCGCAACTTTGAGGAGGGCGGAAGTCTGACCATCATAGGCACTGCACTGACGGACACCGGCTCGAGAATGGACGACGTCATCTATGAAGAGTTCAAGGGTACGGGAAACATGGAGCTTCATTTGTCGCGCAAGCTGGCGGAACAGAGAATTTTCCCTGCAATCGACATCACGAAGTCTGGCACGAGACGCGAAGAGTTATTGATGCCTGATGATGACCTCAAACGTTTATGGATACTCCGCAAGAGAATAGCAGGAGTAGATGAAGCAGGAGCACTCAACCTTATAATTGACAAGCTGAAGCAGACGGAGAACAACGCAGAATTTCTCAGCTCTATTAAACTTGCCTGAAAAATCTATTCACGAATTTCGCATAAACCCAGTAACGACAAAACCCGCCTTATGTAAGGTGGGTTTACATTTGCTTCGTTGTCTCATTTATGAAGCCGGTGAACAGATTCGAACTGTTGACCTGCGCATTACGAGTGCGCTGCTCTACCTCTGAGCCACACCGGCAATAATGCTTTGGGATTGACGGTGTGAGATTTTACCAGCTCATGAACTTTTTGACAAGCGGTAACATCAACATTAACGCAAATATATTCATGCTCCCGCCGTTGCAGGCACCTGATGACAAGTTTTCTCCAAGCTCACGGAGCCAGTTATTGTCCTGCGTGTTGTCGTAGTTCGTCTGTTCTGAAGGCGAGTATTGAGAATAGTCATCGTACTCCGGCCACTCTGTGCTCTCTTCTGGAATGTATGAAGTGTTTGCCTGATAGTCAAGTGCTGCTCTCAGGTCAAGTATTCCTGATGATGCACTGTCAAGAACTGCACGCTTGAGCTGGTATGCCGTGCTGCCGGGACTCTCGGAGGCCAGAAGTGCGACAGCTCCCGAGACATGAGGAGCAGCCATTGATGTCCCCTGCGCTGAACGGAGGCTGACTCCGTCCGTGATGTATCTCGTGATGGACTGAATCCATGTGCTCAGAATATTTACTCCGGGTGCGTAGATGTCTGCTCCCGTGTTGGTGAACTCTGCGGGCGATCCGTCAGTGTCTATAGCTGATACGCTTATCATGTTATCGAGTCCTGCGAACGATGCAGGATAGACATAATATCCAGTGCCATAGATGAGCGAGCCTCCTGAGTATTTCGTCCTTGTTGTGGCCTGTCCGACCACAGCGTTATAGTTTCCTGCTGCACACACTATGACGGCCTCGTTCAGTGCGTCCAAGTCCTTGAATGCTCTCCACAGCGGGAAGGTTACGAGGTTGTCGTGAGTCGGAGCGTAGGGTATGTATGTCTCGAGCGACATGTTCACTGCCTTGATGTTCACTCCCTGACGGATGAGTCCCGCAGTGTAGTTCAGTGCGTTGATGACGTTTGCGAAAGTTCCTGCACCCGAGCTGTCGAGAGTTTTGACGGAGATTAGCCCGACGTTCCAGTTCACACCAGCCACGCCGATGCCGTTATTGCCGACCGCGCCTATTGTCCCCGCAACATGAGTCCCGTGCCCGTAATCGTCCATCGCTGAAGATGAAGAAGATATTGTGTTAGTGCCGTACTCTGTCGCAACGTTGGCTGTCAGGTCAGGGTTGGTGTCGTCGATGCCGGAGTCCAGAATCGCAACGTATACTGCATTGCTGCCCGTCGAGATGTCCCACGCAGAATAAGCGTTGATGAAGTTCATCCCCCAGCAGTTCCCTGCGTAGTCATCATTTGGGACGACTGCAGCATGAACGGTGTAGTTGGGGGAAGCTGCGAGGACTTCAGGATTTCTGAGGAGTTCTGCGGAGAGTTCTTCAGGAGTCTTAATCTCAGAGTGGATGAGTGCGTAAACGCTGCTGCCAGCTTCCGAGATTGCGGGGTAAGTCTGCTTGACCCATGCTCCGGAGGCCGCGGCGAAACTGGCTGTGCGCAATGCCTCTGCTCCCATGCCCTCAAGGCTCGAGGCCGAGACTCCGTTTTTCGGATCAGAAGGCTTCAGGACGACGAGGACATCACCCGGCACATAATCTACGGCATAAGCGTGAAGCGGGAATAATAGTATCAGTGCACAAAGCACAAATTTTCTGCATGTGTTCATGAAATTCACTGCTTTCTATGAAAATATGATGAATAGTAACACGCACTTACTTTTTCGGGCATGTATAATCTTACGCAAAATCTTAACATGGAGGAAAGTATGACCAACGAAAATATTATCATAATCAATTGCGGTTCACAGTTCACGCAGCTGATAGCTAGGAGGCTTCGTGAGATGAAGATACACAGCGTAATTCTCAACTGGGACGCGACGTGTGAAAAGATCGCTTCATACTCACCGAAAGGCGTAATCATCTCTGGAGGCCCTGACAGCGTTAATGACTCCGACTCCATCACCGTAGACTCCGGGATTCTTGGGCTGGGCTGTCCTGTCTTAGGCATCTGCTACGGAATGCAGCTCCTCGCAAAGCTCACCGGCGGAGTCGTAAGTTCTGGAGGCCGTCCCGAGTACGGAGTAGTTACCCTCAAGGCGCAGGGCACTTCCCGGCTTCTGAGGGGCATTCCTGAATCTTTCCGCGCGCTCATGAGCCACGGCGACAATGTGTCTGTTCTGCCTGATGGATTCATTGCGACATCTGCAACTGAGGGCGGAGTCATCTCGTCAATCGAGAATCCGGCCAGGAAATATTACGGCCTGCAGTTCCACCCCGAAGTTGTCCACACTGAGCACGGCACGGAGATTCTGAAGGAGTTTGCGTTCGGGATATGCGGATGCTCCGGAGACTGGGACTTGGCCGACTGGGTTGACGGAACGATTAAGGCTATACGTGAGAGCGTCGGCAGCGATAAGGTCGTCTGCGGACTCTCTGGAGGAGTCGACTCGAGCGTCTCCGCAGTGCTCGTGAACCGTGCAGTCGGAGAGAACCTGCAGTGCGTGTTCGTGAATCACGGCCTCATGCGCAAGGACGAACCCGAGCAGGTGATGAGCCAGTACCGTGCGCTCGGGCTGAACGTGAAGTACGTTGACGCGTCAGAAAAATTCCTCTCTGAGCTTGCGGGAGTAACTGACCCTGAACAGAAACGCAAGATTATCGGCCGTCTGTTCATTGAGGTGTTCGACGGGGAGGCAGCCAAGATAGACGGTGCAAAATGGCTTCTGCAGGGGACGATTTACCCCGACGTTATCGAGAGCGGGAACAAGAAGGGAGCTGCAGTGATTAAGTCGCACCACAATGTAGGAGGGCTTCCCGAGCACATGAAGCTGAAGCTGTTAGAGCCATTGCGTGATTTGTTCAAGGATGAAGTGCGGGAGCTTGGCCGGATAATCGGAATGCCTGAAGCGATAATCTCGAGGCAGCCTTTTCCCGGACCGGGACTCGCGGTGAGATGCTTGGGAGCGATCACGAAACAGAGGCTCGACACATTGCGGGAGGCTGATGCGATCTTCCGTGAGGAGCTGAAGAGTGCGGGGCTGTATGCGGGAATATGGCAGTCATTCTGTGTGCTGCTGCCTGTGAAGTCGGTCGGCGTGATGGGGGACAGCCGGACGTACCGGGAGGTTGTGGCTCTGAGGGCGATTCACTCTCAGGATGCGATGACGGCTGAGTGGGTGAGGATAGATTACGATGTTCTTGACCGGACGGCAAAGAGAATCTGCAACGAGGTGAAGGAGATAAACCGTGTGGTGCTGGACATAACGTCGAAGCCGCCCGCAACGATAGAGTGGGAGTAAATTTTTAGCGGGGCAGAAAGTCAGGAGAGGCTGAAGCCCCGTTATTTGACAGCATGAATTGAGGCTGATAGTATTTGCTTATCCCGCACAAATTTACATGAATGGAGCTTGACAGGTGAACGATGAGGCCGTATACTCGCACAGCACAGCACAGCACAGCACAGCACCCTATTATTTTGCCAAAATTTAGCTCCAGTCAGCACTAACACATCCAAGAAGGAACGTCCTCCATAGAGTGAATGAACATGAAGCGTAAACGTGGGCACTCCGGAAATTGCGGGGAGTGTCAGGAAAGATTTATTGTTCTTCATGAAGGAGGATTAATTATGCGTAAAGTGAAAATGATTGCGCTTGCTGTAAGTGTGATGCTTGCGGCCTGCGTGTCTGCTTGGGGAGATGTAGCTATCAATGAGGCGAATTTCCCTGATGCGGTGTTCAGGGAGTATGTTAGCAGTAGTATTGACAAAAACCCTAGCGACGGGATGCTGAGCGATGAGGAGATTGCGGACACAACGAATATTGACGTAGACAGCAAAAACATATCTTCGCTGAAGGGTATAGAGTACTTTACTTCACTTCAGAGTTTGGCTTGTGACTATAATCGAATAATAAGTCTAGACATGAGCAGTAACTCACAGCTTCAGCTTCTGTATTGTGCCGGAAACCAGCTGACAGAATTAGATACGAGCAGCAACCCACGACTTCAGAGGCTATACTGCTATCACAACCAGCTTGCAGCCTTAGACCCGAGCAGCAACCCGCGACTTCAGGAGTTGTTATGCTACAACAATCAATTAACAGGTTTGAACGTTAGCAACAACCTAAGCCTCGAATATATGGACTGTTCCGGAAACCAGTTAACATCCTTAGATGTGAGTACCAATAGTCAGCTTGGTGATTTGAGATGCGCTCGGAATAACCTAACAGCATTAGATATAAGCAGTAACTCTCAACTGCGACGTCTGTACTGTGATGAAAACAATCTCACAACGCTTGACCTGAGTAGTAACACTAAGCTGGATTACGATGATGTTTTTCTTTCACCGCAGAGCCTCACTCTGAGCCTCGACACAGCCGCTTCACCATACACCCACAGTCTGACCTCTCCGCCGATCCAACAACCTTCAAGAGCAGGGTACTGAACCTCTCCGCAACGGACTCCGGCAGCAACACAGTAAGCATAGACTCCGACGACGAGGCGATATACTTCTACTCACAGCCCGCGCAGATAATCTACAGCTACGACGTGAATATGTCGGGTAATGCCGAGTACATGGACGTTACGATTTCCCTTAAGGCGGTTGCAGAAGAAGTAATTACTACTCAGGCTGTTATGGCAACGCCCACATTCTCGACATTCGTCCCGAGCGCACTGCTTGAGGGCACGAATTACGTAACCATTCCGGCAGACGCAGTATCAGCAGCAGGATGGGAAGACACAGCAGCAGAGAAAGCCTACAAAGAGGCAGATGCCAGCTTCGACATGTACACAGTTGCAGCACTTCCCGCAATCGCAGCACCGGCAGCTCCGACATGGTACATCGCAGCAGTATCGTTCGACAGAGGCACGAAGACAGCCAGCGACCTTTACACAGGCGCAGCACTTGAGTTCTTCCCGAGCAACG
>JAFSUD010000043.1 GCA_017445405.1 Synergistaceae bacterium
GAACCACACAGAGGCCTTGAAGGCACTTTCTCCGCCGGTCGGAAGATTGATGAGCTTCCGGAGTATGGGGATGTTGTCGGTCGAGAGGGTGTGCTTGCCGGGACCGAAGAGGTCGAGAGCCTGGCCGTTGCGGAAGAGGAGGGCTTCCTGAGACTCGCGGACGACGAGCTGAGTCCAGTTGCCGAGTTCGTCGCTCTTTGCGGGGTTCTTCTTGTCGACGTAACGCCACGCCAGAATGTCATTGCTGTTGATGCTGTCGTCCCATTGAACGACCTGAATTATTGCCATGATTTCACGCTCCGTTATACTGCAATTTGTGAATATGTATCGGCTGCTATTATAGAGACAATTTCCCCTGCGTTCAAATGTATAGCGTCTATGCTTGACGGTGAAGGAAGTGCGAGGCCTTGTTCAGAGTGCGTGAGGATTAGCTGCAGAACGTCCTCTGCGTTGCCGAGAGCTTCGCGTAAAGTTTGGCCGTCAGTGAAGCAGTTAGCGAGGTCGGGGAAGTCAACGTAATATACTTTGTCTTGTGTGCTGTAGCTGATGATTGCGGGATATGAATATCTCATACTATACCTGCCTTCTTTAGGCTTCTCCGGCATAATGAACGGCCCGGCCTTAATTGATGCATTCCTGAGCATACGTTCGATTTCCTCATCTGTGAACTTGTCGCTGAATCTGCGCTCAAACGGACTCCATTCACCGAGTCTGTGTGTCCCGTCCTGCATGTCTCATCCCTCCTGAAAGCGTGTGAGCAGAATTATATACTTCATGAGACCGCAAAAATGCCCTCCCTCGTCATGAAGGAGAGCCGGTGAATGCGTGTGTTACTTGAACAGGTTAGAGAGAAGAATATCCCAGCTGCCGTTCATCTTGAGAATGATGTAGCCTGCGAGGACAAACAGGAACGACGAGACGACTCCCTGAAGCACTCCGTACCAGAATGAAGGCTTCACTGCGTCGGCGAGTTTCTCGTACTTCCCTCTATACTCCTGAGCAATGCGCTCTTTCTCCTTCGCTATCTCGTCTCCATAAGAGGAGTCAAGAAATGCACGAGATAGAGTGTCAGCCTGCGCCTTATACAGTCTCAGCGTGTAATCCGTCTGATCCTCTATGAACTCATCCACTACCTCAGCCGGGATAATGCTTGTCCCGAGTTCTTTCTGCTTGCGGATAATGAAGTCCCTCTTGCGGCTCTTGTAGATTGAGTACGCTACCTGACCCAGAAAATCATGGTCATTATCAACCAGCCGCTCATATACGCCTGAGTGTTTCATTTCTTCAGTCATTCTCTGCACCTCCTCCGAATACCTTACGTGATGCTTCCTGCCAAGCCCTCTCGATGTCCTCGCGTGAAAGTTTGTCGCTGACTCTGTGTTCCGGCTTGATACCTAGCATCATCATCATGTTTGCGCGCCTCACTGTCTCGAGGCTGAAGCCTTTACGTCCCTGCATATGTCATCCCTCCTGAAAGTGCGTAATTGTGTGAACAAATTATACTTCATGAGCGCACAAAAAAGCCCCCTCCATTGTGCGGGCTGTACTGAGAATCTTTCTTACTAATATCGCTTATTTCTTAAAGTCGAAAACCATCATCAAAACTTGTCCGGCTTTACCTTTAGCATCGTATATCTCATTAGGATTCTTCAGAAGCCCTGATGATGCAGCTCTTCCAGCAAGTTTCTGCTTGAGTGAAGCGTCATTTGGCAGCGCAAAACCTACAAACCATTGGCTCTTCTTAGAGTCTTTATCCGCCAACCTGTTATCGTCGCCCCTCATAAACCTGAAACCTGAAGTAAAATCTTTCCTGAAATCAATATCTTCGTTGTTCAAATATTTCAATATTGCTTGCCGGCATGTATCGCAATCAGCAATGTTCTGTATGCATTTATGCGCATAATATGTGTGGCCACCGGGATATACCATAGCGGTGCTTATGAAGTCATAATTACTGTTGAAGGTCATATAATCAAGATTATCAACGTACCATTCCATGAGAGCCTTTTTCAGGTTAGTCAAGTCGCTTACGATTTTTATCGCTTTAGCTGAACTCACTGCCTCAGTGCTGGAAAGCATCATCATAGCCGCGAGCACGCCTATCACCACAATCACAATCAGCAGCTCCACGAGAGTAAAGCCCTTCCGCAAGATGTTCACGTTCTTCATTGCTGTCTCCTCCCCAAAAGAAAAGCCCCGCCCTGCACTCAGACAAGGGGGGGCAACTACTTACTGCTTCACTGTCCTCACCGCACAGCACGGCACAGAACAACAGGAAAACTACCGAATTTTCATAATTACCTTCTTATTAGATGTGTCCATGTCTAGTCCTACAGCACTAGCTCGCCCTGACAGCTTCTCCCATACTTTGGTATCCGAAACTGTGCATATAACAGCCCACGTTCCAGATTTATCACCAGAGAAAGCATACTCTGAACCGACCTGCTGGGCACCGCTGCTCATATAGTTCATAATTTCTGTGCTCTTGCTGGATATGTCATCACTAACATCATCCTTGTCGTAGCTGTCCACATGGTCAACATAGAACGCCAACGCCGCAGTCTTCAGGTTGCGCAGGTTGCTCACTATATTGCTCGCACGCGCAGAACTTACTGCCTCAGTGCTCGAAAGCATCATCATTGCTGACAATATGCCGATTACCACGATAACTATCAACAGCTCCACAAGGGTGAAGCCTTCACGCTTAATACTACGATTATTCTTCTTCATTACTAGTTCCTCCTTATTGTGTGAACCTAATATGTTGCTGCCTATTACTCTACCAACTTCCACGCTCTCTGTCTATAGACATTCCCCCTTATAAGATTTCCCGTCCCAAAATTATACTGCATAAATTACTGATTGGGGGGGGGGTAAAACTACCTACTTTTCTGCCTCTGTGTTATGAGAGCTGTACGATTGATGACGTTATCGGCGCAAATATTGATACCGCGATAACCGCTATTATAGCACCTACGAACACAATCATCATCGGCTCAAGCAATGACACCGTCGCCTTCACCTGCTCGTCCAGTTCCTGGTCGTACCACGTCGCAACCCTCTCAAGCATTGTGTCAAGATGCCCCGTCTCCTCGCCGATCCTCATCATCTGCGACACCAGCACAGGAAATATCCCCGCCTGTTTCGCCGCATCCCCCAGCGATACTCCGCGCACTACGCTCTTCCTAAGCTCAATGTATCCGTCCTTCACGGCCTCGTTGCCCGCTGTCCCTTCCGCCATCTCGATACTCCGGACTATCGGCACTCCCGCACTCGTCAATGCGGAAAGCGTCCTGCTCGAACGTGCCATTGATGCCTTCAGTATCAAGTCCTTCATCACAGGTATCTTCAGCTTCAGCCTGTCCATGAATGGGCGCGTTGACTTGTTCCTGCACAAGAACTGCCAGCCTCCGATTATCGCTATAGCTATCGCGGCAACAAAGTACCATTTCTCTGCGAACCAGTCCCCCATTCCGAACATGATTACCGTGATTGACGGAAGCTCAATGCTCAATGTAGAGAACACTTCTTTGAACTTAGGCACAAGAAACATAAAGAAGAACACCAGAATCAGAACCGCAAACGTCATCACGAAGCCCGGATAGAACAGTGCGCTCCTGATTTTGCTTCTCAAGGCCTCCTGCTTCTCCAGCAATACAGCAGCTTCTTCAAGTGCACGGGCTAACATTCCGCCTTCTTCGCCAGCCTCAACAAGTGAGACAAGCAGCGCGTTGAAGGCCTTGTGCTGTGCCATTGCCTGACTGAGCTGCGATCCTCTGTCGAGCCTGCTCTTGATGTCCATCAATGCCGACTTGAGAGTCTGATTCTTCTCCTGCTCGGCTATCATGTTCACCGCACTCGCAAGTCCAAGTCCTGCGTTCTCCATCGTGGCGAGCTGACGGAAAAACACCATGAGATTCTTCGTCGGGACTCTGCCTCCGCTGAGGATAGCTCCCAAATCTGCCTGCAGTATTGACTTCCAAGAAAAACCGCCCCCGCCCTTCTTCTTGCTTCCGGATTTAGGCTGTGTGAAGTTCCCCTGAACAGTCAGGTTAATCACTATCATTCCCCGGCTGCGCAGAGACTCTAAAGCTGCTTTCTGGTCTGCCGCCTCAATCCAGCCTTCTATGATCTCGCCGTCTGAAGAACGCGCACGGTACTTGAAGTTCATTTTTTCCTCCTTTGTGTGAACTAATTGTGATTATGATTATAGCTAATTCCGCATTGCATTCAAGCTCTCACGTTTGAGCCTGTAAGCCATCATTAAAGCCCTGACGTTATCATCCTCTCGAGGTCCGGCTGATCGTAAGCAAAGTCCTTAGCCGTCGACTTTGAGATTCTGCCTTCTTGGAACAGCCTCACTAAATCCTGCTCCATAGTGTGCATTCCGTGAGCCATTCCCGTCATTAATGCGTTGCGTATACTGCTCGTCTTGCCTTCACGGACGCTCGCTCTTATCGCTGGGGTTGTAATCAGAATCTCGGTTGCGCACACTCTGCCCTTTACGTTTGCTGTCGGGATTAACTGCTGAGAACATATCCCGAGCAACGTATAGGCAAGCTGAAGGCGAATCTGGTTCTGCTGATGTGGCGGGAATACGTCAACTATACGTTCAATTGACTGCGAGGCATCCTGTGTGTGCAGTGTGCCGAATACTAGGTGTCCCGTCTCTGCTGCCGTGATGGCTGCGCTTATCGTCTCGAGGTCCCGCATTTCTCCGATCATTATCACGTCCGGGTCCTGGCGCAATACATGCCTGATGCCTGATGCGAAGTTCTCGGTGTCATTGCCTATCTCGCGCTGGTGAATTACTGACTTGGCCGGAGTGTGGATGTACTCGATGGGATCCTCAATAGTTACGATGTGGCACTTGCGGTTCTGGTTTATCTCTCCGACTAGTGCAGCAAGTGTAGAGCTTTTGCCGTGTCCTGTAGGGCCGGTTGCGAGGAAGAGTCCTCTGTGCTTGCCAGCCATGTCCTTTAGGACAGCAGGGAGTCCGAGTTCGTCGAGCGAGCGAATCACTGAGGGGACGAGCCTGAAGGTGAGGGAGAGTCCGCGCATCTCACGGTAAAGGCTGCCTCTGAATCTCTGAGTCTGGTACGTGAACGCGAAATCGAGATCGCCGGTGCGTGTGAAGCGTTCATGCTGTGCGGGAGTGAGTATCTCACTGACGAACTGCGCTAGGGATTCCTTCGTGAATACCTGAGACTCTCTGACATAGTTAAGGTCTCCGTGAACGCGCAATGCCGGGTAAGTCTGTGAGCTGAGGTGAATATCGCTTGCTCCCTGCATTATCGCCAGACTGAATAGCTGCTCAAGTGCGGGATTGTTGAAATTCTGCATAATGTTTCCTCCTATTTATAATGTGGCCGTCAGCACTTCTTCAAGTGATGTGTAGCCGGATAACGCTGCGTTGATTCCTGCACGCCGCAGAGTCTTCATGCCGTTGCTGATTGCTGCCTCGCGCAGTTCCATATCGTCAGCTCCCTTGAGAATCATCTCCTTCAGGTTGTCGTTCAGCACCATAACTTCATAGATGCCGCGCCGTCCCTTGTAGCCGTTCCTGCAGTTCGGGCAGCCTACAGCATGGAAGGCCGTTGCTCCGTGAGGTATACCGAACTTGTCGCAGGTAGCTTCGTCGATCTCGTACTCGGCTTTGCAGAAGGGGCAGAGGTTGCGGACAAGTCTCTGTGCGACGATTCCCGAGAGCGAGGCTGAGAGGAGGAAGGGCTGTACTCCCATGTCGATAATGCGGGTTGCTGCGCTGGGTGCGTCGTTGGTGTGAAGGGTCGATAGGACGAAATGTCCCGTCAAGGCTGAACGTATGGCTATCTGGGCAGTGTTGGTGTCGCGGATCTCTCCGATCATGATTTTGTCGGGGTCTTGTCGGAGGATTGAGCGGAGTGCGGAGTCGAATGTGAGTCCGGCTTTCTCGTTGACGTTCACCTGATTGATGCCTGGAATGTAGAACTCTACGGGGTCTTCTACGGTGATTATGTTGATGTCAGGGTGGCTGATTCTCCGGAGCATTGAGTAAAGCGTTGTGGATTTTCCCGAACCTGTCGGGCCTGTAGCTAGCAAAATTCCCCAAGGCATATTGCAGAACCGCTCTATGTGCTGCATGTCGTCATCATCAAAGCCTAACTTCTCAAGCTCAACGAAGGAGTTATCGCGGTCAAGTATTCTCATGACGACTTTCTCTCCGCTCATTGTCGGAAGTGAACTCACGCGCAAATCTATGTGTCTGCCGTCAATCGTGGTGAGGATGCGTCCGTCCTGAGGCTTTCTGCGTTCTGCAATGTCCATTCCGCTCATAATCTTAATGCGTGATACAACAGTGGGATGAAGGCTCGCAGGGTACTCAAAGTGTATGTATAGCTGGCCGTCAACTCTGTAGCGGATGCGGCTCATCTGTTCGTAGGCTTCGACGTGGATATCGCTTGCTTCCTCACGGACTGCCTGAGAGATCATGTCGTTCACGAGTTCGATTAGGGGCGCGTCGTCCGGGCTTGCTGTAGCTGTTGTTGCTGCAAGAGGGGTAAACACGTCTCCGGCTACAACGTCGACATCGGCTAATGCAGTGGCTAAGTTCGTGGAGAAGTCGTAGATCCTGTGAAGGTTACGTGTTATGTCGTCCTTGCCTGAAGTTGCGACCCTGATGTTGTGGCCGGTTACGAGCTTGACCTCGTCCTGAGCTGGAAGGTCGAGAGGGTCGGACATGGTGATTAGGAGAGTGCCGTCATCGTCGAGAGATAGAGGAATGAGCTTGAGGCGTTCGGCGACGTGCTTTGGGACGAGCTTGATGGCTTCGTCCTGAGCTTGGTAGCGGTCGAGGGAGATGAACTGGAGTTCGAGCTGTACGGCGAGAGTCTCTGCGACCTGAGTGAAGGTCATGGCGTTGAGGGAGACGAGGATTTCGCCGAGACGTTTGTCTGACTTCTGCTGTATCTTGAGGGCGGAGTCGAGCTGATCCTGGCTGACGAGGTCGTACTCGCGGAGGATCTCTCCGAAACGTTTTCGCTGAGTAAAGATTATGTCCTGCAAAGAATTTATCCTCCTTAACTAATAATGAATTAGTGGTTGTTCTCTGATTTTAGCAGTGAGTAATTTGTCTACCTCATAATAAGTAATTGACGCATACGTATACTTTAGGTCATAGCATAGCTACGTAAGTCCATGTTTCAATGTCAGGAGCTACATCTCTATACCAGCGCATACAGTACGCCAAAACTATAGCAACAGTAACAAGTTTTCTGATAGTCTCATCCTTCATCAAACGAGGCAGAGCACATACAGCTATATTATTGATAAATTCATTGTACATCGCCAGTCTAAACATCAATCTAACTACATGATAAAACATGAAGGATATTATCAGGTTAAATTTGTAGTACTCGAAATTGTCTCTACCTAAAAGCTTCCGGCCGCCCTTAGCATACATCAAGAATATAATTACTTCCCATATCTGAAACAGCATGTAAAGCAGATAACGGCCATTAACGTTATATGCATAGTTAGTCGTATTCGGATCAAGTACATAGTTATAGTATTTCTCAAAATGTATTAGCTGAAGCAGCGCGTAGGATACTGGTCTCGTTAAAAACAGGAGTATTATCAGGATATACGGAATAATTTGCCTGAAGTAAGACTTATGATTAATTATAAGGTAAACGCACAAAACCAGCGCAATAACTGCGAGGCTGGAAAAATGAAACGTAAAGGCTACGAGCGTATAAAGCATAAATATTCCATATCTCTTATTCTCCAGATTATCAATTCCCATGAAGATTATAGCTGCAGCCATACTCTGACGCATAGCATTGTAAGAAAAAAGATATTGTCTGGTCAGAAATATGAACATCAGAAACGGCAAAGAAACCACTTTCCTGTGCTTGTAAGCTCCTATGTAGAAGCAGCCGACAGTGATTAATTGATACATAAAGAAACACCAGTTAACATGTCCGAAAAATTTCATCGTAAAATAACATACCATTGCATAACCCGGTTCTTTACCCTTGACGAATTCAGCAAAACTTGCAGCTCTTTGCGCTTCCATTGCATTCGGTAAGCCATAGACCATTGTATCTGTCCCTACTCCTACATTTCTCAATCCTCCAAGTATTGACGGGATTAGTATGCTTATAACTGAGAACAACACAATGCCCCCTTTATCTTTGGAGCGAGAAGCAAGCCACGCAAAAAATATAGATGAAGCGTAACAGCAAATATACATCAACATTACCATGAATATAAATCCTCCATATAAAGCGAATATAACTTCAACTCATTACATTATAATATAGCCCAAAATTAAGGAGTAATTAAATATATCAACTATAACAGCATCAAAAGGAACACTCGATGTATTTCTTTCAGAATCGTGGAAATTATCATATATCGTGAACAGGATTTCAGCTTTAGCGAAATACACCTACCAATCTTAAGCACATATATTAACAACTCTTTCAAGAAGGAATAATTCAGAATAAGAATAACCCCCTCCAGTGATGAAGGGGGCTTTGCGTTTATTGTCAGCTTGAAGTTTACAGATATACTCCGCGAAGCTCTACTATGTCAGTTACTCTCTTGATGGCAGCTATGTATGCAGAACGTCTCATCGTTGAGTTGTGCTCCTGCGCATAGTCCCAGACTCTCCTGAAGTTGTCCGTCATGAGAGCAACAAGCCTCTTGTTGTACTCCTCCTCGGTCCATGTGAAGCCCTGAAGGTTCTGCGCCCACTCGTAGTATGACCCGATAACACCGCCCGCGTTCGCCAGGAAGTCAGGCACTACGATTACGCCCTTATCATTGAGGATGAGTTCCGCCTCCGGAGTCGTGGGGCTGTTCGCTCCCTCGAATACGTACTTTGCCTTGAGCTTGCCCGCAGTGTTCTCATTGAGTGCTCCCTGAGCAGCGCAGGGGCAGAAGAAATCACAGTCCAGTCCGATAATCTCGTCTCCCGGAATCTTCTCGCAGCCTTCCTTCTCAAAGCCGGTGAGCTTGCGTCCCCTCTTGCCGGGGTTGGTGTTCATGTACTCGAACGCCTTCTTGATGTCGATTCCGTTCGGGTTGTAGTACGCGCCTGTTGTGTCGCTGATGGCTACAATCTTCACGCCCGCCTCGTTGAGTATCTTTGCTGCGTAGCTTCCCACGTTGCCGAAGCCCTGAACCGCTGCCTTAATCTTCGTCGGGTCGAGTCCCTTCTGCCTCATAAGCTCGAATGCACACGCTGCGAGTCCTCTTCCTGTTGCCTCAGTACGGCCGGGTGCTCCCCAGTAATCGATTGGCTTTCCTGTGAGCATTGCAGGCTCGAAGTGTCCGAGCATCTTGCAGATCGTGTCCATGATCCAGACCATTTCCTGTCCGCCGGTGTACATGTCGGGAGCGGGAACGTCTGACCACCTGCCGATGATGGGAGCGATTCTTGCGCCGAAAGTACGGGACATTCTCTCTTTCTCCTTGTGGGACATGTAAGTCGGGTCGCAGCAGATTCCGCCTTTGCCTCCGCCGTAAGGAATACCCGCGAGCGAGCATTTCCACGTCATCAGCATTGCGAGGCCTTCACACTCCTGGCCGGTAACGTCCATTGCGTAACGGATACCGCCCTTCGACGGGCCTAACGCTGTGGAGTGCTGGACTCTGAAGCCCTGAAACACTTTCACTGTGCCGTCGTCCATCTCTACGGGAACTGACACGTCGACTCTTCTCTCGGGGTAGCTCAGAATCTGAATGAGTCCCTCGCTTAAATGCATTTCGTCCGCAGCACTGTAGAAATCTCTCAGCGCGGTATCAAGTATCAGGTTGTTAGACCTTCTTCTTCCTGTTGCTTCATCGATCATCATTAACACCTTCAAAATGTTTAGTCAATTCTTAATATTTCAAACGAGCGCAAATTTTACAGGTACATTCCCGTTTTGTCAAATTATGCGTATAATTTCATCATCCCATTTTTACATCAGGAGGCATTTATTCATGAGCGAAAACATGCGCGGCAACAAAGATGCTTTGCAGGTTCTCAGAGACGACATTGAGAACAAAACAGGCTTCAGCTTCGTAAAGATTGAGAACGGAATAGCAGTGAGCGAGCTTGACCTTCAGGAGTATCACTTCAACCCTTACGGCATACCCTACGGAGGAGTTCTCTTCACGATGGCGGACGATACAGCAGGAGTCGCCTTCATGAGCGCAGGAGGAAACGGCGTAACAGTCAACGGACATGTTGATTATCTGAGAGGCTCGCGCGATGCCCAGAAGTTAATCTGCACCGCGAAAGTCAGGAAGGCAGGGCGGAGGATATTCTACATTGATGCAGATATTGTGAATGAAAAGGGTGATGACCTCTGCAGGTTCAAGTTTGTGTTCATCAATTTGTACGAGGATAAAAATTAGGAGGCGTATATTCATGGACATGTTTAATCTTGAGGGCAAAATTGCAATAGTTACCGGCGCACGCACTGGAATCGGTCAGGGTATCGCTGAGGGACTCGCTGAAGCCGGAGCGGACATCATCGGAGCAGGACACGCTCCCATGCCGGAGACGGAAGCCTACATCTCGGGACTTGGCCGGAAGTTCAGGTACTACGATATTGACCTCGTGAAGCAGGACGGGATTCAGGGACTCGTGGATTATGCAGTTCGTGAGTTCGGCAGGATAGATATTCTCGTCAACAACGCAGGCATCATCAGGAGGCAGGAAGTGTTAGAGTTCTCGGAGTCGGACTGGGACGACGTTATCAGCATGAACCTCAAATCGTTATTCTTCCTGTCGCAGGCTTGCGCAAGAGTCATGAAGTCTCAGGGGCACGGAAAGATAATCAACATTGCGTCGATGCTCTCGTTTCAGGGAGGTATACGCGTGGTGAGCTACACCGCCAGCAAATCCGGAGTCGCAGGGATCACCAAGCTCATGGCTA
Source organism: Synergistaceae bacterium (assembly GCA_017445405.1). Taxonomy (GTDB): domain Bacteria; phylum Synergistota; class Synergistia; order Synergistales; family Aminobacteriaceae; genus JAFUXM01. The sequence continues at coordinate 10,914 of JAFSUD010000043.1, forward strand.
ACGAGCTGGCCAAGTGCAACATTCAGGTGAACGCCATAGCACCGGGCTACATCGCAACCAACAACACAGCAGCATTAATCAGCGACGAGAAGAGAAGTGCGGAGATTCTCGGGAGGATTCCTGCCGGCAGATGGGGAACTCCTCAAGACCTCAAAGGTGCAGCAGTGTTCTTAGCCTCGAAAGCCTCTGACTACGTGAACGGTCATATCCTCGCAGTGGACGGAGGGTGGCTCGCCCGATGATGGATACATTTCTGCAGGCTTGCGTCAACGGCCTCATGATAGGCGGCTTCTACTCATTAATGGGTATGGGGCAGAACGTCATCTTTGGAGTCATGAAGATAATTAATTTCTGTCATGGCGAAATGCTCATGGTCGGAATGTATCTTGCTTACGCATTCTACACATACTTGGGAATTGACCCGTACTTGGCACTGCCTCTTGTCGCGCTGGTGATGTTCATCTTCGGAGCAATCTTTCAGCACACACTAATCACGCCGTCATTAGGCACTCACAGCTTCACAAACCTTCTGTTCCTCACTGTAGGAATGGGAATACTCCTCACGAACGGAGCGCAGGTAATCTTCACGTCAGACTACAGGACTATCACGACGGGCTACTCACAGAAAATCTTATCCTTCGGGCCGGTAACTGTAGCACTTCCCAGAGTGGTGAGCTTCTGCGTGTTAATCGCTGTGTCAATCGCTTTAGCGTTCTTCCTGAAGTACACGCAGACAGGCAAGAAGATTCGTGCTGTTTCGCAGAACCCTATCGGTGCTCAGGTCGTGGGCATTGACACAAAGAAGATTTACATGATTACTTACGGACTCGGAGCTGCACTTGCCGGAGTGTCTGGAGCGTTATTGACTCTGTTCTACGTCATCAACCCGACTGCAGGTTCTAACTTCGGCTTCAGGGCACTAATCGTTGTCGTTGTCGGAGGACTTGGGAGCATAGGCGGAGCATTTCTCGCGGGAATCTTTCTCGGGCTGCTTGAGACTCTCGTGTCGCTGTTCATCGGGCCGAGTCTTCGGACTCTGGTAGTGTTTGCGACGTTCATAGTGATTCTGGTTATCCGCCAGAACATCATACTCAGGAGGGCGTAACCATGAAGAGAAAGTTACTCTACGCATCAATTCTTGTGCTCGTCGCTGTGATGCTCGCTCTGCCGAACTACATCGCAAAGATGCCCTACATCCTGAACGTATTTATCCTCGCTTTCTACATGACCACTATGTCTATGGCGTGGAACTTGCTCGGAGGAATGACCGGCCAGAACTCCATCGGGCACGCGTGCTTTATGGGCATAGGTGCTTACACGTCGGTGCTCTGCGTCGTCAAGTTCGGGATGAATCCATGGGCCTCCCTGCCCATCGCAATAATCGTTACTGCTGGGATTACGGCGTTAGTGTTCTCGCAGTGCTTCATCCTGAGAGGGCCGTACTTCACGCTCGTAACAATAGCATTTGCTGAGGCGGTGAGGCAGGTTATCCTGAACTGGGACTTTGCAGGAAAAGCAATCGGTCTCGGAATGCCCTACGTTCGCGGGAATAGCTGGCTGCTCTTCAGCTTCAGGGACAAGACGATTTACTACTACATTGCTTTCGTGATGATGGTGCTGGTCTATGCGCTCATGAAGTACATTGACAACTCAAAGCTCGGATTCGCCCTGAAGACTATTCGTGAGGATGAGGACGTTGCTGCAGCAATAGGGATTCGGCCTCTGAAGTATAAGGTTATCGCTGTCGTGATTAGTGCGTCTGTGTCTGCGGTCGCGGGATTCTTTTATGCGTGCTACTACAGGTACATTGACCCGAACATCATGCTGCAGAGTGCATCTGTCGAGCTTGTGCTTCCTGCAATCATCGGAGGCTCGGCATTCGTGGAAGGGCCGTTAATCGGAGGCATCCTGATGGTGTCATTGTCTGAGTACCTGCGCAACACTTTCGGGGGCATCTTGCCGGGAATTAACCTGATACTTTACGCAGTGGTCTTGATTGTGGTAATCAGGTTCAGGCCGACGGGAATACTAGGTTTCTTTGACAGGAGGGGGCGCGAATAATGAGTCATATCATCGAGGCAGAGGGACTCACCAAGAGATTAACAGTCAATCATGTATTACGCTTCCGAGCGACGGGTATACTCGGCTTCTTTGGGAGGAGGAATCCTGAATGAGTCATATTATCGAGGTAGAGGAAATCATCAAGAGATTAGCAGTCAATCATGTAATACGCTTCCGGCCGACAGGAATACTCGGCTTCTTTGGGAGGAGGAATCCTGAATGAGTCATATCATCAAGGCAGAGGGACTCACCAAGAGATTAACAGTCAATCATGTATTACGCTTCTGGCCGACAGGTATACTCGGCTTCTTTGAGAGGAGGAATCCTGAATGAGTCATATCATCAAGGCAGCGGGACTCACGAAGAGATTAGCAGTAAATC
>JAFSUD010000006.1 GCA_017445405.1 Synergistaceae bacterium
AGCTCGCGGACTTCCATCTCCACGAGGTCAAGCAGTTCGGGGTCATCAACCTGGTCGGTCTTGTTCATGAATACAACGATTGCAGGAACGTTGACCTGACGAGCAAGCAGCACGTGTTCACGGGTCTGAGGCATGGGGCCGTCTGCAGCGGAGACCACGAGGATCGTACCGTCCATCTGGGCAGCACCGGTGATCATGTTCTTGATGTAGTCAGCGTGGCCGGGGCAGTCGATATGTGCGTAGTGCCTCTTGTCCGTCTGATACTCGACGTGAGCGATGTTGATGGTGATTCCGCGCTCTCTCTCTTCGGGAGCCTTGTCGATCATGTCATACGCTGTGTACTCTGCGCTGCCTTCTGTGGCAAGGCACTTGGTGATTGCTGCTGTAAGCGTTGTCTTGCCGTGGTCAATATGTCCTATCGTTCCAATGTTTAAGTGAGGCTTGGTGCGCTCAAACTTTTCCTTTGCCATTCTGTTATTAACACTCCTTCGTGTAATTTATATTCTTCCCTGCAGAATCTTTTCGCTTACTTCTGCGGGAGTCTGCTCGTAGTGATCGAACTGCATCGAGTAATTCGCTCTTCCTGATGTCTTGCTTCTCAGGTCTGTAGCATAGCCGAACATTCCGACCAGCGGCACAAATGCCCGGATTATCCTTGCGTTCGCGCGCACGTCCATTCCGTCAATCCGGCCTCTCCTCGATGAGAGATCCCCTATCACATCACCTACATACTCTTCCGGCGTAACTACTTCCACCGACATGACCGGCTCCATCAGCACGGGGTCAGCTTTCTTCATTGCGTCCTTGAAGCCCATTGATGCGGCAATCTTGAACGCCATTTCCGAACTGTCCACCTCGTGATAGCTTCCGTCAACGAGCGCGATTTTCACGCCGATAACCGGGTAGCCTCCGAGTACTCCGGACTGCACAGCTTCCTCGAGTCCTTTCTCGACAGCAGCGATGAACTCCTTCGGAATCACTCCGCCGACGATTCTGTCCTCGAACTCGTACTTTCCGCCCTCCAGAGGCTCGATCTCGAACACTACATGTCCGTACTGTCCTCTGCCTCCGCTCTGGCGTATGTACTTGCCTTCTGCACGTGCTGCCTTCCTGATGGCCTCGCGATACGCTACCTGCGGGTTGCCGACCTTCACGTCAACTCCGAACTCGCGCTTGAGCCTGTCAACTATTATCTCAAGATGAAGCTCGCCCATTCCGGATATTACCGTCTGTCCGCTCTCTTCATCTGTGTGAACCTTAAACGTCGGGTCTTCGTCTGCTAATGCCGTGAGGCCCTTTGAGAGTTTCACCTTGTCCTGCTGAGTTGCGGGTTCGACCGCCAGCGAGATAACAGGCTCCGGGAACTCCAGACTCTCGAGCACAACCTGATTCGCTTCATCGCAGAGAGTATCTCCTGTGCGGGTGTTCTTCAGCGACGGGACGGCTACAATCATTCCGGCCTCCATCGCGTCGATGTCCTCGCGCTTGTTGGAGTGCATCCTCATGATGCGCCCTATGCGTTCTCTCTGCCTTGTGGTCGGATTGTAGAGAACGCTGCCTTTCTCGAGCTTCCCTGAATACACTCTTAGGAAGAATAATTTTCCCAAGAACGGATCTACGGCTATCTTGAATGCCAACGCTGCAAACGGCTCGTCGACGCTGCTGTGCCTCTCGATGACCTCATCAGGATTCGACGGTGATACTCCCTTGATCGGGGGTAAATCTATCGGGCTGGGCAGGTACTCAACTACTGCGTCAAGAAGCGGCTCTATGCATTTGTTCTTGAATGCTGACCCGCAGAGCACAGGCACTACCTTTAACGCTATAACTGCCTCGCGCATTGTCCTGCGTATCAGTTCGCTGCTTACCGGCTTTCCCTCAAGATAGAGAGTCATGATGTCGTCGTCAAAGTCGGATAACGCTTCAACTATGGCATCGCGTCCCTGCCTGGCCTCCATCGCTAACTCCGGAGGAATTACTCCCTCTTTCGGCGGCTGGCCAAGTACTCCCGAAAAGTAATACGCCTTCTGTTCAATCAGATCTACTACTCCGGCGAAATCATCCTCTGCACCTATAGGAAGCTGAAGCGCAATTGCGTTTGCCCCTAATCTCTCGTGCATGGCCTTCACTACGGCCTGAAAGTCTGCTCCGATCCTGTCCATCTTGTTGACGAATGCCACTCTCGGAACGTGATACTTGTCTGCCTGCCGCCACACTGTTTCGGACTGAGGCTCTACTCCTCCTACCGCACAAAACACTGCGACTGCACCGTCAAGTACTCTCATAGACCGCTCTACTTCGGCTGTAAAATCCACGTGGCCTGGCGTATCAATCAAGTTGATAGTGTGATCCTTCCACGCGCAGGTTGTAGCAGCACTCGTGATTGTTATTCCTCTTTCACGCTCCTGCTCCATCCAGTCCATAGTAGCTGTGCCTTCATGAACTTCGCCGACTTTATAATTGCTTCCTGTGTAATACAGTATGCGCTCGCTCGTCGTAGTTTTGCCTGCGTCTATGTGAGCTGCTATGCCTATATTACGTACTCTAGAAATATCCTGCAAAAATTTACACCCTTACCAGCGATAATGTGCAAATGCCCGGTTTGCTTCTGCCATTCTGTGAGTGTCATCGCGCCTCTTGATTGACGCGCCCTCGTTCTTGTAGGCATCCATTAACTCGCGCATAAGCCTTTCATGCATGGGCATTCCCTTTTTGGCCTTCGCAAAGTTCACTATCCATCTGATGGAGAGCTGCACTCCGCGTTCCGGCGTAACTTCGACCGGCACCTGATACGTTGCTCCTCCGACTCTGCGGGGTCTGACCTCGATGTTCGGGGTAACGTTCTTCATGGCTGTCTCGAACACCTCGAAGGGTTCTACGCCCAGTTTTTCCGCAGCTCCCTCAAGTGCTCCGTAGAATATCTTTTCGGCTACGCTGCGTTTTCCTCCCTGCATCAACGCGCTGATGAACCTTCCTGCTGCCGGGTTGTTGAACCGAATATCAGGCTGAGGCTCGCGCTTCTTGATGTGTCCTTTTCTCGACATGATCTGCTAATCCTCCTGCTAGTTACTTCGGCCGACGTGCTCCGTACTTCGAACGGCTGCGCTTCCTGTTCTCAACGCCTCCGCAGTCAAGCGTTCCTCTGATGATGTGATAACGCACACCAGGAAGGTCTTTTACACGACCGCCCCTCACAAGCACAACTGAGTGTTCCTGAAGGTTATGGCCTATGCCGGGAATGTATGACGTAACTTCGATTCCGTTCGTCAGTCTTACACGGGCTACTTTTCGCAGAGCTGAGTTCGGCTTCTTGGGAGTTATGGTGTACACGCGGGTGCACACTCCTCTTCTTGCCGGGTTGCCCTGCAATGCCGGAGAATTGCTCTTACTTTTCTTCTCAGCACGTCCTAGACGCACTAACTGATTAATTGTTGGCACTTAGCAATGCAAAAAACTTCACTTTCTTCACTGAGATAAAGTCTTCTGCACTTTCCTCCCTTCTCATGAAAATTGCGCCGTCTCTTCACACACAAACAACCCGCCCGGCTTTTCCGGTGGGCTGCGTCATTTGCGTGAGATTAATGCGCAGAAAATATTATGTTATTGCGGATAACTGGCAAATATTAGCAAATCATTTCCCGCAATGTCAATACTGCTTAATTCTTCATGTTATAATAATGTCATCAAATTTCAGAACACCTTTTCAGAATCACATCACAACAACGCAAATGTAAAATGCCTTTACGAATCATAATGCAGTGTTCAAGAATGATTATGCGCTTGTGCTTCACGAAAATTGCAGAGAAATTTTTATGCACGGCTCAGAAAATCCGGTGCAGAGCATCGCAGTAAATGTATTCATGCTGTTCTTACCCTGCACGTTTTCTCAGCTATGAAATTCAAGTCGCAGTAATCAGCTTTTATCCCTTCGAAGTAAAGAAGTTCCGGAACAATGTACTTCACTTTCTCAATGAGCGCGTCAAATGAACCGGACTCCAGAACAAGAGAAGGTAATTCCTCGCTGGCTGCTGCCCACACTGCAGCTTCACTGTCCCAGAAAAACTTTACCTTGCAGTTCATCTCTTCGCCTCCTAGCGGTTGTCGTAGCCAGGCTCGTTGTAGATCAACGCCATGAACTCGAGGTCGCCGTCCGACGTGTTCTCGATGCAGTGCCACTCCCCGACGTTAATCACGCACACCTGCCCGGCATGAACATGAGTCTTCACTCTCTCGCCGTCTCCCGTCCTAGCCTCGTAAAAATCTCCCTCTCCGCTCAGAATGTAGTACGGCTCCGTGTCATGAACATGCTGATGCCATCCCACGCTCGATCCCGAAGGCAGAACTACCCGCGCATAAAGCCTTCCGTGCCCGTAAAGCTCATCTTTCGGCACAATGTGATACACGTGCGCAGTGCCCTTTCCTCCCGCAAGCCCGTCAACGTCAGTGCAGGTTACTTCACGAATCATAGATACACACTCTCCTTCATATCTCTACGTAAAATTGGTTCATGCTGAATAAATTTGTGTAGTTCATGCGCCTTGATGCCCCTGAAACAATCCTAAGCCCGATATTATGCACTTTATCATCAGTAAACATATCTGCTCTTTCCTGCGGGTTGAACTGTCTGCAGTTATCGCGAAGACGCATTTTTACAGTATCACCTGTGATGATTATCTTCAAGTCAACAAAGTTTTTCCCTGCAATATACTGCCCGTGCTGGAATATATTCTTGGCCGCCTCTTCCACCACAAGACCGGTATACATTGCCTTCTTCTTGTCAATATCATTGCTCCTGCAGAAATTTACTGCCCTCTCAGATACAGCATATACTTCTTCAGGACTGCTTATTGAGATGTCCATTATCTTATCTTCATTCACGGTGAAATCAGAATCCAGAAACAGCAGATCCTCAATGCACCGCGGAAAATGTCCCGCATGAATCCATGAGAGAATCACTACGGAAATCATGTAGATTATTTCAGCAGCAGGGTAGCAGATAAACAGCCCGAAATCCCCCATCAGCCTGTTTAACAAATACGCGGATGACACAACAAACAAAAACTCTCCGGCAAATGATGAGTAATATGAAAGCAGCCTTTTCCTCGTTGACTGGAAGTAGTACACAAAGAACATCTTCATGCAGATGAACGGCAGGCCAAGACAAAAGCACCTCAGCGACAAAATTGTTTGTTCCGCAATGTCTTCAACGCCGAATATTGCCACAACCTGAGGAGCAAAGATAAACATTGCCGCCGCTATCAGAAGGCACGGGCCTAAACATACTTTCATGACTGAGCGGAATATCTGGCGCAATCCTCTCCTGTCGCATTCTTCATAGAGCACTCCGCTGATTGAGAGAATAGTTGTCCCGATTGCAGAAGCTACACACATGGGAACTGCTTTAATGTTGCCGCGTACAAGCGTATTCGCCGCAAGAACTCCTGCCCCGGCAAACGTGATAAATATAATGTTAAGGGCATAAGTGCGTATCATAGAGAATGAACGCATAGCCGCAGGAATAATTCCCGATTTTGCCACATCAGCAAGCGAGGCAAAGTCCAGTTTTCCCCGCAGAATCAATCTTACTGATGATCTTTTCCTGAAGTGCAGCATCAGCACAATGAACGAACACACATAGCTCAATGATGTAGCAAGAGCAAGGCCGAACATGCTGCCGTTGAAGAAGAACGCCACGAACAAATCTCCGCAGGTATTCACTATCAGCATTGCATTGAGTGAGTGCGCAATACGTTTCTTGTCGCCGTCAATGTTCATGAGGGGAATCAATAGCAGCCCTCCGAGATGCAGAGGCAGCCCGAACGATAAGCCGCGAAGATAATCGGAAGTATTTTGCAGCAAGTGTTCAGCATCCTTTGAGGCTCCCAAGAGAAGAGCTATTTTGTCTGCGAAGATGAACAGGCATGCAGCCAGGCTCAGACCGAAAGCCGCCACTATAACAGCAGAAACTGTGAAGACTTCATTAGCCTTCTGCTGTCTTCCCCGCGCGGCATACTGCGAATAGACTACCTGAGTCCCTGTCGCAAAGAAGCCTCCGAGCATCTTCATCATGTTGACGTAGGGAGTAGTCAATCCGTAAGACGCAACAGCATACTTGTCAAACGAACGCGCGATGATAATTCCGTCGAGCATAGATGCCAGTGATGTAGATAGTTCTGCAATAATCATCACAAACAAAGTCTGCATAAACAATTTATTTATCAGAAGATCTTCTTTAGAGTATGTCAACTTTTATTAGCCTCCAGAGCTGTTTTGTGCTGTAAATTATAATCGCTGTGTCAGACTTGTGCTGCACTTTCTTCATTATCATACTCATCATTGCGTGATAAAATCTCTCACAATTTATGCAGAGTGTTAAAGTATTCGCCATTAATCACCGAAATACTTTTACAGAGAGACAACCTCAAAGAATCACGCAGGCCTAATCTCATCAAAGCATGAAAATCTAGAAGAAAGCGGGTGAAAATTATGCCGGAGTATGCTATACTTACAAACTCAGAGCAGAGCAGAGCAGAGCAG
>JAFSUD010000044.1 GCA_017445405.1 Synergistaceae bacterium
GCAGCCGTATTTGCGCTGCGTCCTGTCGTGTAACTGGGCTGTGATGCCGGTGATGGTGTTCCTGTTTTTCTGAACGCTGATTATTTGTGAGTTCATGAGAAATTCAAGTGTTCCGCGCCTTCGGGCTTCATTGATGAGAGCAACTAATGCTTCCTGCCCTATGTGCGGTTCAAATGCTACACTTTTTGAGTTCCAGTAACATGTTCCCATAGATTTGCCACGCGAGTCGTAATAATTCTTGATGCGGTTTATGAAGTCAAGATATATTCCTGACTTCTGGCGGCTCATGTCATCCATTGTGCTTACTCCGGCTGCTGTGGCCTGCCCTCCGATCCATGTGCTGGGTTCAACTACAAGAACGCTCGCTCCCATTCTTGCGGCCTGTATTGCGGCTGATATTCCTCCTGTCCCTCCTCCGGCTATTATTATGTCGTATGAGTTTTTGGGCTTCCGTGATGCAGAGAAAGCAGGATTTACTGACAGCAGTAACAGTATTGCCAGAAAGAATATATAGCGTAAAGATTTCAGTACGTTCAAAATTTCAGAATGCCTCCTGAGTGTATAGATTTAGGATTCGTATATAATACACTCAAAATTTCTCTAGCAGGCACAAATTTTTACGGACAAGTCGGGAGGGACTGGAAATTTCACACGCAATATATATGAAGAGGGCACTAGCATTAGCATCACTGGGACTGCGGAAGACTTCACCCAATCCGTTAGTGGGGTGCGTAATCGTAAAGGACGGACAAATTATCGGCGAGGGCTGGCACCGCAGATTCGGAGGGCCTCACGCAGAAATAGAAGCCATCAATGACGCAAAATCTCACGGCCATGACGTGAAGGACTCGACTCTCTACGTCAACCTCGAGCCGTGCTCTCACTGGGGCAAGACTCCTCCGTGCGCAAACAGGCTGATTGACGAGGGCATCTCAGAAGTAGTGATAGCCATGCGGGACCCGAATCCCAAAGTCAACGGCAAAGGCATAGAGATATTGCGCAGTGCCGGAATCAAAGTTACTGAGCTTAAAGAGTTTAAGCATGATGCTGTGTTCCTGAACAGGGGCTTTCTCTATGCACAGAAACATTCTAGGCCGTTCATCACCATCAAGGCAGCGGTAAGTCTGGACGGCAAAATGTGCCTCGCTAACGGCAGCAGCAAGTGGATCACCGGCAGCCTCGCCCGAGTTCACGCTCACGCACTCAGGGCAGAGAATGATGCTGTAGTCGTCGGAGTGAACACCGTAATTGCTGACGATCCGGAACTCACAGTCAGACATGTAACAGGAATTAACCCCCTGCGTGTCATTCTTGATTCCCGGCTTCACACACCGACAGACGCAAAGGTCATAGGCACAGACGGGAAATGCTTAATCTTTGCAGGATACAAAGCTGATTATGAGAAGGAGGCAAAGCTCAGGGATGCAGGAGCAGAAATAATCAGGCTGCCCTACTACGGCCCGAGGGTAGATATTGGTGCAGCAATGAAGCCGCTTGTTGAGAGGGGAGTCCTGAATCTCATGGTTGAAGGCGGTCCGGGAGTCATAAGCACGTTCATGAGGTATAGGCTTGCTGACTACCTGAAAATGTTTATTGCTCCGAGAGTGCTTGGAGAAGGCAAAGGCTTTAACCTGAAGATGAACTTTGAGGACGTAGCCCATTCTTACAGGCTGGTAAATCAGAAGACTACACTGCTGGGCAACGATACGATGATAGAAGGGATACTGACATGTTCACCGGATTAATAGAGACGTTAGGGACAGTGAGGAGTTTCCGGCAGAGCGGGGCATATTACACATTGAGCATTGAGGCGGGATTTTCCGGAGAGTTAATGATAGGGCAGTCTGTGAGTGTGAGCGGGGCATGCCTCACGGTTACGCGTAATGATTCTAGGAGCTTTGATGTTGAGATGATGCGCGAGACGTGGACTCGGACGTGGTTCAGGGACGGGCTGCGGGCAGGGACTCTGGTCAACCTCGAGCGAGCAATGAGACTCACTGACAGGCTCGACGGACACCTAGTGCTCGGACACGTTGACGGGACAGCGAGGCTCTCGGAACTTCGTGGGACGGAGACTCGGGAGGCGGTGTTTGTGCCGGGCAATCCCGAGCTGCTGAGAGGCATTGTGGAGAAAGGGAGCGTTGCCGTTGACGGAGTGAGTCTCACTGTGATTGATGCAGGAGAGAGGAGCTTCTCTGTGGGACTGATTCCTGCAACGCTTGAGGCTACTACGCTCGGAGGACTCAGAGCCGGGAGCGTGATTAACCTCGAGACGGACATTCTAGGCAAGTACATAGCACGCCTTACGGAGAATAAGCCCGGCATTAAAGACTCGGGCTATCTGGCTTCGCTTCTGTCGTGAAGATTCTTTGCAGGCTCTCAGTGTACGGCGGTCTCGCAATTCCCTTATCCGTAACTATTCCCGTGATGAGTTCATGAGGCGTAACATCGAACGCAGGGTTATACACCTTCACGCCCTCAGGTGTCATTCTCCGGCTGTACCACATATCCGTTACTTCTTCAGGAGCGCGCTGCTCAATCACTATCTCGTCTCCTGAAGTTATGCTCATGTCAATTGTTGATGTCGGCCCGAGAACGTAAAAGGGTATTCCGTAATGCTTTGCTAGGATTGCGACTCCGGAAGTGCCGATCTTGTTGCAGGCATCACCGTTAGCGGCGACTCTGTCGCACCCGACGAAGACAGCGTTAATCCAGCCGTTACGCATGACCTGTGAAGCCATGTTGTCGCAGATTAATGTTGTGTCTACTCCGTCAGCAAGAAGCTCAAACGCTGAGAGTCTCGCTCCCTGCAATAACGGCCTAGTCTCGTCGCAGTAAACACGAAAATTCATTCCGCGTTCACGGCCAAGATGTATAGGTGCTAATGCTGTGCCGTACTTAGATGTAGCTAACTGCCCGGCGTTGCAGTGAGTCAGGATGCCGTCTCCGTCGTGAATGAGCGTGAGTCCCCACTCGCCTATCTTCCTGCACATGTCGGTATCCTCTGACTTGATGGCCTGTGCTTCACGGCGCAACAGCTCGACTATCTCAGGAATGCTCCTGTCGGCGTTCTTGATGGCGGTGTTCTCGAGGCGGGAGAGTGCCCACGAAAGATTGACTGCTGTAGGACGCGAGGAGTTCAGGTACTCTTTTGCCTCGTGAAGGCGAGTCATGAACTCTGCGTGATTGTCTGTGCGGATGTCCTTTGCTGCGAGGTAGAGTCCGAAAGCTGCAGCTATGCCGATCGCCGGTGCTCCCCTGACCTGA
>JAFSUD010000045.1 GCA_017445405.1 Synergistaceae bacterium
GAGCTTGGAGTGAGGCTTCTCATGAATGAGCATGCAGTCTTGGAGTCAGGAGATGCAAAGCTGGTGATTGCGGGGATACCTGACCAGACAGGCGGAATGATGGGCTTAGATTCACGCAGTCTCACTCAAGCCCTAGAAGGTGTCCCTGAGAATGTACCTGTAATCTTGATGGATCATCAGCCCAGAGCAGCACATGAGAACGCGAAATTAGGGGTAAGTCTTCAGGTGTCGGGACATACGCACGGAGGCCAGATGCCGGGGATTTACGGCATGGTGCGCAAGGCTAACGGAGGATATGTGAGGGGCTGGTATGACGCTGACGGAATGAAGCTCTATGTGAGTCCTGGAACGTCGCAGTGGAATGGGTTTGCGTGCAGGATATTTGACCCTTCGGAGATTACGTTATTCACGCTTCACGCTGAATAGAGAGGTACAACCTCACCCGGCCTCCCTTTACGCAGGGGAGGAGCACCCCCCACTCGGTCTTCCCTTAGGCAGGATAACCCTTTCCGGCCTTCCCTTCACAGGGACGGAGCAAGAGGTAAGTCCAGCACTTAGGTAGGGGAGTTAGGGGATTAATAGGTGGCGCGATCCTTGCCTAATCTCAACCTATGCAGGGGAGGAACTACATTACTAGGAGGAATCAATTATGCCGTTATACACACGCGGTCTCATGGAACGAGCGCGCGAGCTTCGTAAAAATATGACATCACAGGAAAAAACTTTGTGGGATTTCCTGAAGAGCTACAAGTTTAAATTTTATCGTCAGCGTCCTATCGGCGGTTACATAGCAGATTTCTATTGCAGAAAACTTAAGCTTATTATTGAGGTAGATGGTGAACAGCATAATGCACCTGAAGCAAGAGAATATGACAGAATACGCACTGAGTTCATGAACTCTTTAGGCTTGACTGTGATGCGCTTCAGGAATTACGACGTAGACTGCAACTTCAGCAGTGTATGTATGGAGATTGACAGATTTGCGGAAGCCATCAAGTCCCCCATAGATTAGGGGGGATTTAGGGGGGTATTTTTATCAGGACGACCCCTCCTAGCCTTCCCTTACGCAAGAAACCCCTCCCGGCCTCCCCTTATGCAGGGGTGGTGATGGGCAACAAATTCCCCATGACAAGAGGGATTTAGGGAGATATTTTATCAGGGCGACCCCTCTTGGCCTCCCCTTACGCAGGGGAGGAATATTTTGTAGCAATCCCGCAGATATTACCCCTAAATAATCTCTAAAGTTTTCAGCAATGTGATAGAATACGCGCTAAAGATTACGCCTAACAGCACCGACATACATAACGTAACAAGCAGGGATAACAAACTTTCTGAGGGTGAACATAACACTAATCACGGAAGAATAGTAATGTGAACCTGAAAGGGAGTGCGTGAATAATGAGGAAACAGCATATGGGAGGTGAGAGCCTGAAAAATGATTACGCGCCCGGAAGAAGGAAACCCCTCCGTGTGAAAACAGGCGTGCAGGCCTGAAGACGGAGAGGGTCTCTAAGGAAAAATAGCAATATTTTAGCTGAACAATCCCAATCACACAAAACAGAATAATGGGAACAATGACAAGGAGGTTTAATTACACATGAAGAAGCGTATTTTTGCGCTGGCTCTCGTCGTGGGAATTCTGCTGTCGCTGAGTGCGTCTGCTTGGGCTGAGAATGCTTACTACTCAGTTACCAAAGTAGAAGCAGAATACAGCAAAATCTACAAAGTAACTGAGAGAGCGGGCAAAGCATTCACTATACGGGTGAGGGCGATGCTTGAGAACGGTAATAGTGGTAGTAATCCTGAAGCCAACAAAATAGTATGGAGCATAGCTCAGGACGATAGAAATCCTATCGAGAATCTGGACATAAGCCTTTCAGAAGACACAAAAGGGGTAACATCTGAAGCATTACCTGCAAGCGGCGGTACAACAATAACAGCCTACTTTACCGGTACGATAAAGACCTCAGGAGATGTTACAATCACTGCTGCGTTATACAAAGATGATGCTGCTGCTACTGATGTAGGGACTGGTGACTCTCTCAGAAAAGCTTCGGGTACGGCTACTGTTCAGTTCAGAATGGATACAGACAAAGAAGATGAGGGAACAGCAGACGGAACTCTTTTCAGCAGCGACGGTCAGTCTTTCGACATAGAGGAAGATGATCCGGAACCGGAAGACGAAGAGGATCCCCGCGGCAACACCGGCAACGTCGACTCCGAAGAGTGGGACGGCATCGACCCCACCTACCCCAACTCGAAGTACACCAGCTGGACTCAGCGCAAGACTCTCGACAAGAAGTCCGGCAAGCCGAAGCTCAAGACAACTAAGGTCCCTGCCTTCACTGCTAGCACTTCAGGAGACACCACGATCACCATTCTCGGCGCATCTCCCACAGTCAACGTAGGTATCGCCGGCAAAGATGCAGTCAAGCTCTTCGGTCTGGACACGTCCGCAAAGGATACGTTCATTCCGCTCGACAAGGCTAACATCAAGAAGTACGGTATCCCGTTCAGAGTCACGAGCTATGACATCAACAGTGATGACGAGGGCAAGGCTTCAAAGAATGCATCAAGCACAGTAACTCTTGCATTCAACGGAGCTTACGTGTCCTACAAGGGCTTCCCGCTGACCTTCCAGATCGCTAACGGCAACACTGGCAGCAAGCCCGTAACGAAGAGCATCAAGATCGACGTGAACCCCACAACCGCCACTCCGTCATGGGTTGCTCCTACTCTGCACATCTCAGACAGCGCAGACGAGGGCGCAAACAGCAAGGGGCTTATAGTCAAGACGACCTACAACGAGGATGAAGTAGTGGCCGACGAGGAGCTGTACTACGCGATTAAGGCCAGCTCGGACTACGAGGCTGAAGGCTTCGAGTATGAAACGGATGATGTCGAAGTCGCAATCGTGCAGATGGACGTAGATCCCGCAGACCTGCCGACAGATGATGACGAAGACGGCGAGGGCACAGAGGGCAACACCATGACCAGAAACTTCGAGGGCCAAGAAGGCGGAGAAGGCGAAGAAGAGACTCCGGCAGCCGCACCTGAAGAGAAGATCGTAGTCTACAGCCCTGACGAGACAGGCGAATACGTCATTGACGGCGAGAGCTATGATATTTTCTACATCAGCCGCTCAGACCCGACAATCACAGTCGAATTCTGGGGCACTACAACCGACTCGGCAGATGACTACATCAAGTCTGTAACGTTCAGTTCAGAGTCTCCGGACTACAAGGTATCCTTCGACACAGCAGAGATTACCAAGTACACCTACACGATGGACTACAGCTATGTAACCGACGACGAGATGGCCGCGAAAAATAAGGGCGTAGAGCTTGTAGTTGCAGTAAGCAAGGGCAACACTGATATTACAGAGACCACTTACACCGTTAGCGGAAGTGCAGCACCTTACGTTATCACCGTCAAGCCCGAACTCAGCAAAGTCAAGAACGGCGTGAAGTACGAGATCACCCAGCCCACATACAACGGTTACGGCGAGGTTGAGGAGCACGGCTACGTAACAGTGTTCGGCAAGCTCGAGAACTACGAGAAGGAGACCAAGACAGCCCTCACGCTGACGGCGACCGCTGCTAACAAGAAGAAGGCAGCCCTCAAGGTCAACGTAATCGGCAAGACAGCTCCTATAATCGACGACAAGACGAAGACAAAGCTGAAGGAGACCAAAGCGGTTGAGGCCGGAAAAGTTCCGAGCGTGAAGGTGAAGGCGAAAGGCTCAAAGACGATAACCTACGATGTGCCTTCAGCGGAAGACCAGGCGAAACTTGCAGCACTCGGCTTGACGTTCGACTCAAAGAAGGGCGCGCTTGCGGCAGTAGCTAAGGGCGTAACCAACCCGACGAGCGAGGACGGAGCATACAAGACGTTTACGGTAACTCTCCGCGCAGTGAATGATGCGGGCGAGGATACAGCACCGGCAATCTTCGGCATCACCGGAGCAGCTCCGAAGTACACTACGAAGACGATGACGTTCACTGCTGGCACGAAGGGCTATCAGTCAATCCAGCCTAACGCGGGCAAGACTGCAGTAACAGCAGATTCACCTGTGGCCTTCACGTACAAGGAGGACGGAAGCAATCTTTCGAGCAACGGACTTGCTATCGTTGACTGGAAGAGAATTGAGGTAGAGACGACGAGCACGGAGTACTTCAAGAGCGGAGATGTTGTAGTCAGCGTAGATGCGACACTTGCAGATGGTACGGAACTCGGAACATACAGCGGCTCCGACACGACGGGCAGCACTGCATACACAGCGGGCTACTTCACCAGCGGCACAGATAACTACCGTCTCGTAACCGGCGAGGTGAAAGTTGATGCTAATGATGAGAACAAACTGAAGGCGAGCGGAGATGTTTACGTAGTGTACGTAACGCTCACTGCAGATGAGACCCCGGCTATCTCTGAAGACAAAGTGCAGACTATCAGCGATGATGCAAGCAGAGACGTTGCAGTATGGGTAGTATCTCCTGACGAGAGCCTGAAGCACGCGCTCATCATTCAGGTAACTAACCCCAGCAAGCTGACGGCGAACGGTCTCAAGGCCAAGAAGGTGAAGGTAAATATCCTGACGACGAACTTAGGCTCGAAAGAGGTCAAGGGCGGAATCACGATAACCATCAACCCGAACACGAATTCCTCAGCGCGCAACACTGCAGCTAACGGCACAGCAACCGCGAACTACAGCACTGCACGCAACGGCAATACAGCACGCAGCGGCAAGGGCGGCGGCTCAGGCTCAGGCTATGACGGCACAGAGGCAGACGAGGCCAAGACCGACGAGACCGCAGAGGCCGGAACTCTCACGCTCGGCGCAGAGAGAACCGCAGCAGCTCTCACGGAGGCACAGCTCGCATTCTTAGCCGAGAAGGGCTACACAGTCATTGCGGTACTTCCTGAGATGACCGCTGACGCAAGCGCACAGTATGACCTCGAGGCCGAGCTGGACGAGGACGCTCCGGAAGGCGAAAAGATGTTCTGGATCGCGTTCCCTGATGCTGAACCTTCAGAGGATGACGAAATAGTTGATTTCTATGACGAAGCAGGCGCACCGGTTGAAGGAGTTCCTGCAAGCCATAAGATCATAGCCTCCCCGTGGCTCAGAGAGGGAGTAACTTACGAGCCGGTTATCGCAATCGAAGCGAAGTAACCAGTTGCGCAAAGGCTCACGCTGACTGAGACAACAAGAGGCAAGAAGTGAGGGAGTTCCGGCTGAGGCAGCTGCTCCTGCGCAGGTCAGAATAAACTCACTGGTTGGCAGCCAAAACCCTGTCTGGAGAGATCCGGGCAGGGTCTTTTTCTTGCACAAAAATTACAGCCTCTACGCATAATGATGAAGCCGTTTTGTGTGTGAGAGTTATTCTGCTGACAGGGATACACAAAAATTACAGCCTCCCCGCATAATGATGAAGCCGTTTTGTGTGTGAGAGTTACTCTGCTGACGGGGATACACAAAAATTACAGCCTCCCCGCATAATGAGGAGGCCGTTTTGTGTGTGAGAGTTACTCTGCTGACGGGGATATTCTGAGAGTTCCCGGGTTGGTGTAGGTTACGAGCGCAACAGTCCCCGGCACTGAACGCACATATTTCTTCTCCGTGTAGTCTATCGGCACTGACCCCGCACCCTTCCCGCTGGAATGCCCCGCAGCAAGTGATGCAGCATACTCCAGAACTCCGCGCTTTTCGCCCTCAAGCTCTGCCCTGCTCACTCCGCGGATAATCACATGCGCCCCCGGCATCTCGTGAGCATGAAGCCATATATCATCCGGACGTGCTGTCTTCAGGGTTACGTACCTGTTGCCGCGTGCTGAGAGTCCCACAAGTATATTCACTCCATCATGCATTATGCTTAAGTGCGGAGGAATATCGGCCTGTCTCTTCCCTGACTTTCTGGCCTTCGTGCTGGAATGCGTCTGCTCGGGAGAAATCCACTCGTCCAGATCCTTTAGTGCCTGTGAGAAATTCTCGGGATCGTCTATCGCCTCAAGCAATGCGTGCTGTTCCTGAAGCTCGCTTATCGATGACTTGATGGCCTCGAGGTTCGCAGTTATCTCTTCGGGATTGCCTTTTGCCTTGCGGTATCGCTTGAAGTACTTTTCGGCGTTGCGTGACGGCGTGAGTTCGGGGTCTAGCGTGATTGCCAGCTCTTGGCCGTCCCAGTCCGTGAGGGTGATATTCTCTGCGCGCTTCGGTATCTCGTAAATGTGCGTGAGGATTGCCTCTCCCTTCTTCCGGAAAATCTCCGCCTCCCTGCATTCCCTGAGCTGCTTCATCAGGCCGTCTCTGTGCCGTTCACGGGACTTCACAGCACGCTTAATCTTCGCGTCTATCTCATGGAGCTTCTTTTCCCTGCCCCTCTGCAATAAAGGCCTCAGCACTCCATAGCCCGCTGCCTTCAATGCATCATGCCCTAGTTCCTGCGTCTCAGGAAACGCAAAATCAAGCCTCGTGATATACCCGTTCTTCTTGATTACCCTGCACGTAACATCTGCCTCTTCATCAATCAGCTTCATCAATGCCGACTGCCACGACAGCGCGTCCCGTTCCTCCCAGTGCGCAAGTATCAGCCTCGCCAAAGGACGGCCTATCCCCTGCAAATTCTGCACGTCCTCACAGCGCAAGGCCTTCACGTTCCTCACATCTATTCCCTCAAAGACTGGAGGGGGAGTGTAAGTATGTCCGGGAAGAATCGTCCTGTACCTGTTCGTGTCGGGGGTTGAGTGCCTCGCTGCCTCGTCTATCTTTCCTGCCTCATCAAGCAGCAGAAAGTTCGCGACGGGTTCAGTTATCTCAAGCACGAGCCTGTACGTTATGCTCACTCCTGCAGAGACTCTCCGCCTCGCTCCAAGCTCGAGCACACGGTCATTGTTGAGCTGCCTCACAGAGAATATCTCCCCTCCGTGCGTCAGCCTGCTCTTCATCGCCTCACTGATTGATGCTCTGGACGGCGATATTTCTTTCAGGGCGTTGATGTCGCTCTGTGAAGCTGTGCATATCCCCGACGCTCCGGAAGTCCATGAGAGAAGCAGCCATTGTTCGCCTGTAACCTTAAGGGCTGTCCATGTGTCCCCGCCCTCAATACGGCTGACCCGCAGAGGCAGTATTTCTCTCAATGCCCCTGCGAGTCCCGTAACATATTCTGGTCCGAACGCCATCGCTATATTCTCATGAGCGTTAATATCGTGCTGCTCTGAATCTGGTTCGCCTGTGCAAGCATCGCACTGTTCGAGTTCATCAGGATATTCTGTTTCGTGAAGTTCAGAATCTCGCTCATGTAGTCTACATCACGTATCCTGCTGTTCGCTGCAACGAGGGCTTCAGTCTCGTCCGTCAGGTTGCCTATGTGGTGCTCTAACCGGTTCTGCGCTGCTCCGAGCTTGGCCTGCTGCATTGACACTCTGTCGATAGCTGCATCAATAAGCGATGTCGAGTAGGCTGCACGTTCACGGCTCATCACGTTTACTCCGTCAAGCCCCAGCGCGTGAGACCTCATGTCGCCTATTGCAAGCATGACATCATCACCCTCTGCTCCGCCTGTCTGGAAAACCTGCGTGTTGTCTGACAAGTGAAGGATTACATCTGTGCCGTTGCTCTGGCCGGTGTCGTCAAGCACGTAATTCTTGAGGCTGTCATTCCATGCTGCATTGATGCCCAGCATTGAGTCAAACTCCACGTCTACATTCTTGTGCACTACTCCGCGCAGAACATTGCCCGTTATCTTCACGTTCTGGGCTATGAGGCTGTCATCATGGGCATCACGGACGGTTACCTCGTACTTCGTCTCTTCGGAGGCCTGTATCGTGTTAAGCGATAACGTGTGCAGAAAGTCTTCATTGCCTGAGAGAGTGATTTCTCCCTTCTTTCCGGCCAGGACTGAACGTATTACAAGAGTTCCCTCCACTCCCTCAACTCCGGGCGTAGCTCCCTCAACAAATGACACAAAGTTTCCGGTGTTGTCTACATACTTTGACTGCCCTAGACCGTTAGCTATTGCGTCATTCAGCTTGCGCGTAAGGTCGTCTACTGTGTCCTCGCCGTATACCATTATGCTGGCCTGTCTGCCGTCTCCCTGCGTAAGGGTAAGTTCCTTCGGCTGGTCGAGAATATACGTCCCGTCGTTCGTCCAGAATTTATCTATGTCCCTCAGCTTCGTATGGCGGTCGGCTGCCTGTCCGACATATCCCGCCTCAAATGACGCTATAAATCTGGTGGTATCAGTGTCGAGCTGCCCGTTAGCATCAGTAACTTTGAAGTTCGCTCCGGTCTCGAGAGTGATTGTCCCCTGAGACACGTCGCCCTTGTCGCTCACAAAGTACTGACGGAAACTAAGCTCCGTGCTGCCGGTATTCGCTCCGTTCAGTATGTAGCCCGCAGTCTGTCCGCTGTACGCTCCGCCCTCTGACTTGCTGGGGTCTGACGTTACGGGTATGTGGGTGATGTCAAGCTCTATTGCGTTCTCGTTGTCTGGGACTTCTCCGCCCGCCTTCACTGAGTACACAAACTTTGCGTCCTTCTGAATTGACGTTATGCCAGTCTCGCCGAGCGTTATTGTTACTGCAGGTTCGTCTTCCGTGCCTCCGAACAGCTTCGCAAGGCTTACAGTGTTAGGACTCTCGCCGTCGCCTCCCATACTCAGAATGATATTGTCCTGCGTTGCCGTAGAAGTCAGGCCGTCCTGTGAGAGCTTCTGAGCTGTCGCCTTCAGAGTTACCGTGTTGGTTGCTGCGTCAATATTCTTGACCTCGAATAACACGCTCGCATTCTCTGTGTTGGCATCACTGATTTCTACGCTGAACACATTATCTGCTGCTATGACTTCTGAATCTGCCTCGTTCACCAAAGAAACGGGCGATACTCCGGGAGCTTCAGTCTCGTAGCTTATCTTTATGCCGGTAGATGAGCCGTTAAGCCTTCCTGCGGTGAGATTCAGTGCTCCGCTCTCACTGTCAGCATCCTCAAAGCCGGAGAGTATTATTCCCTTACCGCGCGCTGCAGCAATAACCTCATCCTTCACGCCGGTAAACAGCGGCCCGTTCTCTGCGTCAGTCCTGCCCTCAAAAAATGACGACTGATCCGCAGATGTAGCTGTTCCTCCTGCGCTGCCGAAAAGGTCAGACCCCGATGTGCTCCATATCTCTACGCCGTCAGTTGTCGATACGGTTATCTTGGTTACGGGCGAGCCTATCTCTTCAGCAAAAGTTATCTCACTTTCCGCGCTGTTCACTGTTCCGCCTATGCCGTATGAGCCGGTTAATACTCCCTCCGTGCCCATCTCCGCATCTTCGGCCAACTTGATACTGTACTGTCCCGCAGGTACTTCATCAATGCTCACATCAATAGCTCCGGCATCTTTGTTAAGCACCTTGTTCTTCACTGTGCCGTCATGCTTTATCCTGAACACGTCCGACTTCTGGACTTGGGCTTTTCCTGCCTCTGCACGCACATTTATTCTGTAGTTGCCGTCAAGTGCGTATTTCTGCCCGTAGCTGTCAATTGAACGAAGGCCTCCGTTGACGATTGCGCTTACACGGCTGTCTGAGCTGCTCCAGATTACGGCGTTGTCTCCGCTGAGGATATTTTTCCGGTTGAACTGGGTATTATTTCCCAAGTTCGTTATCTCGTCGCGGATCTCGTTTATCTCAACCTGAATGTAGCTCCGATCCTGCTGGGTAAGCGTATCATTTGCTGCCTGTACGCTCAGTTCACGCATCCTCATTAACATGCTCTGCGTCTGCTCAAGTGCTCCGGAAGCTGTCTGAATGAGGCTTATTCCGTCCTGCGAATTGTTGAGGGCTTTCTCCATGCCCCCGATGCGCGATAACATAGTCTCGCTTATCGCAAGTCCGGCTGTGTTGTCAACGTCGGCTATCTTGGTACGCAGACCGCTTGACAGTTTCTCGAGGGAACGCTTCATCGCGAGGGAATTTCTCTGCATTATGCGCTGCCCCATTATTGCCGTCATGTCATGGTTCATTATCATTGACATGTTTCAATCACCATCCTTAGTGTGTGTAATTATCTTCCCTGAATACAATATCCCCCCGTCAGTCTATGGTCGCTTATGGCGGGGGAAATTATCTATAATGTTATGTCTAGGCTTCTCCGGCCTGACTTCTTTACTCGTCTCACAAAATCTACTACTTCATCGGGTGGAAACTTGCGAACTATTGTCCCGTCCTCAGAGTTTATTACACTCACCTGAACTATCGCAGCATCCTCTATTACGTTGTACTGAAGATGCCTCCTTGAGCCGATTTTCGCAAGAATTGCTTCTCTGCGCTTCTCTACCTGCTGGTCTGATTCCTGCCGATCCTGATTCTGTTTCATGTTCCGGCGTTGGGCCTCCAGTTTCTCGCGGAAGCTGTCATCATGCGCTGCTCCTGTCCGGCCTAGTGTCTTCGTCTTTACTGCCTGTCTCCGCTCTTCTACAGGGGATTGCTGAGGTGTCGGGATGCCTGTTATTCCTCCGGCCATTGCAAAACCGCCTGCCTTCCGTCATTCAGCCCGCATGTATACAAATAGGGGGAAAGAGTTTTTTACCCCCCTTCCCCCTGTTAATGCTGATTGCGCCTGATACTTTACGAGCTGTTATGTCTTGGTCAGACTTGCTTAACGGATTAAGCTAAGGACGTTCTGAGGCTGCTGGTTTGCCTGCGCGAGCATGGAGTTACCAGCCTGAAGCATGATGTTCAGCTTCGTGAAGTTCATCATTTCCTTCGCCATGTCTGTATCGCGGATTCTGCTCTCTGCGCTGGTCAGGTTCTCGCTGGCCGTCGTCAGGTTGCTCGCCGTGTACTCTAACCTGTTCTGGTACGCTCCGAGATTTGCCCTCTGCGTGCTCACCTTGTCTATTGCGTTGTCAATGATGGTGATTGAGCGGGCTGCTCTGTCGTGGCTCATGACGTTTACGCCGTCAAGGCCGAGTGCATGTGAGCGCATGTCGCCGATGTTGAGCGCGAGGTCTTCGCCTTCGTTTGCACCGATCTGAAGCACTGTCGTGTTGTCGGAAAGGTGAAGCGTTGTCTCCTCTGTCGCTGATGAGTACACGAACTTCTTGAGGTTGTCGTTCCATGATGCGCTGATACCTGCAAGCTCGCTGAACTCTACGTCGACGTTCTCGTCAATGAGGCCCTTTGCTACGTTGCCTGTAATCTTCACGCCCTGCTTGATGACTTCGCCGGTGTGTGCGTCCTCAACGTCAACGGTGAATGAAGTCTCCTTCGACTTCTGGATCGTGTTCAGGGAGAATGCATTCAGCAGATCCTCATCGCCGGAAAGCGTGATTTCTCCGCTCTTGCCGGGCACTATTGAACGGATAAGGAATGTGCCGTCTACTGACTCAGATTCCTTCGTTGAGCCGTTGCCTACGAACGTTACGAACTTGGTTGCGTCGTCAACATACTTCTTCTGGCCGAGACCGTCTGCAATAGCTGTGTTGAGCTTGTCGGCCACTTCGTCGAGCGTGTCGTTGGCGTAGAGGGTTACGCTGGCGGTGTTGCCGTTGCCCTGATTAAGCGTGATGGTCTTCGCGTCGTCGAGCATGAATACGCCCTCTGAGTTCCAGAACTTGTCGAGGTCGCGGAGCTTCGTGTCGCCGGTTGCTGTCTTGCCGATGTAGGCTGCGTCGAATCTGGCAAGCATTGATTCAGGGTCAGTGCTGGCATCTGCAAGTGCTCCGGTATCGCCCATGTTGAAGCGGCTTCCGGTTGACATTACTATGTCGCCCTCTTCTACGTTGCCGGTCTTCTCGTTCAGGTAGAAATTCTTGAAGTGAATCTCTGTGTCAGCAAGATTGTCGCCGTTGAGGGTGTAGCCGAGAGTGTTACCGTTGAAGGGGCTGTCGTCCCACTTGTCTTCCCATGAGCTGTCGAGCGTGCCGGAGATATTGACCTGAATCGGCTGCTCGTTGGATTCTTCGGTCTGAGCTGTAACGAAGTACACGAACTTTGCGCCCTCAGAGACGGGGGATATTCCTAACGTATCAATACCATCAAACTCGTTAAAGTTAATGGTTACTGAATTGCCGTTCTCCTCGCTTCCTCCGAACAGCTTATCAAGGTTCACTGCGTTCTCCTGAGGTGCGCCGTCAACTATGCTGAGCACGATATTATCCTGTGTAGCTGTTGAGTTCACGCCGTCCTGCGATAACTTGGTTGCTGTGGCCTTGAGGGTTACCTGCTGGTTGACCGTGTCGATGTTAGTTACCTCGAACAGGATGCTGGCATTCTCCATAAGGTTATCTTCGACAGTGACTGCAAATATACTGTCTGCTGCAACTGGTGCTGCATCATTTACAGTAATTGCCGTTGTGGGGTCTACGCCGGGGGCTGCTGTCTCGTAGGTTATCTTGATGCCGGGGGCTGTCCCGTTCTTGGTTACAGTGTTCAGCGTAAATGACCCGCTGTTTTCGTCGGGTTCTTCTGCAAAACCGGAAAGGGTAATTCCCTTAGCTGCTGCTGCTGCGATGATCTCATCTTTGACACCAACAAATGAAGGCCCTTCACCGCTTGCCGTGCTCTCTGCTGTACGTCCCTCAAAGAATGACGACTGATCTGCTGCCGTAGTTCCTGCTGAGGGGTCTGCTGCCTCTGCGTACTTGAACAGGTCGGAGCCGGTTGTTGACCAGATCTCTACGCCGTCTGTCGTGGATACGGTAATCTTGGTTACTGGTGCACCGATACCATCCTGGAAAGTAATTTCGCTGTCCGTATTATTCATCGTGCCGCCGAGTCCGTAAGAACCGGTAAGAAGTCCTACTGCGTCATCACCTGCTCCAGCTCCGGGATTGGATTCTGCAAGCTCGATCTTGTAGCTTCCGGCTGCTACGTTGCTTACGGATACATCAGTTACTCCGAGATCGGTGTTGATGGTCTTGTTGATGACTACATCATCATGCTTGATCTTCATGATGTCCGACTTCTGGACTTCGCCCTGCCCGGGATCTGCCTTCACGCGGATCTTGTAGTTGCCCTCGACGGAGACCTTCTGCCCGAACTGGTCAGTCTTGCGGAGACCGCCGTTGATGATGGCCTTCGTCTCGTTGTTGTCGCTGCTCCAGAGAGCTGCTGCGTCGCCGTTCAGAATCTTCTTCTTGTTGAACTGCGTCGTGTCGCCGATACGGGTTATCTCGTCGTTGAGCTGGTCAATCTCTACTTGGATGTAGCTTCTGTCCTGCTGCGTCAGGGTATCGTTGGCTGCCTGCACTGACAGTTCGCGCATTCTCTGAAGTATTGAGTGCGTCTCCTGAAGCGCGCCCTCTGCCGTCTGGATGAGGCTGATGCCGTCCTGCGTGTTGGCTACTGCTTTGTCCAGTCCGCCGATCTGTGCACGCATCTTCTCAGAAATCGCTAATCCTGCCGCATCGTCCGCTGCACTGTTGATGCGAAGTCCGCTTGACAGTTTCGCTATCGACTTCTGAATGCTGTTGCTCGTACCGTTCACTATGTTGTACGTCTGAAGTGCCGGTATGTTGTGATTAATTACCATTGACATGATGTGTTACCTCCTTGTTATGTTCGTCGTGCCCCCTGCCCTTCCGTGTGCAAAGGGCTTTTGGTAATTTCCTGCCCTCACTGGTTCTGAGGGTTGCCTGCCTCTTTCCCGAAGGAACTCTGCCGGATTACGTCTCCCTCTTGGACGCTCGCGCCCGTCCTGTGAAGTCCGGTACTGATTCGCTGCGGTGAGTGCTTTGCGCTAAAAGTAAACCTTCTATCCTTATCGCGAAAAGGTTTCTGTTGTTATGTATTACCTGTTTTGGGTATCACTCACATTGTCGGTGAGGCTTATTCCCTACTTTAGCAGAAAGTGAAATTTTTTGTGTGATAGAATTATGCGCAGCGGGAAGCCGTTTCCGTGTGCATTTGCGGGGACGTGGCTTGCTAGGGGATCACTCCCGAGTAGCCTATCTTATGGTGAAAGGAAGTGATAGCGTGAAGACATTAATAAAGCTCCTAGAGGCTGTTACGAACCTTGTCAGAGCTATAACGGATCTAATCCGTGAATGCAAGTAACGTTTATCCCTTACCGAAGGGCTTATGTCTTGAGGTGGGGATTGCTGCCCCCAACTTCTGCATAGCCCGTTTTGCTCCGTCCTAGCTTCCCGGGACGGCCTTATTATACACCAATTGCGTTTGCTCTATCTTTATGATATATTTTCACTCACAGGCTCTCCTGCATCGATTTCCGTATCTGCAGGGTTTCAAGAAGTCAGCACTCTGAATTTTTCTTAATCATGCATATATTCTTCAGGGCAGACTTTATGTTTCATGAGCTGACCCTGATTTTTTGTGTGCACTCAACAGCTGAGGCAGTTTTCGAAAGGAGGAGGAATTATTGCCCGGCAATGATGATGTCGCTCCCCGCGTCAATCAGGAAATCACTTCTCATCAAGTGCTCCTCGTTGACGAAAATGGAGTTAAAGTCGGTATCACTAATACAACCGATGCTATTCGCCTTGCTAAAGAACAATCCTTAGATCTGGTGGAAGTCGCGCCCTTAGCCAGTCCCCCGGTCTGCAGAATTATGGATTACGGCAAGTA
Source organism: Synergistaceae bacterium (assembly GCA_017445405.1). Classification (GTDB taxonomy): domain Bacteria; phylum Synergistota; class Synergistia; order Synergistales; family Aminobacteriaceae; genus JAFUXM01. The sequence continues at coordinate 14,563 of JAFSUD010000045.1, forward strand.
CAGGTATCAGCTTCAGAAGAAGGAAAAAGATGCCCGCAAAAAGCAGAAGGTTCAAGAACTCAAGGAAATTAAAATGCGCCCTAAAATTGATGACCACGATTTCGACTTCAAAACTAAGGCCGTAAGAACTTTCCTTGAAAAAGGACATAGAGTTAAAGTCTCCGTCTTCTTCAGAGGAAGGGAAATGTCTTTCCTTGACAGAGGCGAAGAAGTTCTTAACAGAGTTATCGCTGAATGCGAAGATGTCGGCAGGTGCGAGGCTAAACCCGTCATGGAAGGAAGATACATGAGGCTTCTGCTTACCCCTCAGTCAGGCCCGCAGCCGTCTAAACAGTCAGCAGCTCAATCTACATCTACTACGAAGGGAGATTAATTTTTTCTCATGTCTAAGCAGAAATTAAAGTCGCATTCTGGAGCTAAAAAACGCTTCTTCAAAACAGCTTCAGGCAAATTTGCATACAGAAAGTGCAGCAGGTCTCATATCCTCGTACATAAAAAGCCTTCCCGTATGCGCAGGCTTAAGGAAACTGGCTACGTTACTGATACCCTCACTGAACAGATGAGGCATCTTCTGCCCTATGACTAGAAAGGACTTGATTATTCATGAGAGTTAAAGGCGCATCACAGAGTAACCAGAAACGCAAAAAGTTATTCCGCATCACTAAAGGCTATTGGGGTCAGCGCAAAAATGTTTACCGCAGAGCTAGAGAAGCATATTTAGCTGCTTTGTCTAGGGCTTACGTTGACAGAAAGCGCAAGAAAAGAGACTTCCGCAGGCTGTGGATTACACGTATCAGTGCAGCAGTAAGGGCGGAAGGCATGAGCTACAGCGTCTTCATGAACGGCCTCAAGAAAGCAGGTATCACCCTCAACAGAAAAATGCTTGCTGAACTGGCAGTCTATGACACTCAGGGCTTCAAGGATTTAGTCGCCAAAGTGAAAGCTGTGAACTGATGGCTGTTACGGAACTTAATATCGCTGATGTAAGGGATGCCTTCTTGGTGTCCCTTAATGCTATTCATTCTCTGCAGGAACTTGACGATTTGCGCGTAAAGTTTACTGGCAAAAAAGGCGAACTCACACTGTTACTGCGGTCAGTGGGCAAACTTCCCCCGGAACAGAGAAAACAGGCAGGGCAGGAAATGAACTCTCTGCGTGATGAGATTGATATTAGGCTGGCTGAGGCTGAAAAAATTATCCGTGATGCAGAAAATGAAAAGCTAGAAATTCAAGAACGCATTGATGTTACTCTTCCCCCTAAAGGAAGACTTAAAGGCGCGTTTCACCCTGTCCTGCAGACTATGCACGAAATCGCGGACATTATGCAGGGGCTAGGATATTCCGTTGCGTCAGGGCCGGAACATGAGGAAGACTTCTACAACTTCGAATGCCTCAATATTCCTGCCTGGCATCCGGCTAGAGATATGCAGGATACTTTCTACTTCAATGACGGCACTCTCTTACGCACCCATACTTCACCGGTCCAGATTAGGGCTATGCTCCAGTACGGCGCACCCCTGCGTATCGTCTGCCCGGGTAAAGTCTTCAGAAGAGATAATGATACTACTCACTCCCCAATGTTTAACCAGATGGAAGGCTTGCTCATTGATAAAGATGTCTCCTTCTCTGTCCTAAAAGGCACTATTACTGAAATGGTTAATGCTTTCTTCGGAAGAAGCCTTAAGGCTAGATTTAGAGCTAGCTATTTCCCCTTCACTGAGCCTAGCATGGAGCTTGATATTGAGTGCGTAGAGTGTTCGGGGCATGATGAAGACTGCAGGGTGTGCCATGGTACAGGCTGGCTTGAAGTCGCAGGTATGGGCATGGTTCACCCTAACGTCATAAGGGCAGGGAAAATTGACCCCAATATCTATAACGGCTTCGCTTTCGGGCTGGGCTTGGACAGATTGGCCATGCTTAAGTACGGCATCTCAGATTTACGGCTGCTCTTTGACGGTAACACAGCTTATCTGCTCTCTGGATGGGGAGGTGAATTTTAATGCTCGTCTCGTGGAATTTGCTTAAACTCTTTGTCGATACTGAGGCATCAGTTGATGAAATTGCTGAAAGGCTTACTTTCTCAGGCTCAGAAGTTGAGGGCATTGCTCATACTGCAGGAAAATTAAACGGCGTTGTGGCTGCTAAAATTATTTCCCTTGATAAGCACCCTTCTGAAGGTAAATACTTTGTCGCTACATTAGACACTGGGGCAGGAAGAAAAATTTGCGTTACCAGTGCTAAGAATATGAAGCTCGGCGATATGGTGTTCTATGCCGGTGAAGGCTCAATGCTCCCCGACGGTACTGTTATGGGCACCAGAGACTTTGAGGGCGTTATGAGCTACGGCATGATGTTATCCGCTGAAGAATTGGGGCTTCATGATGTCGATGACCCTTCAGGCCTCCTCATACTTCCGAATGATGCTACGGCTGGGGATGACGCACGCAGTCTTTATCACATTGATGATACTATCCTTGATGTGTCTGTTACACCCAACAGAGGCGATTTGTTAAGCATTCTCGGTATCGCAAGGGAGATTAAGGGACTGTTCCCTAAGTCGCAGATGCTAAGGCCCGAATGGCTTACCCCAGCTCCTCAGGTTAAAGAATGGCCCGAAACTTTCGGCAGAATTTCTCTCCCTGATAAAGGATGCTTCGCTTACAGGCTGGGTCTCGCTTCAGGAGCTAAGATTTCAGGCTCTCCACTGACTGTGAAAATTGATTTGGCTCACTTGGGCATGAGACCTATTAATAACGCTGTAGACGTTACTAATTATGTAATGCTCATGCTTGGGCAGCCATTACACGCCTTCGACCTCAATACTTTACCCGCAAGAGAAATTACAGTTAGGGCAGCTCATAAGGGCGAAACTATGATTACCCTTGACGGAAAAGAAAGACTGCTTACTGAACGCGATATGCTTATCACTTCAGGCGGTGAGGCCGTTGCTTTGGCGGGCGTTATGGGAGGCCAGCAAACAGGCATTAATCAGGATACAAGCACTATCGTCGTGGAAAGTGCTTCCTTCTCGCCGGTACGTGTAGGCCATACTTCACGGAGGCTCGGCATTAATTCGGAGGCTGCCTTCAGGTTCTCCAGGACTGTTGACCCCGCTTTGAGTGTATATGCTCTCGTCGCTGCGTCTAATCTGCTTAAGGACTGGTGCGGGGCGGAAATTGATTATAAGCCTATTGCTGCTGAGAATGAGATTTATCAGCCTAAGCCTATTGCCCTTTCGCAGAGAAAATTATCTGTCTATCTCTCGTGGGATGATATGAATGAAGCTGCACGCATTCTTGAAGGCTTCGGCATTAAGCAGGTTAAGGATAACACTTTCCTTCCGCCGACTTGGAGGCCCGATATTGCTATTGAGGAAGATTTGATTGAAGAAATAGGCAGGTTCAGAGGCTACAATGATGCTCCCGATAAACTGCCGGGGGAACTTCCCAGACGCGCAGATATTGGGGATAACATGAGGCTTGCAGGAACTATAAGGCAGCTCATGACTGCTAGGGGATACACTGAGGTATTAACTTACAGCTTCCTTCCTGAAAATTTCACTGAACTTCTGCGCCTAAATCATGATGACTTAAGAGCTAAGACACTCAATATTGCTAACCCTATCAGTAGAGACCAAATGTCTATGAGAACTTCTCTTCTGCCGGGACTGCTTATGGGGCTTAAGGCTGCTTTGAGTTCCGGGTGGCGCGGTCAGGTAAGAGCTTTTGAGCAGGGAAGAGTTTTTATCGGCAATGATGAGCCGGAACACTTGGCCGGACTGGTCTATAACGGCAGGGATAACAGGTCGCCTAATAATGACAGGGCAGAAGCATTCTTTGACATTAAGGCAGATGTTATTGCAGTCCTGAGAGCTAGAGGGCTTGAGGCAGAATTTAAGGTCGGCAGTGAACCTTTCATGCATTCAGGGCAGTGCGCTCATGTGTGGCTTGAGGGTAAATGTATTGGCTGGCTAGGAAGATTAAAGCCAGTCATTGAGCAGAATTTTGATGTCGCAGGTGTCTACGCTTTCGAAATTGATTTGGCTGAACTGGGAATGTGTGTTAAGCCAGTCTTCAGGCTCGCCAGCAGTTACCCAGCTTCCTTCAGGGATATATCCTTGCTGGTGGCCAGAGATAAGAGCAATCATGATGTCCTGTGCGATATTAAAGCTGCTGTCCTTGAGGCTGGCAATATTAATCTCGATACTTTGAGACTGTTTGATGTCTATGAAGGCAAAGGCATTCCAGAAGGCTTCAGAAGTTTAGCCTACAGCCTGAGTTACAGGTCAGAAGATAGAACGCTTAAGGATGATGAAGTAGAGGCAGTGCATAACAATGTACGCGAGAACTTAAAGCGCAAAGGTTATGTAATCCGTTAGCTAAGTAATATCACTCTCTGCTAGAATACAGGGGGTGATATTTTTATGGCAATAAATAGCGCAGAAATTTTAGCAAACAATATTTCTCAGAGAATAGAGCAGTTGCTAACTGAACGCAGGAACTTACGCTCAGAGTTTAGGCGTAAATCAGTCGGCAGCTTGGAACAGGATAAAGCCTTCATTCAGGCATTCCAGAACTCCATTATTGATAGGGCTTATTGCGCCGTCATGACAGCTAAACTTGAGCAATTATTGCTTCTGAGGTGATGACATAATGAGAACTTCCAGAGATGTCGCACTCAATATAGGCAAGGGCATTTACACTATCAGCACTCCTCTTGATAATGATGCTCTTGATAGAGTTAAGGCCTTGATTAATGAGGCTTGCGGTGAGATCAGTAAAGGCACTAAGCAGGAAGATTTATTAATGCTCACATGTTTACGGCTGGCTTATAGTCTGGACGCAGTTAATGAGAAGCTGAAAACTATTCTTGAGAGGTTAGAACATGATTGATATTCTGTTAGGCGTTATCGTTGCTGCGGGGATATACTTTGCCATGAAATTTATTGGCAGCTCCAAGCATTGTTCTCATAACTGCAATGAATGCCGTCATCCTTGCCGCACACGTACATAAATTTAATTAGTGTAACTCATAGCACCGAAATATAATTATCACTATACACGATTCAGAGGAGATAATTTGTTATGAGGATAGCTAATAATACTTCTGCTTTAACTGCCTTCAATGCACTCAACAGCACTAACAAATCACTTGCCAAAACTTTGCATGAACTATCTACCGGCTTGCGCATTAATTCTCCTGCTGATGATGTTGCTTCTTTTGCCGTCAGCCAGAAATTACGCTCCCAAATATCAGGGCTGGCTCAGGCTTCTCATAATGCCCAAGACGCTATCTCCCTTCTTCAGACTGCTGAAGGTGCAATGAGTGAAGCTAATACCATGCTTCAGAGAATGAGGAACTTAGCACTCCAAGCCAGTAATGACATACTGACTCAGCAGGATAGAGCTTATCTTCAGCTTGAGATTGATGAACTTAAGGCTAATATTGACCGTTTGGCTAATGATACTACCTTCAACAACAAGAAGCTGTTAGACGGATCATTAAATGCCTCGTGGTCTAGTGATGACCCTAATCTCAAGGCAAGAATTAACGGCGACATAACAGGCCATGAAGGGACATACAGGATACAGATAACGACATACCCCGGAGTGCCGCAAGTTCAGGCGAGCAAAGAGATGCATTTGCGTACAGAAGGCTTATTGATCAACAAGTCAGTAAATCATGATGCCGGTGTTCAGGATATTAGTGTGAATAATATTCCGGATGGCAGATATGACTTTACATCTGCTCTGCCAACTCAGGCTAGAATTATTCCCTCTGGTGTTTATGGCCTGAACTTCCAAGAACTTGAAGAATCACTGTCTGCCAGCATAAGGAACAGCCATGTTCTCAGCAATGCCAGCATACTCTTTGAGGTCATAGACACAACAGACACCACAATAACACTTAATGCGCATTCAAGCGTTCTTAATATAGACGGCACAACAGAGGAATTTACAGCAGAGAACATCACACTTACGCAGGGTGAATTTGCTGACCTAAGTGAAGTGTTAGGTATAGGGATTGCTGGTTCAGATAATGGTGTTCCGGATGGAGCTATGGAGTTGAAGGTCAATGATGCCTCAGCGTTCTCAAAAGGAAATAAATTTGTCTATAATGTTAGTACAGCTAACGGCACAGACAGAACTATCAATATAAGCTCCCTAACTTTACAGGCAACACATACTCCTGCGGTCATGAAGACTAATACCTTTAAGCCTAATGAACCCTTGCCAAGTGCAGCAAAAGTAGTTTTCCTGATAGATAATTCCTTGTCAATGGGAGCATCATTTCAGATGGTGAAGGAGCATATATCATCATTTATAGAGAGCATAATGGCAGAAGGTGCTGAAGATGTGAAAGTTGGGATAGCTAGGTACTTGACTGGCGGATTGCAGAACAGCAGCTATGATTGGTACGAGACAGAGGAGGAATTAACAGACGCGCTGGCAGTAAATTTAGTTGGAGGCAGCGTAGACCCCTATAAAGCCATAACCGACGCATTGAGCAGCTATGACATGGGCGATGTAGCAGCACGGCACATAGTGTTAATCACTGACACCGGGCAGGAAGTGCCTAAAGGCGGTACGCTTTTGAGTGCGCAAGAAGCGTTGAAGAACAGCGGTGTAACCTTATCAGCGGTGAGCACAGGGACAGCGGCAATAACTAGCCTAATAACGGAAAAGGGTATAGACCTAAGGATAGGAGATAGAGAGTGGGGAAACAAGCTAGTGAATGACTTAGGAGGACAGATAGGGCGTGAGGCGATAGCGACGACGATAAGAGATACGCCCTTGAGTGAGTATAGGGAGCTAGCAGAAGCGTTTCCGGACGGAACGGAGAGGCTGAAGATAAGGACAGACAGCAGCAGCTACAGTTTAGAGATAGACCCTGAGGATACTATGTCTAGTGTAATTGAGAAGCTGAATGAGTATTCTGGAGTGAATGCGGAGGTGAGTTATGCAGATGATTTAGATGATGGAGAGAAAGGATTAACCTTAACTCTGCAGGTTGAAGATGGTTCAAATGCGAGAGTAAGCGGAGGAGGAAAGTTACTGAATGCGTTAGGTCTGAAGTCTGGTAATGATACATCATGGGGTATAGACAGCGGGAGCATTTCAGGAGAGGAAATAGTGTTCAAGAACTACTATCTGGATAGTGAGAGCGGAGAAGTCCTCGAGGGAGAACTTAAGCTGAAAGTTGATGAGGCTGTGAATATTGGGGAGTATGAGCACTTAGCTGGTTTTGAGACCTCGCATGCTGGTGATGTAGTATCCGGCGGGGTGAAGCTGAGGGATATAGAGGAGTTTTGGGCTGGAGGTGAATTTGTGTTATCTGAGACAGAGGAATTAGTGCTGATGCAGGGAGGTAAGAGCGTGAAGGTGGAGCTGAGGGGCGAAGACACGATAGATGAGGTACGCAGAAAATTGAATGATGCGATAAGTGAAGGATTGGGACAAGGGAAGTATGCAGATGATGATGGGAAGTTTTGTGTGATAAGCAAAGGGCGGCTATTAGTGAACAGTGCGGTAAGCGGTCGGGTAGGGGAGATAGAGATTGCCGGGAGCGATAGGCTGATGATGGCGTTAGGGCTGAACGAGGAGCGGAGAAGTTGTGAGAGTGTTGCGAGAGCTGCTGTCTATGATGCAGTGTCAGGGCAAGAGGTAAATTCTATGAATGAAGAATGCGGGAATGAATTTTTTGCTCTTATCCCTCCGGAAATAGATATTATGGCAGATGCAATGTCCGGGCTGTCGGCGAACTGGAACGAGGCTACGCAAAGATTCATGCTAGCGCGTCAAAGGACATACACGGCAATATTGCAGCTTAAGCACACTGGCACAGTCTTTCAGGTGGGAGCGGACATTGGGGAAACGTTCAGTGTAAGAGTTGGGGACATGTCTAGCTACGGTCTGGGAGTAAGCCGTGTTAATGTCGGGACGAGGAGCGCAGCCAGTGAGTCAGTGAGCATACTGGATAAAGCGATAAGACGGACGAGTGAACAGCGTGCAAGACTGGGAGCATACGTTAATGGTCTTGAGGGAGTGCTTGAGACGGTAAATATTGAGGAAAGTGCACTTACCGGGACAGAAAGCCGGATACGCGATGCAGATATAGCAGATGTAATGATGGAATACGTCAGGCTTAAGGTGCTAAATCGGTCTGGAATTAGTATGCTCGCTCAGGCTAACCAGCTCTCAGAATCTGTTTTGTCTCTCATGCAGTAATCTGCATATGATATTATTTGCGGGTTAATTTGTCCGCGAAGGGAGAATCTATTCATGAAAGTAATACTGAAATCAGACATAAGCAAACTCAGCAAAGCAGGTTCACTAATTGATGTGAGCGACGGCCACGCAAGAAACTTCCTAATTCCTAAGGGACTGGCTGTTGAGGCCACTCCGGGAAAACTCTCCGAGTGGAAGGCAGAACAGGCAAGAGCAAAGGCGAAAGACGAAAAGGACAGGAAGTCAGCCCTTGAGCTTCAGAAGAAGTTACAGGGAAAATCAGTCAGCATAGAAGGCAGAGCAGGAGAGAACGGCAAACTTTTCGGGAGTATTACCCCTGCGCAGATCGCTGAAGCACTTGATGCTCAGTATGGCCTGAAGGATTTTGACAAGCGCGACATAAAGCTCGACGAGACGGTGAAGAGTGCAGGGAACTACAAATTTTCCCTGAAGCTGTACCCAAATGTTCAGGCTGATATGACATTGATAGTTACCGTAGCATGATTTCAGCTCCTACACCTCCATTCAGCTTAGAGGCAGAACGCGCAGTGCTGGGGTCATGCATCCTGAGTTCTGAGGCCTTGTCTGCCGTTATCGGTTTCCTAAAGCCCGACGACTTCTACGACACGAACAACAGAATAACCTACAACGTTATCAGCGGCATGTATATGCGTGAAATGCCCGTAGACCACCTAACCCTCGAGACCGAACTATCAGCAAAAGGTCTCTTCGACAGATTAGGCGGAAGAGCTTACCTTCTGAGTCTGTTAGGCGAGGTAACGACAACAGCGAATGCGGGCTATCATGCTGAGATCGTAAGGGAGCGTTCAATCCGCAGGAAACTTATAGATGCCGGCGAGCAACTAAAGAGAATGGCCGTTAATTTCGACAAGACCATTCCCATGATATTTGAGGACGCAGAAAAGCTGCTCTTTGACGCAAGGCAGAACAAAAGCGCAGATGAATTCCGCCATGTCCGGGACGTTATCGCCCCAGTGCTTGCGGGTGTAATTGAGAGGCAGAAGTCTTCCGGCTCACATTACACCGGGTATATTACAGGCTTCACCGATCTCGACGAAATCACAGGAGGCCTCCAGCCCGGCAGCTTCAACATCATAGCCGCAAGGCCATCAATGGGTAAAACTGCCTTCGCAATCAACATTGCTCAATTCGGAGGCGGTCAGGCTAATTCCTCAGTCCTTATCTTCTCCCTCGAAATGCCCTCTGAACAGCTAGTTCAACGCATGGTAAGCGCAGAAAGCGGAGTAGACCTCTCACGCCTAAATCGCGGAATGTTCGACACCTCAGAGTTCGCGAAAGTAAAGGAAGCCTGCAATGTTCTGGCAAAACGCGAAATATATATCAACGATGCAACCCAGCTATCGGCCCTAGAACTGCGTGCAAGATGCAGACGCTTCAAGATGCGCCATCCAGATCTAGCTCTCATAGTCATAGACTACTTGCAGCTCATGTCAAGCGGGGAACGCCGCTCTGAAGGCCGTCAGCAGGAAGTCTCAGACATCTCAAGAATGCTCAAGGCAATAGCACGTGAAATGAATTGCCCAATGATAGCCCTATCACAGCTCTCACGTGAGGCAGAAAAGCGCACCGACAAGAAGCCTCAGCTTGCAGACCTTAGAGACAGCGGAGCAATAGAGCAGGATGCAGATGTAGTAATGATGATGTACCGGCAAGACTATTACGGCGAGAACGAGAAAAATGACCTCACGAACAGTGAGGCCGAAATCAGGATAGCCAAGAACCGCAACGGAAGCACCGGAGTAGTGAAGCTGACGTTTGAGCGGGAAATAACACGCTTCCGCAATCATGGAGAACTCCCCCCAGAATAAACAGGGGGGCTTTCCCCTTACTCAGTCCTCAATGCATCAATAGGGTCAAGATTAGATGCTTTCCACGCAGGCCAGAACCCAAATAATACCCCCACAAATGCACTGAAGCCAGAAGCCAAAACTACCGACTGCGCAGACACAATAGCAGGCCAAGAAAACACAGACGCAATAAGCCTAGATACCCCGAAGCCAATAGCAATTCCAATAGCTCCGCCCAAGAACGACAGCACAATAGCTTCCGTCAAAAACTGCACCCTCACATTAGACGGCCTTGCTCCTACTGCCATCCTGATACCTATTTCACGCGTCCTCTCGCTCACTGACACAAGCATTATATTCATTATGCCTATTCCGCCAACCAGCAAGGATATAGATGCCACAGCTCCTAATAATAAGCTCATAACATTAGCAGTGTTAGTCATGTTCTCCTGCACTTCAGTTAAGTTGCGCACCTGAAAATCATTCTCTACGCCTTCGGTTAATTTATGCCTTTGCCTCAAGATAGACGTAACTTCTTCCTGTGCACTGGTAAGGCTGTCTTTATCCTTTGCCTGAACATTTATACGCCTCACTATATCTACTCTGGCCCCTACTCGCACTAATCTTCTCTGCGCCGTAGTTACCGGCACTAAAATAAAATCATCTTGATCCTGCCCCCATGAATTAGCACCCTTCTTTGTAGTCATGCCCACAATTCTGAAGGGTATATTGCGTATCCTGATGGTGGCATCTATAGGGTCAGAGTAGCCGAATAATTCTTTTGCAACAGTCTGCCCGATAACACAAACTTTAGCTGCACTCCTCACATCTTGTTCTGTAAACATTGCCCCGCTGTCAATCTGCCAGTTTCTGACCTCCAGAATATCAGGTGTAGAGCCGGTGATGCTGGTGTTCCAGTTGGAGTTGCCGTAGATTACCTGAGTAGACGTAGAGACTTCAGGGGCAGTTCTGGCTACGGAAAAGGTCTCATTAGCTAGAGCATAATTATCATCAAGAGTGAGGCTATCTCCAGAGCCTGCAGCACCTCTAGCACCTGTAGAGTTAGGCGGAGCTGGCATGACAATTAATAAGTTTGAGCCGAAGCCCGCAACGAAACTTTCAACCTGCTGCGACGCGCCCCTGCCAATAGCAACCATAGTAATCACTGCACCGACACCAATAATAATTCCCAGCATAGTAAGCAATGACCTTGTCCTGTTGCTCATAAGTGAACGCAAAGCAGTCTTGAATACTTCCATGTATAAATCACCTCAATGAATAATGTATCACGAAGAAATGTAAAACGTGAGGAAATGCTATAATGTGCATACTCATAGAACAGGGAGGAAGAATAGTAAACATGGAAACAGTGTACAAACCAGCATGGAAGAGTTACTACAAGGAATTTTTGCTTATGTTGTTATTGCTAGCGGTGTGCGGAGCGGTGCATTACCTGAAGAACGGCGCATCATGGCTCAAGTGGATGTGGATAGCGGCATGCGTAGTTGATGTGCTGGTATTCATCTATGTAGCGTTAAGGCGTGCTACGATGTCATTAATCTTGAGGGATAATCCGGACAGCCCGGCCAATCAGGAAGTAGCATTTGTAACCTGCAACCCGTTAAAGCCGTGGAGCAGCGATTTCCGGCGTTCAATCGAGATAGGGTTATCGAACATAATGCACATTGAAGTCGGACAGAACTTAATGCAGACAATGCTGGGAGTAGGGGATATAATCATAACGTCTTCAGGGACGAGCGGAGAAGAGATCCGTGCAACGAATATCCCATCACCATCAACAGTGCGCGACACTATACAGGAGCACGCAAGGAAGTACACTATGGCGTAAAGAGCTACGCACCCAACTACACGCAGACGAAAACGGGGAGACCAGCAGTTCATAAGCCAGTCCCCCCGTTCATTATTTCCTGAGATAAGCCTTAAGTATCTTCATCATCTCATCACCTTTAAACGGTTTAGGCAGATAGTCATCAAAGCCTAGAGCAATATATTCATTTCTGGCATTGCCCCCTGAGTTGGCCGTCAGCGCAATAAACTTAGTGTCCGGAGAAAATTTCTTAGCATGTCCGAGTGTCTGTATGCCGTCCATGCCCGGCATCTTATGGTCAAGGAACACTAGGTCATAATGATTAGCCTTCATGAGTTCAAGTGCATCTTCACCGCTTTCTGATGTGTCAATCATAGCTTCAGAGTTCTTGAGCATACCTTTAGCGACGACTAGATTGACCGGAGTATCATCAACGACAAGTATTCTGGCATTCGGCCATACATCAGGGGAATTATCCTGTTCATCATGCTTGATTACTGCCTGTCTGCTCATGAAATCCTCATACTCTTTGAGGCTCATGCTCTCTGCAGCAACTCTCTGCGGTATCTCAAAGGTAAACTCTGTCCCCATGCCGTACTCACTCCTGACACTTATTTTGCCGTTCATGATGGCAGCAATATTCTTCACGAGAGTAAGTCCCAAGCCCGCACCCGGAATATGCCTAGTCTCAATAATATTAGCGCGTTCAAAGGGTTCATAAATCTTTGCCAGTTCATCTTCACGCATACCTATACCTGTATCCTGAATGATGAAACGCATTAATACTTCCATGCCGGATTTCTTTTCCCAATTAACCCTCAGAGTAACAGTGCCCTTCTCAGTGTATTTTGCTGCATTGCTGAGCAGGTTAGATAAAGCCTGCCTGAGCCTGAGTGCATCACCGTGCAAATGTTCCGGAGTATCATCATCGGCTGCAACGGAGAACTTGAGAGCCGGTTTGCTCTTGAGGCGTTCAGTCATATCATCCTCACAATCTTTAAGCAGTTCCCAGAGGTGATAATCAGTCTCATAGAGATCCATTTTCCCGGCCTCAATCTTTGAGATGTCAAGGATGTTATTAACCAGCCCCAGCAGATATTCACCTGCGCCTTTGACAGCCAGAGCAGCATTCATAGCTTCCGGCTCCGGGTTCTCAGCAATAATCATGTCATTAATGCCCAGAATAGCATTCATGGGAGTACGTATTTCATGAGAGGTGCTTGCGAGGAAATTACTCTTGGCCTTATTGGCGACGGTAGCCTTGTGAATGGAGGCCTCTGCCCTAAGCCTTGCAGCATCAATTTCTCTGTGAGCAGTGATGAGCTGCCTGTAAGTAGGAGCTTCAAGGTAGAAGAAAGTGAAGACGAGCATCATAGTAGCGACTGTGTAGACGAGGGGTATATTCTGCCTGAAGAGATATTGCAGGAGGAATGAATCAATGAGCAGTATAAAGAGGGCATTCATGACGATAAATTGTCCGTTGCCGTAATATTCCTGATAGAGTAATTGCAGGATAAATCCTTCAGTAACGAACAGTACAGCAAAGCCCGGAGCGAGTTTAGTATGCAAGCCTGAATTGTCCCTGAAAATGAAGAGTAAGATTAAGCCGACACATAGGATGAAGAAGTTAGAGCCGATGAGCCTTCTGGAATTGCTGCCGGTATAAGCAGCGACATATGCCATGAGGCAGTAAGCATTAACATTAACGAGAGCATAAAAAATTTTAGCTGAGACATAAGCAGAGTTAATGTCCGAGAAGAGTTCAAGATAGACTTCAAGGGAAGCAGCAGCGAGAGTAGATATGACGAGCCATAGGAAGCGTTTATTAATCTCTAAATCAGTAGCCATTCTTCCGGCCAGAAAGACCGAGAAGACGAGCAGGAAAGGCAGCATAGTAATTTCGAGCCAAGCCTCATTAACATTATTAATGACGAACAAGATGAATAACTCCTTTGCACAAGTAATGATGAAGGGTAGTATAACACCAGAAAAAGTTAGTGATGATATAATTCACGGAACAGACAGCAAATAATATGAAGGGCAGAAAATGGAGAAGACGAAGAACGATAAACAATTAGTGAGAAGCCTTAGTGCAATAAATGTGTGGTCATTAGCATTTGGCTGTGTAATAGGATGGAGTGCATATGTAATGCCCGGGACAGTATTTCTGCCCAATGCAGGGCCGTTAGGTACACTAATAGCTATGGAGATTGGGACGCTGGTAATGCTGATAATCTCCTACAACTACAGCTACATGATAAAGAAGTTTCCGCTGACCGGCGGAGAGTTTATATATGCAAAGATGGCATTCGGCAATCATCACGGATTTTTATGCGCATGGTTCTTGAGCTTATCCTACCTGTGCGTAATCCCTCTCAACGCTACGGCCTTGAACCTGATAATGCGTGCAGTGCTGGGCGATACCTTTATGTTCGGCTTTCACTACACAGTGGCGGGCTATCACGTATACTTCGGAGAGATGCTGTTAGCGATAGGGTCATTGTTGTTCTTCATGTTCCTGACATCCGGCGGTGTTCACATAACCGGCAAACTGCAGACATTTTTAGTGATGGTGCTGCTGGGAGGGATAATAATCGTTCTGTTCGGAGCGATAGCCAGTCCGTCAGCACAGGCCGTAAATCTTCACCCAATGTTTCACCCAAAGACGGCGACCTTCAGCAAGGGAGCACTAGCGCAGATCCTAGCAGTAGCGGTAACAGCTCCGCAGTCGTTTGTGGGATTTGACACAGTGCCCCAGCTAATGGAAGAGAGTAAATTTTCGTCCGACCGGGTGAAGGTAGTGATGGACACGAGCATAATCTGCGGAGGTTTTGTGTACATAGCCCTGACATTATTAGCGTGTTCAGCAGTGCCGTATGTTTACTCAAATTCATGGCCCGCCTATATAGCTGACCTCCCGAACCAAGACGGCCAAGCTGGGATAGCGACTCTGAATGCAGCCCGGATAGTTCTAGGCAATTTCGGGTTAGCAACGATAACGGCCTCAGTGATAGCGGCGATGCTGACAGGAATAATAGGCTTCTACACAGCGACTAGCAGGTTACTTTACTCAATGTCCCGGGACGGAATGATACCGTCATGGTTTAACAAGCTGAACAGCAAGGGAGTACCAGTGCATGCAGGATTATTCTGTACGGCAGTATCCGGAATAACATGCTTATTCGGCCGTGCAGTAATGGGGTGGGTGTTTGACATGGCATCACTAGGTGCTGCGATAGGTTTTGCATACACATCAATATCAGCATGTAAGTATGCATCAAGTGAGAAACGGCCGGACATAATGATATTCGGAGGCTTAGGATTTGTGCTGTCATTAGGAATGGCGTTGCTGCTGCTGGTGCCGATACCAAATCTCAATGTGTCATTAGGTAATGAGTCATATATATTGCTGATAGTATGGATAATACTGGGGGCGATATTCTACCAAATGCGAAAGAAGAAAGGTGGTGATGCCAACAAATAAAAGCCCGAATATGATAGAAGACGAGGAAGCTCTGGCGTAAGAAACCGGAGCTGATTTTTTGTGAACTGACAGCTTCACCATTCGCAAAGCAGTACTGTGATGTTCTCTGCCCCAGCAAGCAAGCCCGGCCGGTATATCTTTGTGCCAATCATCCCGCCAGCCTCCCCTCAAACTCTGTAAAGCAAAATTACTCGACAAGGATAATCTATTGTCCCTATTGTGAGCTGACAGCTTCACCATTCGCAAAGCAGTACTGTGATGTTCTCTGCCCCAGCAAGCAAGCCCGGCCGGTATACATTTGTGCTCATCATCCCGCCAGCCTCCCCTCAAACTCTGTAAAGCAAAATTACTCGACAAGGATAATCTATTGTCCCTATTGTGAGCTGACAGCTTCACCATTCGCAAAGCAGAGCAGTAATGTTCTCTGCCCCAGCAAGCAAGCCCGGCCGGTATACATTTGTGCTCATCATCCCGCCAGCCTCCCCTCAAACTCTGTAAAGCAAAATTACTTGACAAGGATAATCTATTGCCCCTATAATGCACTAATCATGAGCAACGACAAAGATACACTAAAGCGCAGAATACATTACAACCTGCTATACGACTTCTACTCGCCATTGCTGACAGAGAAGCAAAGAAAAGTATATGAGACATTATGTTTCTCTGACCTCACGCCGTCAGAAGCTGCGCAAGTACTAGGGATAAGCCGTCAAGCAGTGTACATTCTGGCCAATAATGTGATGGACAAG
Organism: Synergistaceae bacterium; assembly: GCA_017445405.1. GTDB lineage: Bacteria > Synergistota > Synergistia > Synergistales > Aminobacteriaceae > JAFUXM01. The sequence goes on from JAFSUD010000045.1 coordinate 30,681, forward strand.
CTGGAAAGCATAGAGCGTGAATTATGCTTTGCTATGAATACCCGCCAGCTAGAAGCCCGAATCCATGAGCTGGAAGAAGAGAATGCAGCCCTGCGTCGGCAACTAGCAGAGAAGGAGGAGAAGGATTAATCATGTTCGACACACTGAAGGATAAACTGGCCGGAATATTTACGCGTCTAAGCAGCAAAGGCAGACTCTCAGAAGCAGACGTAGATAATGCCTTACGGGAAGTCCGCCGGTCATTGCTGGAGGCCGATGTAGATTTCCGTGTAGCCAAAGACTTAATCTCGCGCATACGTGAACGCGCTGTAAGTCTGGAAGTTCTGCAGTCAATCAGTGCCAATGACCGCATAGCTGCCATAGTCTACGAAGAGCTAATATCTCTCATGGGCAAAGCCGAACCGCTGATAATCTCACCCAAGCCTCCAACAGTAATATTGCTGGCCGGACTTCAAGGCTCAGGCAAGACCACCAGCGCAGTCAAGTTAGCCCGCTATCTCAAGTCCTCACACAATCCCTTAGTCGTGGCGTGTGATTTGCGCAGACCTGCAGCAGTCGAGCAGCTCAAAGTATTAGCTGACGCATCAAAGATAGCCTTCTACGGCCCTGAAGTCGGAAAGTCAGACGTAATTTCAGTGGTGAAGGGAGCAGCAAAATATGCTGCAGACCACATGAACGACGTAATAATTCTGGACACTGCCGGAAGACTTCACATAGACGACGATCTGATGCAGGAACTGAAGGCCATAGCAGAAGTATTACCGCCTCACGAGAAAATCTTAGTTGTTGACTCAATGATGGGGCAGGAAGCTGTAAACGTAGCCAAATCCTTTAACAATCTGCTGACCCTGACAGGATTAATCCTCACTAAGATGGACGGAGATTCGCGCGGAGGATGTGCTCTCGCAGTGAGAGCAGTAACCGGCGTTCCTGTGAAGTTTGCAGGAACAGGCGAGAACACTGACGCGCTGGAGATATTCAGCCCTGAACGTATGGCCGGGCGGATAATGGGAATGGGCGACCTTCAGGGATTAGCCGAAAAGGTAAAGGCAGCGGGCATAAGTGAACAAGCAATCGCATCTCCAGGTAAGTTAAGCAAGCAGTTTACTCTAGAGACATTATTAACCCAGTTTGAGCAGCTAGAGAAACTAGGGCCTCTTGAGAAGATAGCCGGAATGATACCTGGACTTGACAAGATAAAGAATTTCCGGGCCGATGAAGCTGACGCGAGAGCACTAAAGCGCAGCAAAGCCATAATCCAGTCAATGACCCCGCAAGAGAGACGCAACCCGAAGATAATCAAAGGCTCAAGACGGCGGAGAATTGCACAGGGAAGCGGAACATCGGTTCAGATGGTGAATCAGCTGCTAGCCCAGTACGAACAGATGAAGAAGATGTACAAGGCATTTTCAGGTACGGGGGGAAGCAGCAAACTGAGACAGCTATTAGGTCTCGGCAGGTAGAGAGAAATCAAGCAGGAGGTGCAAAGTCAAGAATGGCGGTAAAGATTCGTTTGTCGCGTCAGGGCAAGAAGAAAGCTCCATTTTACAGATTGGTTGTAGCAGATTCCCGCTCACCCAGAGACGGGAAATTCATTGAGTTAATAGGGACATATAACCCGATGACGGAGCCTGCAACTGTTACGGTCAACGAGGAGCGGGCATTGTACTGGCTGAAGGCGGGAGCATTGCCTTCAGACACGGCGCGCGGACTTCTGAAGAAGCAGGGTATCTGGGACAAGTTCAAGGGCGGGGAAGCATAAGCGTTCCCTAAAGACGGCAGCACAATAATAAATTCATCGTAGACCGCGAACAAAACAGGAGGTGCCACTTTAATGGTCAATTACAAAGAGCTAGTAGAGTATATCGTCAAACACCTAGTAACGCAGGCCGACGCAGTAGAAGTTGACTGCCACGAGGAGGACGGCGGAAATAAGATCCTGATTCGGGTTGCCCATGAGGACGTGGGGCGAGTAATCGGGAAGAGGGGAGCAACGATCAACGCTATACGGCTGTTGGCCAAAGCGGCAGCAGTCAAGGCCGGAGAGCGGGTTGATGTTGACATCATCGAGGATTAACCATTAACGTAACGATAATAACAGCCTTTCCTGAAATGTTCGACTGCGTACTCTCCACGAGCATATCAGGGCGGGCAGTAACGGGAGAACTTATCAGAGTAAGTGTGCAGAACCTTCGCGATTTCGGGCTCGGAAATTACCGGCAGCTAGACGATTATGCGTTTGGTTCGGGAGGGATGCTTTTTGCAGCTCCCCAGCTCAAGGCGGCACTGGATTCTGCCAAGCCGGACGGAGTGAGTTCATTTGTTGTGTACCCTTCACCGCAGGGAGTGAGTGTAACGCAGGAAGTCATCGAGACGCTTGCGCATCAGGAACACGTAATAATAATCTGCGGGCACTATGAGGGTATAGACGAGCGGTTTACTCAGCGTTACGTAGACCTAGAAGTGAGCGTAGGCGACTGCGTGCTGACGGGCGGAGAAATCCCCGCAATGATGCTTATCGATGCAATGTCAAGGTTAGTACCCGGAGTAGTGGGAAAGACTAAGGCAGTGATTGAGGACTCATTCTACAGGGGAATGCTTGACAACCCGAACTACACGCGTCCTGCAGAATGGGAGGGCTTAAGAGTTCCTGAAGTTCTGTTGAGCGGAAATGCACAGGCAATATCCCGATGGCGTAGGAAGTCAGCAGCAGCACGGACAATCTCACGGAGGCCAGATCTGCTCTCACGTGCAGCAATCCGTGAGTACTTGACCGGCGGAGCAAGGATAGCGTTTATCCTGAAGGACGGCAGCGAGGACTTCTCAGGAGTTAGTGAGCTATGCAGAGCCTACAGCTTAGGACGGCCATATGTGATAGCGCATACACGAGAACTTCGTGAGGAGGCTAGGCGTATTTTTCCGGAGGCCAAGATTCTGGCAGACTTACGCGGCATTGCATGTGATAATGTCCTGACAGTGAAGGTGTTCACAGGAGCAGTTATGAACTCCGTGCACAGCTTGGAAGTCAGGAGGATGTGCCTTGAGCACGAAGGAAGCATACTGTTTGTGTTATCAGAGGACGAAACGGAGCTGGAGGACTTGGCCGGAGTGTCAGGCTATCTCTACGAACACAGCCTGAAAATTCCTGTGAATGTTAAGTTAGGGATAGCACTTGATAAGTTCTTAGGGAAACGTTAATAGACAAGGAGGCGTTACAGTTGAACGCAGTAGATTTAGTGCAGAAGAAGTATTACAGAGCAGAGCCGTTACCCGATTTCAGGCCTGGCGACACTCTGAAGGTACACGTAAAGATAAAGGAAGGCACGAGGGAACGTATTCAGGTCTTTGAGGGCATAGTGATAGCCAAGCAGCACGGAGGCCTTGATGAGACGTTCACAGTGCGTAAGATTTCGAACGGCATCGGAGTAGAGAGAATATTTCCGGTTCATTGCCCCAGCATCGAGAAGGTAGAAGTAACGCGTCAAGGCAAGGTGAGGCGCGCGAAGCTGTACTACCTGCGGAACTTGAGCGGAAAGGCAGCAAGGATTAAGGAACGCCGGAAGTTTGCCGAAGCGTAATAAGAGAGCAGTGAACTCCCCTGTCATAATGGCGGGGGAGTTTTAGTATGAATGCTGCAGCGTTCTTGTTTGCTCTCATTCTTGTCCAAAATCCCCGAATGAATCGGCAGAACCTTATTTACCGTTACAATTTATTAGGCTGAACAGCGCGGTTTTAATTTTCGAGTTATGATGCCCCCCTTGTAGATGAAGGTGATAGGAATGAACCTTTGCTGAAAGAAAAACAACTTGCAAATATAACTGCGATAGCTGTCGCAGAACTTCACAGGAATTCAGCAAGCGGCTGGAACTATAAAATGACTTCATATGCTATGTTCGACGGCTTCATTGTCTTCTGCAAAAGAGTGGGCGTTGTTAATAATATCTAGAAGGCGGAAAATTTCATGTAGTAGTAATTATGTGATGTATTTACTCATTGACAAAACGGGAGCTAATCGCATATAATTCCTCCCGTTGCACATTTGGGGATATAGCTCAGTTGGGAGAGCGCTTGAATGGCATTCAAGAGGTCAGGGGTTCGAATCCCCTTATCTCCACCAAGATATTTTCCTACAATCAACGTTCAAAGTGTTTTCACCTTAATCAAAACCAAACCGGACATGAAGCCTTATAGTTTAAATAACAAGATACTACAAGACACATAGCATATTAGTTGTAAACAGCAAA
>JAFSUD010000046.1 GCA_017445405.1 Synergistaceae bacterium
CGTTTCACCGCAATACGGCGGAGGGGCTGAGGCTACATGCAGATGATTGACGCAAGCGGCAAATGAGAATTATCAAGAGCTGCTGAGGAAAGGGGCAGAACGTTTCACCGCAATACGGCGGAGGGGCTGAGGCTACATACACAGGCATATCTAAGTTAGTTAATCACGAGCGGTACTCTGGCAGAAATACCGCTCCAAAATGGGAAAATATATACGCATACCTATTATTAAACAGGAGGAATCAATATTTACATTATGCTCAAACGATTAATGACGGCAATATTAATCTTGGCCGTTATGTGTCCGGCTTCATGGGGAACTACAGTAGACCCTGATTACAGGTTCAGCCTTTATCAGATCTACCAAGATCTCACGAACAACAACACTTATTCTGACTACCTCTACAGGCTTTACGGCGACGAAACAGACTTTAACTACCAGCTCCGCGAACTTGCAGGAACAAACACCGCAGGCCCTCAGTGGTTCGCAACTATCTACGAGAACTACTACTACAACCTCTACGACGTAGGCGACAACACCGGCAACAGAAGCGTATACCGCAGGACAACCGGAGGCGAGATTCCCGAGATCAGCATCTCAGCAATCGGGAACATCATCGGCGGCTTCAACTTCATGACCCTTGAGGAAAAACAGCCCTATGATTACCGCACTTGGCTCAACGTTTACGACCCATACCCTGACCCTGTAGAGAGCCTCTGCCTCGTCCTCAAGAACGGCACAGGAGACTTCACTATCGACTTCGGCAACCCTTACGCCTCGCATTTCCCTTACTGGTGGCACTGGACATTTGCCCCCAATTCAGCAAACTGGTACGACAGAGGACATGTACAGTCAATCAATGAGCCTGCAGTCTTCTGGCTCGACAACGCCAAACGTGAAATCTGGAAACGCGGTGATGACGGCTACTATACTCAGGAATACACATTCACTATCTCTCATGATCTCAATGCTTCCGGCGACATCCTGAGCAGCTACTACACCATCAGCGATACAGAGGGAAATTTAGCCTACAGAACGTCAGGAGATACGCTCATTGACACGGACGGCAACGTGATATACACAGTGTCAGACGCTGAAGTATTCACCAGAATCTACAACACTAACAATGCCGCTGACCTCGACATCAACGACCCCGACGGCAACCTTCTCTACAAGGTCGAGTCGGACGGCACGAACGTCTACATCTGCGAACTCCGGAGCGTCAATGAGTCAGTGAGGATCGACGGCTTCGAGGATTACATGTTCACGTTCATTCCCAGCATTGAGCAGCTCGTGAATCCCGGCGAGTACTACACTACCAACGTAAATATACGCTCAACTTACGGCAACGATTACGGCAGCACATTAGGCTACATAACCTTCAACCAGAGAGCTGACCTGATGAGGGGCTACACGCGCTACAGGGAAAACACAACTATTCCGCTGGTCATCGCTAATGTCTATGACGGCAACGCTGCCGATGAGCCGCTGCAGTTCGACATGACGGTTTACGACTCCGAGAATAACAAGACAGCCGAGCACGTAATCAGCCGAGTAAAATTCACGTGGGACGCTCAGGAGGACAAGCCGGATCAGGACTTGGGGACGTTCTTCATGATACGCAACAGTGCCGACGCAATGCCGACGTATTACCTCGAGACGCAGATAACCAACCGCACAGGCACACGCTACAGGCTTTACCGCTATGACATGCTCGGACGAACTACAGGCTTTCAGGAGATTCTCCCTGCACGCTGGAAGTATGACCTCCCTCTGAGTCCTGCAGAACTTCAGCGCGAGACTCTCCCTCCGTACTTCCACCTCGACGCACACAGCCAGATAGCTCCCGGACTCGTTACTGTCTATGATCACTCAGTCTACGGCACAGTCAACACAGCGTATGATACATATGAATCATTCCAGCTCAGTGAATATGACAGCCCGAACCCCAAAGGCTTAAGGCTGAATTATAAGCGCGTCGGAGGAATGGACATCATAGACGGCACAGAGGAGACCATCGGCGGAGTCAGGACACGTGAATTTGTGATGCACTTTGCTGACGTGGTGAACAACGAGGACGAGACAGTCTACGAACTCGAGAACCTCATGGGCAAGCCTCCGGTGATGACTACTGCGGGCGCATCATTCACTGCAGCAGCTCCATCGCGGGGCAAGGCTACATCTCATGACGTCCCCGTCTACATCAACAACTCTGCAATCAACGCCTTCAGATTCTTGAAGCCTGTTCCGGAAGGACTAATCAGCTTCGAGGTCGTCTCGGATGACACAGAGTCAGAAGACAGCACTACGCCTTCACCTGAACCTTCAGAGCCGGAGACTCCTGCGCAGGATAACACGCCCTCTGAGAACACGGAGACTGCGGCCTTCAGTGCAGCAGCGGACACAAAAACTGTGAGCGTTGACATAGCCATTCAGCCCCTCTCAATCAGAATGCGCATTCCCAGAACTAACCAGCTCATCATTGACCACTGGACGGAGTTCGAGAATGCAGCAACTTCACGGGCACTGTTTGAGGCATTTGCGAGGTACGGGACTGTGTGGCTGAGGTCGGACTCTACGGCAGAGATGGACGCGAATCTCTTCACGGCAATCAACAACAAGGGCAGCAGAGTCGGAGCGGGAGCAGCGGACTGCGTGAAAGCATTCATCTACGAGGATGAGCTGTTCCTTGACTTCATCGTGATACTTGCAGACGGGCACAGCAAGAACAACGGCAAGACTGCTTACGTCGAGGTCTTCACTGATGACGGAATACCTTACGTGCTCATAGGCGACGGCAACGAAAACGGAGAGTGGGATATGACGTTCTACGTTTCTGCTGCAGGAGAGAACCCGACCCCGAGAGACAACAACTCAGGCAGCAATGACTCGAGCGGAAATTCCGGCAACAGCACTAACGGCAACGGCAGCAATGACAGCAACGGAGATTCCGGAGGCGGAGGGGGAGGCTGCAACTTAGGCCTTCTAGGAATGATGAGCACGTTAATGTTAATCGGAGTGTTCAGGAAAGCATAAGAGATAAGAAATCCCCTCAGCTCACAAACTGGGGGGATATTATTATTCTGTTACAAAGATGCGGTAGATTGACCTGATTGCGCGTTCAAAGTCCTCATTCAGCACACCAACTATGATATTAAGCTCGCTCGCTCCCTGATCTATCATTCTCACATTTATTCTCTCGTCAGCAAGCGCACGGAATATCTTTGCTGCCGTCCCTGTCTGAGACTTCATGCTTCTTCCGACAACTGCAATTAACGCTATCCCCGACTCGACTTCAAGAGACTCAGGCTCTACAAACTTTGCTATCCGTGATAACACTTCCTGCTCATGCTCGATGAATCTGCTCTCCTGAACTATCACCGTCATTGTGTCTATCCCTGAAGGCATGTGCTCTATAGGAATGCTGTTTTCCTCGAAGCACTGCACAACTTTTCTGTAAAAGTCAGGCTGTGAATGCATGAGGTCTTTTGCGATGATGATTGAGCAGAAGTCCTTGCGTCCTGCTATTCCGGTGATGCCGTACTTTGAGCGTCGCGCTGTGTTCCTGACAATCCACGTGCCGGGATCGTCGGGCTTGTTGGTGTTGCGGATGTTGATGGGGATTCCTGCAGACTTCACAGGGAAAATTGCGTCCTCGTGCATTACGCTCGCTCCCATGTAGGCAAGCTCCCGCAGTTCCTTGTAGGTGATGTTCCTGATTACTGAGGGATTGTCGACAACGTGAGGGTCTGCTCTGAGGAGGCCTGATACGTCCGTCCAGTTCTCGTAGACTCCTGCTCTGCTGGCACGCGCAACGATCGAGCCTGTGATGTCGCTTCCTCCGCGAGAAAACGTCCTCACTCTGCCGTCAGACCCCGAGCCGTAGAATCCGGGAATCACTGCGCAAGGGCAGCCCTCGAGTCTCGGAGCGAGCACCGAGTCGGTCTTGGCCTGATCGAAGTTTCCGGAGTCGTCAAAGAATATCACCTCTGCTGCGTCAATGAACTCATACCCCAAGTAGTCAGCCATGATTAACCCGTTCAGGTATTCTCCGCGCGAGGCCGTGTAGTCCTTCTCAGGCTCATTGAGGAGCTTTACCTCTATTGCGTTGAAGGCTTCTTCGAGTGAGAGAGAGAGTCCGAGTCCGTGAATTATCCCGTTGTACCTGTCCTTGATGAGGGAGAACGCCTCGTGAAAATCTTCACCCTTCACCGCAAGTTCGTAGCACTTATAGAGCAGATCCGTAATCTTTGTGTCTGCGCTGTCTCTCTTGCCGGGAGCAGAAGGCACAACGTAGACTCTGGACTTGTCAGCACGGATTATCTCCCCGGCTTTCTGGAACTGTCCGGCAGAAGCTAACGAACTCCCGCCGAACTTCACTACCTTCTTCATCAGGCTAACACCCGGAACTTCTCACCTGCAGGCTTGGCCGGTGGCTCTGAGACTTCCGCAGGCTCAAGATCCGCAAAGCAGTTAGGAATATTGCGCCCTATGTTCTTTGCGCACTCGATTACGTCGCTGACTACTGCGCTAGCTGTCGGGAGCTTTCCTGCACCGCGCCCGTAGAACATGAGGTTATCTACCTGAGTCCCGTGAACCATGATTCCGTTGAACACGTCGTTGACTCCGTAAAGCGGACTCGTCTGGGGCACAAGGTACGGCGCAACGTTCACAGAGTTCTTCTCAGCGTCATAGACTCCGAGCAGCTTTATTGACATTCCGCGGGACTCTGCCATCGCGAAATCTTCAGGCGTGATGTTCGTGATGCCCTCACATGCTACCTGTTCATAGGAGTACTTTTTCCCGGACACTAGGGACGCAAGAATCGCTATTTTGCGGGCTGTGTCGTGCCCCTCAACATCCGCTGCAGGGTTGCGTTCTGCAAAGCCCTTCTCCTGTGCCTCACGTAATGCCGTCGCGAAATCCTTACCCGCCTTCATATTGGTGAGTATGTAGTTGCATGTGCCGTTCAGGATTCCAGCAATGAGGGTGATTTTCTCGTGCGCGCATGACTCACGGAGAGGACGGATTATCGGGATGCCTCCTCCGACGCTCGCCTCAAAAAGGTAGCTGCAGTTATGCTCGCGGGCTATTGCGCTGAGTTCCACACCGTAAGCGTCAACAAGTTCTTTGTTGGAGGAGCACACAGAGATTCCGCGCTCTAGGGCTAAGTGAGTGTAGGTGTATGCGGGTTCTTTTCCGCCCATCGTCTCGCAGACTACCTTAACGTCGGGGTCATTCACTATTACGTTGATGTCGTTCACAACTCCGGGAATGTCCCTGATGTCGAGAATGTATTTCACGTGAAGAGTATCACCGAGAACGCGCTTTATCTCCGCAGAGTTCTTCTCGATTACCTCGCCGACTCCGCTGCCTATATTTCCGTAACCTAAGATAGCAACATTTATCATGACTATTTCGCCTCTATGTACTTCATGTGAGCCAAAAGTTCAGCGCACTCAACTGCTCCGCCTGCTGCACCCCGCAACGTGTTGTGCGAGAGGCCGATAAATTTCCAGTCGTAGATGTTATCCGGACGGAGTCTGCCTATCGTTACGCCCATACCTCCGCCGAAGTTCACATCCAGTGCTACCTGCGGACGGTTGTCTTCCTCAAGGTACTTGATGAACTGTTCGGGTGCTGTGGGGAGCTTGGCCTGCTGGGGGATTCCTGCAAACGCATTCAGCTTCTCGACTAAGACCTCTTTGCTGGGAGGAGCTTTGCGGAACTTCACGAAGGCTGCTGCTGTGTGTCCGTAGAGGACGGGGATTCTGACGCACTGCGCAGAGATTACGGGCGATGTCGCGGGGACGATCTGGCCGTTCTCGATGTGTCCGAAGATTCGCAGAGGCTCTTTCTCGGACTTCTCCTCTTCTCCGCCTATGTAGGGAATAACATTGCCGACCATTTCCGGCCAAGTGCTGAAGTTCTTTCCTGCACCGCTGATTGCCTGATAGGTCGTTACGATGGCCTCGTAAGGTTCGTACTCTCTCCATGCTGCGAACGCCGGAGCATATGACTGAATCGAGCAGTTAGGCTTTACCGCAATGAAGCCGCGTGATGTTCCGAGACGCTTTCTCTGTGAGGCTATGACCTCTGCGTGTTCGGGGTTAATCTCGGGAATTATCATCGGTACGTCGGGAGTCCACCTGTGAGCTGAGTTGTTGGACACGACGGGAGTCTCGGCTCTGGCGTAATCTTCCTCTATGGCCTTAATCTCGTCCTTCGTCATGTTCACAGCACTGAACACGAAATCTACACTGCCAGCAATGCCTTTTACGTCGTTCACGTCATCAAGCACCATGCTCTTCACGTTCTCTGGGATAGGCTCATCAAGCAGCCATCTTCCGGCCATAGCTTCCTCGTAAGTCTTGCCCTTGCTGTTGGGAGAGGCAGCTATTACCTTGACATCAAACCACGGGTGATTGTGAAGTATCTGAATAAATCTCTGTCCTACCATGCCTGTTGCGCCTAAGACACCGACGCGTAATTTCTTCTGCAAAGTTAATTCACTTCCTGCTGAAAATTTCCGAATAGTATACCATTGACGCAAAGCCCTATTTCATGCTAAGTATCTCAATGCAGAAATCCCAGAATGCTTTATTGTCGATACGCATAACTATCTGTGCCTTGTTCACTCCTTCAGGAAAGCCTACGCCTTTTGCCATGTCGTTATGGTCGTTCTGTGCCCATGTTACTGCACGGCCTGAATTTATGCCCGGCGTTGCGTCTACTGTAATATAGCGTTCCTGACGACTCAAAGCCTTACCTCATGCTAAGCATCCCAATGCAGAAATCCCAGAACGCTTTATTGTCAACACGCATAACTATCTGTGCCCTGTTCACTCCTTCGGGAAAGCCTATACCTTTTGCCATGTCGTTATGGTCGTTCTGTGCCCACGTTACTGCACGGCCTGAATTTATGCCAGGCGTGGTGTCCACTGTTATGTAGCGTTCCTGAAGGTCGGTGATGAGTTCGGGACGGAGAAACACTGCAGGCACTACGACATCCCAGACGTAATTTGCAGAATTAGAGGTAAATGTTCTTTCCTGAGAGAGTATTAATTTCGTTATAGCGTTAGGCTCTTTCTCCGCAAGACGTTCATAGAATGCAGGTGTGATTATTATCTGGCGGGCTAAATCATCTGGAACAACAATTTGACTCTTCCACTTTGCAGCAAGACAGAATTTTATTGCGTCAGGGTCATAGTACCAGTTTATCTCTGCAGCCGGTGTAGCATTTCCGGGAATGTCAATATCTCCTCCCATGTAGATTATTCCGGCAGCTTCCTCAGCAAGTGCAGGGTATTTCTTCAGGGCATGAGCAATATTCGTAGCTCCTCCGACAGCCATAATCGTTACTTCTCCCGGATTAGCCTTCACGCTCCCGATGATGAAGTCCCACGCAGGAAGTTCCTTAGCCCTCGTCTCAGGGTAACCGAATAGCGGCTCGGTGTTCAGCTTGAGGTAATCTCTCGGACGTGCTGAAATGTCAGCGAAATCATCCCGCGAGAAGTCCCAGTATGCACCGCAGAAGTTAGGCATTCCGTAGAGTCTCGCTTCCCTGCGCATGTCCCTGAATCCTGCAAGAGGTTCATCTGTCCCTTGATACACTGGAATATCTGATCTGCCTATGAGTTCGAGCTGACGGAGAGCTGCTGCTGTAGCTTCAGGAGCAAACACATTCCCGCCGGTTGTCGTTACGCCGAGAAGTTCGAGCATTCCTGCCTTGTCCGCCTGAGCGAGCATGAACATAGCCAGAGCATCATCATTGAGATATGCCATATCGGTATCAAGAATAACTTTACGGGCTGCTTCTCCTGCTCCTGCTGACACACACAACGCTATAACTGCAGCAATAATTTTTCTGTTCATGATTAATCCTCCACAACAAAATTTTTGCAGAGTATATCACTGACATTGAGGGACTTTCGGGCTATACTATTCACCATTCACGTATACCCGCAATCTTTAAACGCAAAGGAGTAATAATCATGCCGTTGTTCAGCTTTACCAAGAAGACACCCGCTCCAGTAGTTTACCCTGCAGAGTTAGGCGCGCCGGTTGCCGGAGACTTTGTGCCCATGTCCGAACTCAAGGACGAAGCGTTTTCCGGAGGAGCATTAGGCCAGTGCATCGGAGTCAAGCCCGCTGACGGGAACATCTGCGCACCCATTGACGGAGTAGTCTCTGAAGTTACCGAGACAGCTCACGCGTTAGTCATTCAGGCCGGAGAGATCGAGATTCTGATTCACGCAGGAGTCCACACAGTCAACATGAAGGGCGAAGGCTTCAAGAGTCATGTGAAGCTCGGCCAAGTAGTCAGGCGCGGAGAAAATGTGCTCACAATGGACTTGTGGAAGGTCAGAAATGCGGGTTATGACGACACCGTAATAATGGCCGTGTCCAACAGCAAGGATTTCGCGAAAGTCGAGAGCATATTCACCGGCAAGAAGGTTAATGCAGGAGACGGAGTTCTGAAGGTCAGCAAGTAGCGCATTTTTCTGAATGTCAGCTAAGAATTTATCCGCTATAATTAGCTGCACCCAATCATTCATTATTATTCATAGGAGGTAAAACTATCGTGAAACGCTTTACACGTATACTCTTCACTGCACTAGTTGCGCTCCTCATGTGTTCGTCTCTGGCTATGGCTCAGGACGCAGAAGCTCCCGCAGCTCCCGCAGAGTCCGCAGGCTGGAAGTTCGACAAATCCATCGTCATCGTATGCCCTTGGGGCGAAGGCGGCGGTGCAGACTCGACTCTCCGTGCACTCGTCCCGCTCCTCAGCCAGAAGCTCGGCCAGTCCATCACCGTCATGAACGTAACCGGCGGCAACGGCAGCAACGGAGCATCCTACGTCCGCGAGCATCCTGCAGACGGCTACATGTTCATGCTCGGGACTCAGAGCCTGCTGATTCAGGACATCATGGGCGAAATGAAGTTCAAGTTCCTTGATGAGTTCGTGCCCGTCGCAAGACTCGTTCACGCAATCGACGTTATCGCAACATCACGCCGTGCAATGGAGGAGAGAGGCTTCAAGACCTTCAGCGAACTCCGCGACTACATCACAGCTCATCCCTTCAGCATCAGCGTCGGAATGCTCACCAGAATCGGAGTTGACGGACTGTCATTCCAGCAGGCAACCGAGGGGCTTAACATTCTCGAGGTCGATTACCCGACAGGCGGAGGCATGACCGAAGCACTCATTCAGGGGCAGATTGACCTGATGGTTACCGGAACTCAGGAGATCACTCCGCAGATCGAGGCAGGAGAGATTATCCCGATGTTAGTGCTCGCAGAAAAGAGAATGAACAGATACCCGCACGTCGAGTCGTCAAAGGAACTCGGCATCAACGCGTTCTTGGGGTCAGAGAGAGGAATTTTCGCGAAGAAGGGCACTCCGCAGGGAGCAATTGATGCACTCGAGGCAGCCATCACAGAGATAGCCGGGACTCCGGAGTGGAACGACTTCCTCCAGCAGGGCGGATATGACGAGAGACCGGGATTCGCTCCTGCAGCAGAGTACCAGAAGGCTCTCAATGACGAGTACAAGACATTCACAGACATGCTCAAGCCCGCGAAAGCTACGGACAAGAAAGCAGCTGCAGCTCCCTCGCAGAAACTTGCAATTATCGGCTTCGTGATGGTTCTCGTGCTCATCATCTGCCTCATCAAGAAGATTGTTATCCCGCCGATCGCATTTATCCTCCTTCCGACGATTGCGGCTCTGTGTGCAGGATTTGACCCGCTCGTCATCAACAAGTTTGCGGCATCAGGCATCAGCAAGATGGTTAGTACCGTTTCGCTGTTCGTGTTCTCTATCTCGTTCTTCTCATTGATGAGCGATCAGGGAGTGTTTGACCCTATCGTCAACTTCCTCATCAAGAAGGCAGGAACTAATGTAACGCTCGTTCTGCTTGCTACGGCTGCTGTCGCTGTCATCGGACACCTTGACGGTTCAGGAGCGACGACGTTCATAATCACGATTACAGCAATGCTCCCGCTGTTCAAGAAGCTCAAGATGGACAACAGAGCGTTGATGATGCTTATCTGCGTCGCTATCGGAGTCATGAACGTGTGCCCGTGGGGAGGCCCGACAATCAGAGCAGCTACAGTCCTCGAGACAGACCCCAACCTCCTGTGGCACAGACTCCTTCCCGTTCAGGCCACAATGTTAGCGATTACGTTTGCCGTTGCGCTGATTCAGAGCGGAATCCAGAGGAGAAGAATCAAGAAGCTCGGCCTCACAGCAGATGACACAGTTGAGGAAGTCAAGGCTGAGGAGAAGAAGCCCGCAGTCTCAACAGCCCTTCAGTGGTACAACTTCATCATTGTCGTAGCAGTTATCGTTATCCTGATGATGGGACTTCTCAACCCTGCTTACACGTTCATGCTTGCGCTGGCTCTGACCCTTCCGTTCAACATCAAGAGCCTGAAGGAGCAGAACGGCAAGCTGAAGAATTACGGTGTTGCGGCTATGTCAATGGTGGTTACGCTGTTTGCGGCAGGAATCTTCACGGGAGTCCTGAGCGGAACAGGAATGCTTAATGCGATGGCCTCAACGATTGTTACCGTCATTCCTGAGAATCTCGGCAGATACACTCACTTCATCGTAGCGTGCTTCGCTGTGCCGCTGATTATGTGCTTGGGGACGGACAGCTTCTACTTCGGGCTTCTGCCTGTCGTCGTGGGCATAGCCTCGCAGTTCGGCGTGAACCCGATGGATGTTGCGTGCGTGCTGCTCGTCGCTGAGAACGTCGGAGTCATGATTTCCCCGCTTTCTCCCGCAATGTATCTCGGCTTAGGTCTGCTCGAGATCGATGTAGGCGAACACATCAAGTACTCGCTTGTGTGGATATGGTCAGTAAGCATTCTTGCAATTCTGGCGTGCATAGTGCTCGGAGTTACTCCGCTGTAAACGCTATCTGAAACATAGTTTTGCTGTCGTCGTTGTAAAATTACGGCGGCAGTATTTTTTTACCTGAAGGAGGAAATATTTATCATGAAGCAGAAAATTTTTGTCGCATTAATCTTTATCAGTGTTATGTGTTCATGTGCCTGTGCTGCTATTGATGAGGCAGTTGTTGAGCGGGCATGGAAAAGAATATCTCAGGCAGACGGTTTCAAGACGGTATCAGTGAACTACATCAAGGAAGATTCGCCCAATGCGTGGGTGGCGTTCAAGTCGGCAAATGATTACACCATCAATGTAACGCGCGGTCTGATGAAGATTCTGAACTCTGAGGAAGAGATGGCCGGAGTGTGGGGGCATGAGATAGGGCACGTCCGGCTCGGGCACTACAACAAGGGAAAGATGCGCAATATCGGGTGGAGCATTGCGGGAGCGATTCTGAAGCGCAAGACCGGAACAGTAGGGCAGACGATCGGCAATGTAGGGATGAATTTAGCGGAGAACGGCTTCTCGAGACAGCAGGAGACACAGAGCGACGAGTACGGAGTGAAATTGCTTGTGAAGGCCGGCTATAACCCGCTCGGACTCTACAACGCAATGAAGGCCTTCAAGGATAACGGCTACGGCACGAAGTCAGGGATAACTAACTGGTTCAGCACGCATCCTGCAACAGATGATAGATTGAAGAAATTGCAGGAGTTTGCGGCAAAGTACGGCAAGCAGTGATGACGCACACGGCGACGGATGGCTGCGAGCTTGCGAGTGCGCAGAATGCACAGGCTTGAAGAAATTGCAGGAGTTTGCGGCTAAGTACGGCAAGCAGAAATAACACGCCCGGCGGCAGATGGCTGCGAGCTTGCGAGTGCGCAGAATGCATAGATTGAAGAAACTGCGGGAGTTTGCGGCCAAATACGGCAAGCAGTGATGACGCACACGGCGACTGACAGCCTGCGAGCTTGCGGCCAAGTACGTAAAGTGAGGAGTGATGAAGATGATACGCAGATTATCAGCAGGATTTATTCTGTGCGTGATGATGTGCGCAGGTTCAGAGGCAGCCATAACGAAGGAAACAGTTAATGAGGCATGGCTGAAGATTTCTAGGGCAGAGAATTTCCCTATTGTGGCGATAACCTATGAGAAGAGCAATTCACCTAATGCGTGGGTAAAATTCAAGTCTCAGAAGGACTTCAGCGTTCACGTAACCGAAGGCCTCATGAATATTCTCAGCAGCGAGGACGAGATCGCCGGAGTTCTCGGGCACGAAATAGGCCACGTCAGACTCGGGCACTACAACAAGGGAGTCGGACGCAAAGTCGGGTGGACACTGCTCGGAATAGCACTCGGCAGAGCTGGAGGAGTCGCTCAGACTCTCGGGAACGTCGGCATGAACTTGGCCGAGAGCGGATTCTCGCGCGGTCAGGAAGTAGAGGCAGACGACTACGGGACGGAGCTTCTCAAGAAAGCGGGCTATGATCCTTACGGACTCTACAGGGCAATGAAGGCCTTTGCTGACAACAAACATGTTACCCAGCCCAACGGCTTTAACTCGCACCCGCCGACAGCAAGAAGGCTCAAGCACCTTCAGGACAAAGCTAAAGAGGTAAGCGGCAAACAGGAGGACAGACAGCAATAATCATGATGAAGAAATTTGCGTTAATGTCAGTGCTGGTGATGCTGTGTGCGTCGTGCGCGTATGCAGACTACACGGCAAAAGGTTACGGAGGAACAAGCTCAACTGATGCATACCCAATAGAGACGATTGCGGAGCTGAGACAGTTAGCCGGCAATGCTTCAGATGATAAATATTACCGGCTCTCAAACGATATACAGCTCGCAGCAGAAAGCACATGGCCCGGCATAGGCACAATGGACTCTCCCTTCAAGGGACACTTTGACGGAGACGGACATACTATCTACGTGAACATCTGGCCTCTTCCCGGACGAGCGAGCACCTATACGCCCATACTCACGGACAGGGCATTATTCGGGTACATAGACACAGATTCAGATTATGCGGTCAGGAATCTCAAGGTCGAGGGCAGCGTCAGAGGCTACAACGCCGGAGGAATAGTCTCTGTTCTGGAGTCAGGGACAATTGAGGGCTGCAGTTTTTCAGGAGACGTGATAGCTGAAACGAGAACGGGAGATACCCTGATAAGCTACCTCATTGATGAACTTGGTGATGATGACGTACAAGACGTAAACGACATAGAGAAATTTGACCATGCCGCGAGCCTCAAGACCGAGCACAGAGGAAAGATTAACGCCGGAGGAATAGTTGCAGTCATCGAGGACGGAGAGATAACGGACTGCACGTCGAGAGGCAACGTTACCGCAGAGGCAGACCTGACCAACGCCGCAGCCGGAGGAATAGCCGGGAGAATGTTTGACGGAAATATCACGGGCTGTTATGTAGAGGGAGACACAGTGATAACGGCCTCAACTGCAGAGAGTGCAGACAACGTTACTGCCAACGCCGGAGGAATAGCGGGCTATGCAGTAACGCCCCTTGACAGCGTAATCGAGGACTGCAGGTTTGACGGCATAGTGAACAGCACATATTACGCCGGAGGAATTGCCGGAACAGCGAGAGGCACAGTGTTATCGGGCGACGTGATAAATCCGACAGCATCAATCACAGGCACGTATTCAGCGGGCGGAATAGCGGGCTACATGGCATCGGGAGCATGGGCAACGTATAACTATGTTTATGCAGGTTCGACGGTTCAGGCTGAGGTTTACAGTGCAGGAGGAATCATCGGCCTTCTTGAGACGAGCGGGCGTGCAGTCGAAAACAACACTTCACACGCAACGATAGGCGGAAATGCTCAGTATCTCGGAGGAATAGCCGGAGCACTCGGGAACAACACATACTCAGGAATTGCGATAGGCGAGGGCAATATCTACAGCGGAGCAGACTACGGAATAGGGCGCGACGAGTGGGGGGATCCTTCAGATGGTGATGATGCTGCTTACTACATCAGCACTACATCTTTCACGGCGACATCAGGAGACGCATTCACCGCTTCGCTCTCGCTCAACAAGACTCCTCCGACAAACGTAACGTGGTCATACGGGACATTGCCAGACGGACTCACTGCAGGGACTGACGGCTCGCTCTCATGGATTCCGGCAAGCGCAGGGACTTACACGTTCAAGGCAGGAGCGTACATTTCCGGCTGGGGCAGCACGGACAGCGCGGACATCACGATAACGGTATCTTCTGCAGGCGGAAGTTCTGACGGAGTAGTAACCATAACGACGACGGCTCTTAACTCAGGAACGCAGGATGTCTATTACTCTGCACGGCTTTACGCAAGAAGCACATTAAGAGGCGGGACTATGAGCTGGGAGGTCGTGGACGGAGATTTGCCCACAGGCTTGGAACTGCAAAGCGGCAGTTACGATGATTACTATTATCACAGAGGATACATCTCAGGAACGCCTACAGTCTACGGAAATTTCAGCTTCACGGTGAGAGCTATCCTGACGATCGAGGACTCCACATACTACGCAACGCAGGATCTTAATCTCTACATAGCTCCGACTCCCGCAATCGTCATCTCGACAGACGAACTCCTCACCGACGCGACACTCAGACGCGCATACACTGCAGACCTCGAGGCCTATTACTCATCAACAGGTGAAGCACTCTCGCCGCGCTGGACTCTGTCTTCAGGCTCGCTCCCAGACGGACTCACGCTCAACAGGCTGACGGGCAGAATCTCGGGCACGCCTTCGGAGTCCGGAGAGTTCACATTCACGGTGAGTGCGACAGACGGCACGCTTACGACAGAGAAGACATTCACTCTGAGCGTCAATGATGCGGACTTCACGATAACTTCAGGCTCTCTCCTCAAGCCCGGAATTGCAGGCACGGACTACGGAAATGAGGCTCTCGCTACAGATGCTCCGTCGTCTCTCGGGACTCGTAACTGGTACATTTACAGCGGTGCATTACCTGCAGGCCTTACGCTCGGACGCAACACCGGCATAATCTCAGGAACGCCCACAGAATCCGGGACGTTTGCGTTCACTGTGAGGCTGCTCATCGGAGACCAGATAGCCTCAAAGAGTTTCACGATGACGGTAATTCCGAGCGAGTCAGCAACGACGAACGAGTTCTCCATCACGACAGACTCGCTCACTCCCGGAATCGAGGGGACATCCTACACGTTCACCCTCTCGACGGATGCTCCGGCCTCTCCGGATATGCGCGTGTGGTACATCGACAGCGGGACTCTTCCCTCCGGACTCTCTCTCACACGAAGCACAGGCAGAATCTCGGGCACTCCTGCAGAATCCGGGGCTTTCTCGTTCACTGTCGGACTCTTCAACGGCGAGAAGATAACCTCACGGACTTTCACGCTTATCATCATTCCGAGCGGTATAGTCTCAGCAGACGAGTTCTCCATCACGACAGACTCGCTCACTCCCGGAGTCGAGGGTGCGCCCTACACATTCACGCTCTCGACGGATGCCCCAGCCTCTCCTGATGTCAGGGTGTGGTACGTCAGCGGAGGCTCGCTCCCTTCAGGCCTGAGTCTTGGCCGGGACAGCGGCACGATCTCAGGAACTCCCGCAGAGTCCGGGACGTTCACGTTCACGGCGAGTCTCTTCAACGGAGAAGAGATAGCCTCTAAGACGTTCACGCTGACGATAATTCCCGGCGAGGCATCATCAGGAATAAGCATCACTACAGAATCTCTCGCTGCAGGAGTTGAGGGCAGAGAATACTCACAGACTCTACTCACGGATGCTCCCTCGTCGCTAACATCGCGGATCTGGTACGTTGACAGCGGCACTCTTCCTCCGGGCCTGACTCTCGCAAGAAGCACCGGCATTCTCTCAGGAACTCCCACTGCAGAAGGCGAATACACCTTCAGAGTCCGGCTTCTAGCAGGGACGCAGATAACCGCAAAGACTTTCACGCTGCTGATAGTTCCGGGACTCGCAATAAGCGTTGACGTTCTCCCAGAAGGCAAAGAGGGCGAGCAGTACTCCTACACTTTGACGACGAGCGCGCCCTCCGCAGTCTGGACTCGCACGGACGGAGCTTTGCCTCCCGGTCTCTCCCTCAGCTCTGCGGGCGTGATTTCCGGCACACCTACACGTGCAGGTGATTACTCGTTCACTGTTCACGCAGAAGTAAGCTCCGAAGGCCTCAAAGCTGACCGCACCCTAACAATCACGATAAGGCCTGAGTTCTCGATACTCACCGATGCAGCACTCCCGCGCGGAAAAGCCGGACAGTGGTACACAACGACGTTGTCAGCAGATGCAGATGAAACATACTCTGTGAGCTGGTCAGTCATCAGCGGAGATCTGCCCTCCGGAATTTTCCTCAACAGCTCGAACGGAAACATTGCAGGCACGCCTCAGAAGGACGGAGCTTACACGTTCACCGTTCAGGCAACAGCAGGAAGATTCATTGCGGTAAAGACGTTCAGCCTGATTGTAGGTGCGGTGCTCGAGATAACCACAGACTCGATTCTTCCGTCGGGAAAAGCCGGAGTGAATTACTCGTGCGACATCGAGACTGACTCGGCCTTCCCTGTCCTGTGGTCGCTGACGGGCGGATCTCTCCCTGACGGACTCGCGTTCTCGGGAGGGAGACTCTCGGGCACTCCTGAAGATGACGGAACATATACCTTCACGCTAGCTGCAGAATCAGGAGGACTTTCTGCAGACAAGACGTTTACCCTCACAATCGACGGAGCACTCTCAATCATCACGCCGTCGGTTCTTCCTGCTGCAAAGCTGGGTGCGAGCTACTCCTACACTCTGAGTTCTGATGCTCCCGAAGGTGCAGAAGTTTTGTGGTCGCAGGTGTTATCCAGCTTATACGTCATCACTGATGAAGGCAGCGTTTACACAAGACACTATGATTTTCCTGACGGCATGTATATAGAGGACACAACAGGCCGGATTTACGGCGTTCCCACGTCGGAGGAAGGAGTCTACAGAATCAGGATTCAGGCGGTGATGGGAAGTGTCAGCACAACGAAAGACTTTACCCTCACAGTCAGGCCGACGCTCTCAATCACGACAGATAACGTTCTGCCTCATGCTCTGACTCACGAGCTTTACACTGTCTCCCTGCTCACCGATGCGGACGATGACCAGGTCGTTACGTGGTCGCTTGTTGGGGGGACTCTTCCCGAGAGACTCGCTCTCGACGAACAGACCGGAATAATCTCCGGCTACCCGCTTGCTGAAGGCACATACACCTTCACAGTGCAGGCAGAGATGAACGGCCTGATGACACAGAAAGAGTTTGAGCTTACTGCAGGCGAGACATCAATAATACTCACTCCGCAGATTCCCGCGATAGTTGAGGCTGGTGAAGATTTTGATCTCGTGCTTCAGACTGACAGGGACAGCGCAGCTAACTCGTCGTGGTCGGTGATTGACGGGATACTGCCTCCGGGACTCGTCCTTGACACTCAGACGGGGAGAATCTCCGGCAGGCCTTCGCGTGCAGGGACTTACACGTTCACGGTGCAGAATGTATCAGGATATTCCGTTGCGGAGAAAGAGTTGACTCTCACTGTCGATTTCGTGATAAGCAGCGATGCATTAATCAGCTTCAGGACAGGAGAGTTCGGGAGCTACACGTTTTCTGCTGCGGGAGTGAGTGCGGGGGCGGTGCTGTGGACGACCTCGAGCGATGTTTTGCCGACGGGACTCAGCCTGAGCAGAGAGGGGCTGTTATCTGGGACGACGAACGAGTCAGGGACGTACACGTTTGCGGTGTATGCGTTCGTGAGCAATGACGTTAGCGCGATGAAGTCAGTGAGGCTGATGGTGTCGACGAGTTCACCCGTGCCGATATTGACAGCGGGGCTTCCTGATGGCCAAGTGAGCGTGGACTATTACGCCGAACTCAGCGCGACTGTTGAGGGGGTAACGTGGACTCTCGAGGAGGGGACATTGCCTCCCGGCCTGACGCTGAACGCTAACGGAGTGATTTCCGGCATTCCTGAAGAGGCAGGAGCTTTCAGGTTTCTTGTGAAGGCGGAAACTGGAGAACGCACAGGCATGAAGTATTTCACAATCAATGTTGCTCCGTATGATGAGAAGCACGAGGCATCTTCAGGGGGCGGAGGCTGCAATTCTGGCTATGGTGCTGCTGTGTTTGCGCTGATAGTTCCGTTGCTGAGACGGCGGAAGCATTAACGGCGAGGCACTCTCCCGAGAAAAAGGGGGAGTGTTTTTTGCAGGGGACTCTGCCTCCCGGCCTTACACTCAACAGCAACGGAGTAATTTCCGGTATTCCTGAAGAGGCAGGAGCTTTAGTGAGGGCGGAAGCTGGAGAACGTACAGGCATGAAGTATTTCACAATCAATGTTGCTCCGTATGATGAGAAGCGCGGGGCATCATCAGGAGGCGGAGGCTGCAATTCTGGCTATGGTGCTGCAGTAATTGCGCTGATAGTTCCGTTGCTGAGACGGCGGAAGCATCAACGGCGAGGCACTCTCCCGAGAAAAGGGGGAGTGTTTTTTTGCGCTCATATCATGAATTGGGCTATAATACGGCGAATTTATCCGTAAATTAATCATGAGAGCAGGTGAATATTTTGTCCGGCACTTTTACTCGGGCATTTTTGCTGACAGGGCTATTATTTACGATTGCGCAGCCGGCAAATTACGCAGACGCAGCAGAACGCATAACAATCAATCCCGGCAACGGAGCATCGCTTCAGGGAGCACGGACATACTCCGGCGTAGTCATGGCAGCATACCAGAAAGTTTACGCAATGAACTTCGAGATCTGGAAACCTTCAGACCTTCCCGCAGGCTGGTACGCAACTTTTGACGGCTTCCCGGTCGCACAGATCGCAGAAAACAGGTGGGTATACGGTCAGCTCGACATCGACGGAACTATCAGGCCTACTAATGTCCTCGTGGGATCGGTCGTCCCCTCGAGCGTTCCCGGACTCGCTAGGGTTGCAGCAGTCTGGAGCTACGGCCGGAGCGTAAATTCTCCTGAGTTCCAGAAAATCAGGGACTACAGATGCAACAGAATGGGCTGGCTGAATGACGGCTACGTAAACACTATCATTGCATGGAACACTCACAGGCCCGGCGTTTATGTGTGGTTAGGCAACAGGTGGAAGAGACTCACTCCCAGAACCGGCGAGTACACTTGGCAGATGCTCAAGCGTTTAAGCCCGTGGATAGCTGACGAACTCCGGAAAAATCATGCGTGGTATCAGGGAGGCGAGCCTATGGAGATTGCGGACTTGGCTAGGCAGTGGGGCTACATCTGGGGCGGAAGAGTCATTCTCGAGAGCCTGAAGGCCTTTAAGGACAGCAATGGCAGTGAAGGGCAGGTTACCTCTTTCCGCGAGTCGAGTTCCGGCAGCAGCGAGTCATCAACGCCTCCCTCGAAGGAGAACACCGGGCCGCAATGGGACGTAGATTAGCGGGGTGAAGAAGAATCTATGACAGCAAAACGCACAGCTAAACCCCCGAAGGAGAGAATTGACCAGCTCCTCAATATGGCATGGAACACAAAGAGTACTGCCCGGACTCTCGCGATCGTGAATCAGATTCTCGAGATTTCACCGGGCAACGTGGACGCGTTAGTCATGAAGGCCGACAACATTCAGGACGCGGACGAACGTGCAGGAATACTCTTGCGCGCATTGCAGGCTCTGACTTTTTCGGGCGGAGACTATGACCCGGAAGACAGAGATATTCTTCTCTACGTCGTGAACCAGAGGCTGGCCTACACTTACTTTTACGCTAACAAGTTTGATGAAGCCCTGAGATTCTGCGAGGCTGCCCTGAAGTCCGGAGCTGTTCATGATGACCCCGACGCAGAAGCAAGCGAGGAAGGCATGAAGTCATTGCACTACAGGCTGCTTATTGAGCGCGGAGACTGGCAGAAGATTATTGCTGAGACTATGCGCGACGAAGAGCACTCGTGGGCGTGGGGGTATTCACGGATGATTGCGGCTTGGATGCTCGGCAGCGATAACACCCGGCGCGTGTGTGCGAGCATGTTCTGGGATGTCTTGGCCATGAGTCCGGATATTCCGTTCTACATGCTGGGGTACTTTGCAGAGCCTGACGACGGAGCGAGCCAGAGATCACACGACGAGTTCGACTTTGCATTGCTGTACTACGATGCGCTGTCCGTGTCGGATGACTTCTTCAACTGGTTCACGAGGGGAACTATATTATTCGGCCTTCTGTCTGGACGCTTTGAGGAACGTGAACGAGAATACCTCCTTGATGTCCTTGACACACTGGGGGGCTATGAGGAGTACGAGAGAATGAGCGGCCTTATTGTTGAAGGAGAAGATGAGGCAGTGATTGAGATGCTGGCGGCTAATAAATGTCTTGCAGAGTAAAGAGATGTAAGCTGCCCCGCTTGTTGAGGGAGATGACCGCGAGTCTGCGGGCACGGCTAAGCCACGAGGCAGTAATTGAGATGTTAGCGGCTAATAAGTGTTTTGCAGAGTAAAGAGATGTAAGCTGCCCCGCTTGTTGAGGGAGATGACCGCGAGTCTGCGGGCACGGCTAAGCCATGAGGCAGTGATTGAGATGCTGGCAGCCAACAAATGCCTTGCAGAGTAAAGAGGTGTAAACTGTCTCACTTGTTGAAGGAGATGACCGCGAGTCTGCGGGCACGGCTAAGCCACGAGGCAGTGATTGAGATGTTAGCAGCGAACAAATGTTTAACAGAATAAATTAACTACACAGGAGAAAATATATATTGCCTAGAAAAATTGATACTAATTCAAGATTGAGACTGACTCCCGATAAACTCAGGAAGATTAAGCCCCCCGAGTCATGGAAGATCAGCACAACAGATGACATAGCATTACCCAAGACACGCAGGCCCGAGCCGTTAATCGGCCAGCAGAGAGCCGTCGAGTCTATAGAGTTCGGCCTCGCAGTACACGGGAGCGGCTACAACATTTTCGTGATAGGCCAGCCCGGCAGCGGACGCACAAGCTACATCCTTGAAAGACTCCGCAGCATGGCTCTGACTCTTCCCGCACCTGACGACTGGGTCTACCTCTACAACTTCGACAAGCCCGGAGAACCTCTCTCGGTGAACATCCCCGCAGGCAGGGGCAAGAAGTTATGTGATGAGCTCGACGAACTCGTCAAGGACATGAAGGCAGCCATCAGCAAAGCGTTCGAGCAGTCCCAGTACGAAGACGCGAAAGCCTCTCACATCAAAGAGTTTCAGGAGAAGGCCAGCGCAATAATGGACAAGCTGAAGGCTCGTGCAGCAAAGGATAATTTCTCCCTTAAGCGCACACCGCAGGGGTTCATCAACATACCGCTCATCAAGGACAAGGACGAGGAAGGCAACGAGATTTACCGTGAAGTGAAGCCTGAAGAGTTCGAGGCGTTTGACGAGAAGAAGCAGAAAAGATTCATGGCAGCCAGCGAACGCATAGGTCAGCGTACCCTCGCCGGAATGCGTGAGATCCGCGACATGGAGAAAGCTCTCAAGGACAAGCTCTCCAAGCTCGAGGCCGAGATCTGCAGGAGTGCTATTGAGCCGTGCCTCAAAGACTTGCGCGACAAGTACGCAGACAATGAGGCATTACTCGCATGGTTCGCAAGAATGACTGATGACGTAATCGAGAACTCCGGCGCATTCGTTACAGCAGCAAGAGACGAGAACGCAGAAGTAGACTTCACGCGCTATCATGCGAATCTCTTTGTCAGCAACGATCCCGCAAAAGGTGCTCCCGTAATCTGGGAGACTAACCCGACGTACTACAACCTTTCCGGGCGCGTCGAGTACGAGAGTCATCAAGGCTACTTGTACACCGACTTCCGGAAAATAGTTGCCGGGGCATTCCACAAGGCTAACGGCGGATTTCTGGTGATTGACGCAGAAAAAGTCTTGATGAACTTCATGAGCTGGGAGGCCGTCAAGAGGCTCATGCGCACAGGCGAGGCAGCTATTGAGAACTTGGGCGAACAGTACGGTGCACTGCCTATCTCATCACTTCGTCCGTCCCCCATCAAGATAAACACTAAGATAATCATGACGGGTTCGCCGTACATTTATGAGCTTCTGCAATATTACGATGCGGAGTTCAGCAAGATTTTCAAGATAAAGGCGAGCTTTGATTACGACATGCCCAGAACAGCCAGCAATGAGCGGTGGATGGCAAGATTTATTGCTGAGGCAGTGAAGCGCGAGAACATGAAGCCGTTTGATGCGTCGGCACTGAGCGAGATAATCGAGTGGTCGAGCCGTGAAGCTGAAGATCAGAATCTCCTCTCCGTCGAGGTAGGGAGTCTGCGTGAACTTCTCGCAGAGTCCAATGCGTGGGCGGACGTTTCGGCCAAGTCGCAGACAGTTACGCGCGGAGATGTCATCAAGGCCATAGAGCACAAAAATTACCGTTCAGGACTCTACCGGGACAAGCTAGCTCGTGCATTCAGGGACGGAGTTATTCACATTGACACGTCAGGCACGGCAGTCGGTCAGATTAACGGCCTAAGCGTGATTGACATGAACGACTACAGATTCGGCCACCCGTCGCGAATCACCGCAAACGTCTTCATGGGGCAGGAGGGAGTCGTGAACATTGAGCGCGAGGTCAAGATGACAGGCCCCATCCACAACAAGGGCTTGATGATTCTGTCGAGCTATCTCGGACGCAAATACGCTCAGGATATGCCGTTGTCTCTCAGTGCGCACATAACGTTTGAGCAGAATTATTCCGGCATCGAGGGAGACAGCGCAAGTTCGACGGAGCTTTACTGCATCTTGTCGGCACTGTCAGGCCTTCCCCTAAAGCAGGGAATAGCTGTTACGGGGAGCGTTGACCAGTTCGGGACGATTCAGCCCATCGGAGGCGTGAATGAGAAGATAGAGGGATTCTATGAGTACTGCAAGATAGCGGGCCTCACAGGTGAACAGGGAGTGATGATTCCTGAAGCAAATATGCGTCATCTCATGCTGAACAATGAAGTGATTGATGCTGTACGCGAGGGGAAATTCTCTGTGTGGTCAGTGAGCAATGTTGACGAAGGCATCGAGTTATTGACCGGCGTAACGGCTGGGAAGCTGAGAAAGGATAACTCCTACACTGAGGGCAGCGTTCACGGACTGGTGAAGTCACGCCTGAAGAAGATGCTCTCCGACGGAATAAGGCTCGAGAAACGATTCGGACACATTCCGCGCAAGTCCCGCAGGAAGAAAGCTGCTGCAGCTCCCAATGAATCAGGCACAGATACTCCGAATACTTGACCTTCTTGAACAGGAATATCACAACGAAGCCCGTTCACCTGAGCTTGGCCACACTGAGCCTCTGGATGGGCTGATTCTCACTGTCTTATCCCAGAACACTAACGACAGAAACAGGGACGCAGCATTCATGAATCTCAAGGCTAATTTTCCCTCATGGCAGAGTGTGATTGATGCAGGTGCGGAGAAGCTGGAGGCAGTGATTCGGACTGCAGGACTCGCCCACACGAAAGCTCAGAGAATCATCACGATACTTCAGAGAGTTCATTATGACTTCGGAGATTACTCGCTCCTGAAACTTGCGGAACGTAAGCGTGAAGAGATATGCGCGTACTTGCGTGCACTGCCCGGAGTCGGGGCAAAGACTGTTGCGTGCGTTCTGCTGTTCGACCTGAAGATGAAGGCGTTTCCTGTGGATACTCACGTGAGCAGAGTCGCGAGACGAGTCGGAGTCGTTCCTGAAAAGTACTCTCCTGAAGAAATCTGTGCTGTGATGGAGTCTGCCGTTCCTGAATCGCGCTGTCTCGGTGGGCATGTAAACATGATTGCTCACGGACGGGCGGTGTGTCATTCTCAGAGGCCGAAGTGTGAGGCGTGCGTTCTGTCTGGAATGTGTCTGCGGGTTGGCTGTCAATAATGATGTGCTTAGTTACTCTCTTGTACTCTTTTATCTGTGCGGGAAGTCTGCGTTTTCGTGTGATTAATACTCCGTCATCGTCTAACTTTCCCAAGTAATGCTGCTTATTTCGTGGCTTTCCCTGCTTGTTGCGGTAACTTCTCCCCTCGTAAACGTAGATTGCTTTCTTCACCTTACGCTCTATTATGCAGCCCATTATGTGTTTGACGTTTTCAGAAGCCAGAGTGTGAGGCGTGCGTGCTGTCGGGAATGTGTCAGAAGGTGGGGTGTCAATAATTATGTGCTTAGTTACTCTCTTGTACTCCTTTATCTGTGCGGGGAGCTTGCGTTTTCGTGTGATTAATATTCCGTCATCGTCTAACTTTCCCAAGTAACGCTGCTTATTTCTCGGCTTTCCCTGCTTGTTGCGGTAGCTTTTCCCCTCGTAAACGTAGATTGCTTTCTTCACCCTGCGCTGTATAATGTAGCTCATAAATAATTACTCCTATCATTCAAAACTGTCATAAATTATTACACACTCCGGAGATTTTGACAACTACTTTATCAACTACACTAATGATAAAATTTCCGGCATGTAGTCTACATTTTTTCAAAGAAGGATGATTGATATTCATGCTCAAAATTTTAGCAACATGTATTCTCTTGATGGTGTCTCCTGCCTTCGCTAAAGAATCTCCCGAGTGGATAGGCGGACTTTCAGCAGCAGATGACGCAGAACAGTTAGTGATCGTCTCCGGGACTCACGGCTCAAACGCGCGCTTCTCAATGCACGAGAAGGACGAGGACGGAACATGGCACGAGATAGTTTCTTGCGCGGCATACATCGGCAAAAAAGGCTTCGGCAAGACAAGAGAGGGCGACATGAAGACTCCCGTCGGAGTGTACACGTTCACGAAAGCGTTCGGGATTCTGCCGGATCCGGGCTGCAGGATGCCTTACACGCAGGTTGATGACTCGCACTACTGGGCAGCAGACAGCAATTTTCCCAAGTACTACAACATGTTTGTGTCGACGAGGGAGCAGGAGGACTTCGAGGTTACTTCGGAGAGCGAACACATCATTGATTACGACATGGCCTATAAATATTGCCTCAACATAAGCTGGAACACCGAGAGGACTCCCGGCAAAGGCTCGGCGATATTCCTTCACTGCCAGACAAAGAACAAGTTCACTGCAGGCTGTGTAGCAATCCCCGAAGACAAGATGCGCGAAGTCATGAGGCACGTAAAAGACGGCTGCGTAGTAATCATGGACACAAGCAAAAACATTCAGGACTACTAATCATGAGACTGCTAATCGACTTATTCATCACGTTCGCAAAAATGGGTGCTGTTACGTTCGGGGGCGGATATGCGATGCTCCCGATACTTCAGCGGGAAATCGTCGAGAACAAGAAATGGGGCACAGATGAGGAACTTGCGGACTATTACGCAATAGGCCAGTGCACGCCGGGAGTAATAGCTGTGAATGTTGCGACGTTCATCGGGAGAAAGACTGCCGGAAATATCGGGGGCATAGTTGCGACTCTGGGAGTAGTTTTCCCGTCGGTGGTGATAATTACTCTCCTGGCCGGAGTGATTCAGGCTTACTCTTCGCTAGAGTGGGTAGCTCATGCCTTCGCAGGTATCAGAGTCTGCGTGTGCGTCTTAATCTTCAATGCAGTGATTAAGCTCTTCGCTAAAGCCATCATTGACGCAAAAACTCTCTGCATCTATCTCGTAGTGCTCGCGTGTGCGGTCTTCCTGAACGTTTCGCCCGTAGTGTTCGTAGTGTGCTCTGCCGTCGCGGGAATACTTCTGAAGGCAGGTGTGAAGCCGTGAAAAGTGATTACAAGTTCCTCATTCTTGCTGGCATTGCGGGAATTATCATAGCTGTCTCCATTGTGGTCATATCTATAACGCTTGCGTCGTCAATGCTTGCGTCGTCAGATGAACCTCTGAACCGTCATGTCTCAGTGTATGACAACAACGGCAAACTTCTCAGGGAATACAGCGGCCGGCTCACGCGCATACGACGCGGAGATAACGGAATACGCTTTAGAGCAGACGGCAGACAAATAATCATTCAGGGCGGCATCACAATAATAGAGGAGGCAGAATAACTATGCTTTACGTGAAACTATTCTGGGAGTTCTTCCAGACGGGATTATTTGCAGTCGGCGGAGGAATGGCGACTCTCCCCTTCCTCTACAGCATTTCTGACAGGACGGGCTGGTACACCCACCAGCAGCTCGCAGACATGATAGCTGTCAGCGAGTCCACTCCCGGCGCAATAGGCGTGAACATGGCGACGTACTCGGGCTACATCACTGCAGGACTCTCCGGAGCACTGACATCTACGCTGGGGCTGATAACTCCGAGCATAATCGTGATTCTGTTAGTGGCTGCGTTCCTGAATGCCTTTCATGAGAACAAGTACGTTAATGCGGGCTTCTACGGTCTGCGTCCTGCAAGTTCGGCTATGATTACCGCAGCAGGAATAATTCTCGCGCGGGTAGTCTTCTTCGGAGGGAGCTTTGCTAATTCTGTCAAGCTGGATGCTGTTTGCCTAGCTGCAGCCCTTCTGCTCCTAACAAATGTCCTGAAGCCGACAAAGAAACTTCATCCTGTTATCTGGATATTCGTATCTGCAGCAATCGGGGTAATCTTCAAGTTCTGAGCAGAAAAACGAGAGACCTCCGGGAAAAATCCTGAAGGCCTCTCGCAATTACTAACGCTTGATGTCAAAGTTCATGTTCATCAGGCTTCGGATACTCTCCGCATCGTCTGTGATATTCCCGTCGCCCCTGATTGTGTGCTTGATTACGCTGCTCGCAACAGCAAAATTTACCGTGTCATCAGGACTATAGCCCTTCATCATTGCGTAGATTAACCCCGACGCAAAGGCATCACCGCCTCCGACTCTGTCAAGTATCGTGAACGTGAATAATTTGCTCTCGTAAGTTCTGCCGTCATACCACATAAACGCTTTCAGGCTGTTTTCGCTTCCTGAATGCGCATATCTCACATGCCGCGCAATACACTTCAGGTTAGGGTATCTCTCAGCGAACGCTCCGAACACTCCCGCCTGCTGCCCGTAATCAGGCTGGTAGGGTATACCGTCCTTCACGTCTCCCTTGCTGTGGTCGCTCTCGTCGCGCCATAGGTGATAAGGCTCGATCCCGAACAGTACATCGACATACGGCAGACACTTGGTGCAGAAATCCCGTGCTTTCTCCCAGCTCCATAGCGTGCTACGAAAATTTCCGTCAAAGCTCACCGTGAGTCCCCTGCGCTTTGCTGCCTCCATGATCCGCAGGGTGAAGTCCGCACATGACTCAGAGAGTGCAGGAGTTATCCCGCTCATGTGAAGCCACGTGAACCCCCCTAGCAATTCATCAACATCAACGCGCGAGTAATCGTACTCGGTGAATGCGCTGTGTCTGCGGTCGTAAGTTACCTTGCTGGGCCTGATGCCGTAGCCTGTCTCGAGGTAGTACGTCCCGAGCCTGTGAGTCGGAGTCTCGTTTGCTGTGCTCATGATGACGGATGAACAGTGTACATCATTGCTGCGTAACATTCTGACTGCACTTTTGCCGAGCGAGTTATCGGGTACGACTGTGAAAAATGAGCTGTCAATCCCCAAGTTCGCAAGTGCAAGGGCGATATTAGCCTCACTTCCGCCGTAGCTTGCCTCAAAACTTGTTGCTGCACGTATCTTGTCATAGTTCGGGGGTGTGAGACGCAGCATTATTTCTCCTGCTGTGATAAATTTCTGTCCCATCACTGTAACCTCTGATAAGTTATCGCACTGCCGTTCTGGAACTTCATTGTCAGCGTCTGCCCTGACCCGTCAAGCTCAAGTTCCGCCGTGAAGTTTACTCCGTGATTGTTCGTGCCGGTTATTGTATTCCCGTCAATCCGGATAACTCCCATTTCTGAGGGCTGGCCGTTTATCCACCCGAAATATTGATTGCCCTTGAACTGCGTAACCCACTGCTGATTGTTCACGTATGCTCCCCATACTCCCTCGATGTTCACCGGAGGCTTGGGAATGTTCACGCTCGGCATCTCTGGAAACTCTGTCGGCATCTCGGAAGTCTGAGTCTCAGGCGGAGTGAAGGTCGGCTTTGTCGTCTTTGGCTTGGCCGGAGTGAATACTGGAGCAGAGGGCTTCTCCGGAGCTGCGGGCTTCTCCTCAGAGCGCGTGAAAATTTCTGCTGTCATGTCCTCGTCCGTCATGAACGTAATCACTAGCGCATTGCTTTCTGGATTCAGGGCGGCATAGAGGGGCTGCCTTGTGCCGTCATTGCGGGTAATCACTATTCTGTTATCCGACACAATATATCTCCCGATTGTCTGGCCGTTAATCTTGGCCTGGCCGTCAGGAGAAAATGTGTAGCTCGTCCCGCTCGTGCCCTTCCATGTTCCCGAGTACCAGCCTTCAGGAAACCACGACTCATTAAGCGGGTACATGTAGCGGATCTCTCCTGTCTCTGTTGAGCCGAGAAGCCAGATGTGTTTTGTGCCGTCAGACATTACGACTGCGAAGTCTTCGGTTATCATCTCATACTCTCCGTCGTCCTCAGCGTAAGTTCTGAGAATCGGGACAGGTCCGGCCAAGTCAAGAGCCATGTACATAGGGTAGAGTTCATCGTCTCCCCACATGTCAGCGTTGACGGAGTAAGTGTTCTGCTGGGGATTGAGAGACATTATCTCGACGATTAGGTTAGTCGGAGCGAGAATCTTCTGGCCTCCTGTGCGCTGGCTGACTTCCTTAGTGTGCATGTAGCGGCCGGGTAAGAGTCCGGGGCCGGTCTGCTTTGTGGCCTCGACGTAGGGAGCGATTCTCTGATCCGAGAGTGCCTGCTGAACAGTTACGGCAGCAAACGCGCCTGAAGCCATGAGTGCGGATAACATTATTGCGGATATAATTTTTCTGGTCATTGTTGAAATTGCACCTCCATAAAATATTTCGTGATGCCGTAATTTTAGTATATAGTTAAGCACAGTGCTATCATTATTACTCTGGAGGCTGTCTAAGGTGCGGACATAGCGACATCAACGTACTACCAACATCTATAACAAATTAGCGAGGTGTATTCAGCATGTTGATTCCTCCCCAGTAAGTATTTACGGCATGTAGTTATTCTTCTGGTGTGCATCACAGCAAACACTTCTTCAGCGCAAGCATTATCAATCTCCCAAGCAGTCAGGACTACCAACAAAATAAATGAAGACTTAGGCACTCTCATAGCATGAAAACCGCTTTATCTCGTCCTCGCAGCAGACGAAAAGCTCCGCAAAAGTCGCATTGATGTTCGGGCAGCGATGAGTAACACAAAAACTCCATAGCGCAACGGAGTAGCAGAGACTCGGACTCCAGTTCCGGCGGCTTCTGACTCTCATGACTCAGAGACACACGAAGGCGTGAGGCCAGGAGCAGAGATGAAGCGGCTTGCGTTCCAGGATTCCGGTGATGGCCGTGATGAGGAGACGGCGGAGTTTTTCGGCGATGAAGGCCAAGAAATTACGGGAGTACAGAGAGCAGGAGAGTTACAGTTTCTGTGTGGCTGAATGCTGGGAGAGTGTATAATCCTGTCATAGCCGTAAGACGTTAGAGAGGTAAATCTATGACATGAGAAAATTTCTCTGCACTCTGATATTCACACTCACATTCACAGCAGGAGGCCAAGCAATGAACGACGAAGCAGCAATCACTAACCTTTACCGCGAAATGTACAGCGCAATGATTCGCAAGGACGAGGCACAGCTAGCACAGATACTTCATGATGATTTCGTGTTAGTCCACATGACAGGAATGCATCAGGCCAAGAACGAATACATTAACGCGATAACTGACGGAGTGCTGAACTACTACACTGAGGACACGGAGAACGTAATTATCTCAGTAAGCGGCGACAGAGCAAAACTCACAGGCCAGAGCAAGGTGAACGCGGCAGTGTTCGGAGGAGGAAGGCATACATGGAGACTGCAGCTAGATATTGCACTCGTGAAGAATGGTGATAACTGGCAGATGACCCGTGCAGAAGCATCAACATACTAGAAAAACGGGAGACCATTAATCGGCCTCCCGGAAAATTTACGCTCTCCACTGTTCCCACTTATTGAGCAAATCTGCGAGATCTTGGCCGAGCCTTACGAGTTTAGGCATCACCAAGTCCGTAATCTCATCAGGAATCCCGTAATACCCTTCAGCGATTGAGCATGATATAGCCGTGAGAGTATCGCTGTCTCCGCTCAATGACACCGCACATCTCGCAACATCCTCAAAGTCTTTTCCTTCAAGAAACGCTGTGATTGCTTCGGGGACTGTCTCCTGACACGACTCAACGTGATAGTAATTCGGCCTTATCTCGTCAAGAGTCCTGCTCAGATCGTAGCCGTACCTGTTCACGACGTAATCCCGGATCTCCTGCTTGCTCTTGCCTGTGCGTGCTAAGAAAATTGCTCCTGCTGTGGCCTGCGCTCCCTTGATGCCCTCAGGGTGATTGTGAGTGATTCTCGCACTGACTGCTGCGAACTTCTCGACATCATCCAGAGTGTCAAACGCCCACGCTACTGGGGAGACTCTCATCGCCGAGCCGTTACCGTAACTGTTGTAGGGCTGAGACTCATTGTGCAGCAGCCAGTACTTGAATCTCCCGCCGTAACCAGCATCTGGGTATTCATTCCCGAGACGGCGGAACGATGCAGCAATACTCCTATCTAGTGCTTCCTCACTGACAGCTTGTCCGCGAACGGGTATAGCGTTCATGATTCCTTCAGCCACAGCGAGAGTAAGCACAGAGTCATCAGTTGCGTATGACCGTCTGGACACTAACGGAAATTGCTTGCTGTGAGCCTCTTCACGGTTAAAGTCGAACTCGAACGGACTCCCTATCACGTCTCCGACAATTGCGCCTAACATGTTTACTCATCTCCTCCTGCTAACCAAGTGTACCATCGCTCGAGCAAGTCCTGCAGTCTGCCGTCGAGCCTGATAATAACTTCGCGGGCTGTCTCCTCAGGAACGCCTCCGTAAAATGCCTCTGCTATTCCTCCAGCAATGCACGCTATTGTGTCAGAGTCTCCTCCTATTGATACAGCTTTGCGCACTGCGTCTTCATAGCCTGTGCTCTCAAGAAATGCCGTTATTGCTTCTGGAACACTCCCCTGACATGTCGCGTCAAACTTGTAGCCCGACCGTATCTCATCAAGCGTGCGCGTAAGGTCATAACCGTATTTCTCGCTGATGTACTCGCAGATTTGAGCCTTAGTGTTTCCTGCGTTCGCTAAGAAGATTGCTGATGCTGTAGCCTGTGCTCCCTTTATGCCTTCGGGGTGGTTGTGGCTGACCATTGCAGAAAGCCCCGCAAATTTCTCCGCAGTCTCGATGTCATCAAATGCCCACGCGACAGGAGAGACTCTCATTGCCGAGCCGTTGCCGCAGCTGCCGTAAGGAGTTCTCTGGTAATGAGCCAGCCATAACACGAACTTTGAGCCGTAGCCTGCATGAGGGTAAGCATGTCCAAGCTCGTGCATCGAGTCAATTACTGCCTCAGCAAACACGTTTTCATCAGGAATCATTCCGCGCTCTGGAATAGTCTTCAGGATGGCATCAGCTATTGCGAACGTCATAACTGTATCGTCCGTGAACCGTGAACGTTCGCTGAATAACGGAAAATCTGTCGTCTTGATGTTATTCCTGTTGAACTCGTAGGGACTCCCGATAATGTCCCCTGCTATTGCGCCGAGCATGATTTAGCCCTCGAAAGGCTTCACGTGCTTCACTGCCTCAGCCTGCGTGATTTCTGCGCCGCCGTTGTCAATGTCTATGAGCTTGTAGCGGGAGCTGCCCATGCCGAGTTCGTTCATGTATGTGAGCTGACGGAGGCCGTGCCGTGTGGTGATGCGTTCTACGAGTGCGTGATTGTACTTGTCCGGCATTGCGAAGACGAGATCGACGCTTGCCCAGTCGATAGCTGCGATGTCAAGGGATGCCAAGATGCCGACGTTGGGAGTAACTACAGGCTCTGCAGCAACGCCCTCACAGTCGCAGGATACTGACATGTTGCGCATTACGTTGATGAAGGCGATATGAGGCGCAAAGTGGTCAACAGTAGCCTTTGAGGACTCGGCCATGCGTTCCATGAGTTCCTCGCTGTTGATGTCCCACTGGTTGGGCTGGCCGGGTGTCGTGTGAATCATAGCTTTGCCGATTCTGCCGTCTGCGCAGCCGATGCCGATGTTCTTGTTAGAGCCTCCGAAGCCTCCCATTAAGTGACCCTTGAAGTGCGTGAGGACGAGGAGAGAGTCGAAGTCGAGCATACCTTTTCCGACCGACATTTCAGTAAAGTAATGTCCGCCTTTGACGGGGAGCATGGTAGTTCCGTGTTCGTCCATGATGTCGACGGGAGCGAATGTCCAGCCGTTGAGCTTGATGGTGTCGCGGTGCTTTGCTGTGGTATAACGTCCGCCTTCGTAGTATGCGTTGGTCTCGACGATGTGTGCGGAGGGGAGCTTCTCAGAGATTAAGTCTTTGACCCAGGGTCTGGGGATGATGTTTGGGCCGTTGGGTTCGCCGGTGTGGAGCTTGATTGCGACTTTGCCGGTGAGAGCCTGAGCTATGCGGGCGAAAATTTTTCTGAGGCCTTCTGATGATAAGTCCCGTGTGAAATAGACTGCTGACTCCTGACCTTTACGTTCTGAGAAAGGTACGTAGATATTGCCGTTGCTGGCTAGTGCCATTATGTTTAGTCCTCCTGTTGGTGTGAATGTTTGGTGTGTAAGTTATTTTAGCATGACGCTGAAGGTTAAGAAGTGGCGCGCCTGAGGAGATTCGAACTCCTGACCTTCGGCTCCGGAGGCCGACGCTCTATCCGCTGAGCTACAGGCGCAGTAAGTGAATTATAGCACATGGTATAATTGACGAAAATTTTTCACGAAGGAGTTTGACTGAGTAGCAATGGCTGTGTATAATACCACACCACACCACACCACACCAGAATTATTGCCTCAATACAGAGTCGCGTTTTTATGGAGGGAGCGGGGCTTTTTCTTTCTGAAGGATGACACTGATTATTACGGCGATCCTATCAGCAAAATAGCAGACATAATGCGTCTGAAGGATAAGGACTTCATAAGCAGGCTGGTATACGATGAAGAAAATCCGGACTATATTATTGCCACAAACTGGTGCTTTACAGATTATGACGAGTGCAAGAAATTCAGGCATTACTTATCCACAAAAAACGACAGGATATTTATCTATTTCACATATGAAGCTATAGAGCCTGATCTTAATTTCTGTGATTATGCCTTCACTTGGGATCCTGACCTCAAATGCGGAGACAGGATAATACGTAACTTCTCCTACATGTTCGATGAGATAAGCGGTGCTCCCTTCAAGAATGACCTTACACTTGAAGAGGCCCGCAAAATTCTTGAGAGCAAACCTGATTTCTGCAGTTTCCTGTACTCTCATGCTCAAGAACCAAGAGACTCATTCTTTCACCTTCTCTCACGGTATAAGCCTGTAACTTCATCAGGCCCCCACCTCAATAACACGGGCAAACGCTCAACGCGTGAAGATAAGGACTGGTATTCTCTCAGCGTAGACTTGAAGAGCGGACACAAATTCAGCATCGCGATGGAGAACAATGTATTCAGAGGCTACACTTCTGAGAAAATAGTCAGCTCACTTCGTGCACATACTGTCCCGATTTACTGGGGAGACCCGTTAGTTGCAGATTACATCAACCCCAAAGCGTTCATCAATTGCGGAGATTATTCATCATTTGAAGAAGTTGTAGAGCGCGTGAAGGAGATTGATAATAATGATGAACTGTGGCTTGACATGGTAACCCAGCCGTGGCAGACGGAAGAGCAGTACGCTAGAACTGTTCAGGAAGCAGAAGACTACGATAAATTTATACGGCACATTTTTTCACAGGATATTGCGGCGGCCAGAAGAAGAAGTGCTGGACGAGGCGATGTAGTTTTTCTGCGGGACGGCTTTACCGGCTACATAGGCAAGTTTCCTTCATTGCTTTCGTTCCTGCTGCTGAAGGTAAAGCGTGCAATAATGAACGGAGACTTTATGCTGAAGCTGCGTAAACTCCTGCACATAGCATATAATTAACAGCCCTTCCCGTTTCTGCAGGAGGGGCTTTATGTTTACTCTAAATTATTCCCTGCGCAATTTTTGTAAAGAACTCTATCATTGGCTCTGCGTACAATCCATACACAAACGCTCCGACAGCCAAAACACATAACGGAATCAGCATCTCTTTTCCCGGATCGCTCACTCCCTGATTAGCCGTCTTGAAGTCAAAGTTTTTGCCCGGCATTATGAAGATTGAGAATATCGAGAAGACATAGAGCACCGTCAACACTGCCGAGACCATCAGCACAGCAATTCCCGCATGACCAAGCGGAGACGATGCCGCCGACGCAATCCCCAGCTCCCATTTGCCCATAAAGCCAGCAGAAGGAGGCAATCCGCACAACGCAAGCCCTGACACCAGCAGCGCAAGAGAAGTTTTCGGCATCCCCAAGCCAAGACCGCGCATGTCAAACAAGTATTCCCTGTTAGTCTGACACAAAATAGCTCCTGCACAGAAGAACAGGTTAATCTTCATGACGGCGTGCCCTCCCATGTGAGTCAATGCACCAACCAAGCCCTCTGGTGTCAGCAGGAGCACTCCGAGCAGGATATACGATAGCTGGCTGATAGTTGAGTATGCGAACCTGCGTTTGAGGTGCTGAGTCGCGAGAGCCATAGATGACCCGTACACTATCGTTATGCACACCATCGCGAACGCTGCCCACTGCGCCCACGTCCCAGCAAGAGTCTCCGGCTCGAACACGTACCACGTCAGCCTGGTAACCGCAAAAATCCCTGCCTTGACTACGGCCACAGCATGAAGCAGAGCAGTAACCGGAGTCGGAGCAACTGAGGCACTAGGCAGCCATCCATGAAACGGGAACACAGCAGCCTTAACACCGAAGCCTATGAATCCCAAGAACCACGCCCACAATAACATATTATCCGGCTCATTAGGCCACACTCCCAATGTCCCGCCCAGCGTGAAGAACTCGCCTCCGCCCTGAGACATCGTGTACGTCAATGCTATGAATCCGCACGCTGCTCCTCCGACAGAGTACGTCAGGTACTTGCGCCCTGCATATCTCGCTCTGCCGTCCATCTCGTGCATGACAAGCGGAAGCGTAGTTAATGTCATGACCTCATAGAACAGGTAGAGAGTGAGCAGGTTTGAGGATAATGCTATTCCTGCGACAACGCCGTAAGTCAGAACGAACCATCCGAAGAATGAGGCCTCCCTGTGTTCATGGCTCATGTACTCGAAAGCGTAAAGAGCAGTGAGCGGCCAGAGTGCAGCTATCAGGACAGCAAAGACCATCCCGAGACCGTCGAGCTTCAGGGCAAACGCAGCACGTTCGGACATTCTGAAGAGTATCAGCGTTCCCGAAGGAGGGTAGATCACGAGCAGGGCAATAACTAACGTGTTCAGCAGCACCGCACACTCAATGAAGATGTTACGTGCTTTGCGGTCAGTGAAATTGATTGCGGGTATCATCAGGGCAGCAAGCGCAGGCAGAAGAACCGGGAGCAGTAAAAATTTCTCACTCATTAGGGAATCATTCCTCCATGTTCGTAATTTGTTGGGATATAGTGAATTATACAACCCGCGGAGGATTCCTGTATTCCTTACTGCTGCTTGAAGAGATGAGAGAGAATCTCTGCGGCTTCCTTTTCGCTGTTAGTTGTCATTAAGATATTGCGTTCGTCCGGGGTTAATCTGCTGAGAAGTTCACGCACGCTCAGTGATAAACATGAAGGGTTATCTGCATACTTTGAGGCGGCCTCTGATGATGATAACATGCTTTCTCCTTTGTCTCTGCTCACGTCATCATCATGCGGTTCTGTTTTGGCGGTATAATCTCCGTTCAATGCCTTCTGAATCACAATCGGAGCAGCGAAATCAAATCTCTTCTGGAAATCCTCGCAATAACCTTCCATGAGAGTATTTATTCCTTTCCTTGCACAGCCTCCTCCGCAGAGCATCAGGTACGGACATTTTGAGCATTTCGGTATTCTGTCAGCCGTTCTTGTGCGCCATTTCACTAAGTTAAAGTTGTACATGAACCTTCCGCCGCGAATGAAGCCGATTTCTTCATCGTCCTTTCCGACGAAATCCCAGCAGGGGAATATCTGCCCGTATGGATCTATAACATACATTCCGTTCTCTGCGTCGCAAAATGTAGGGTTTAATGAAGGAAATGATTTTTTCTTCAGCCATGACGCAAAACGTATTGCAACAATGGAATATGCATTTTCGAGATAGACTGCCTCTTCCGGTGATTTTCCTGTCCTGATAATATCATTCAATATATCTTCATCACTTACGGTGTTTGCTTCATCATATGCTGCCTTGAAGTAATAACTGAAGCGTGAACTATCTGTGAAGCCGCGCGATTGGAATTCTTTCTGAAGAGCTTTTATGCAGGATATATTTTTGTTAGTTATGTTTGAACGGACTGATACCCTTATTCCGTGTTCAAGTGCAAGCCCGATGTTGTTCATGATCTTATCGTAGCTGCTGCCTCCGCCTGCAAATGGTCTCTGACGGTCGTGAATCTCTCTGACCCCGTCTACGGTAACCTGAACCGAAACGATTTTAAACTCGTTAATCAAATCAATATAGCTTTCAAGGTCATAGCCGTTTGTGATTGCGTTGATTTTCACGTCATTTTCACGGCATCTTTCGCATATTTCACGGATTAGGTTTTTGTTGCGTGCTAACATGGGTTCTCCTCCGTAAAGAGTGCAGGACTTCACAAAATATCCGCGTGCCTTGAAGTCTTTGACCTGCCGGAATATATCATCAAGCATTGCCGATGTCATTGTGTGTTCAAGCCACTTCTGCCCGCGTGAAAGCCTGTGCCGTTCAAAGCAGTAGACACAGCGTAGATTACAGTCATAGGTAGGTATTAATACAATCCTTACGCCTCTTCTGCCCATGAGGAGAGTGTAAAGGCGTGAAATTATCCGCAAGTCCTGAGCTTCCTGTTCAGAATCATTAACGACATGTCCGCGGTCAATGAGCATCTCAAGTTTTGACGGGCTGAATCTCTCAAGAAGTGAGGGATCATTCTTTGCCTGAGCGATTAACTCTGCCTCTTCGGACGGAACTATATCAACCGCACCGTAAAGCCCATTCATCAGGACATGCTTATCATCTGACAACGAAAATGCAATCTCATACGTGCTGACCTGCAAGATATTTCACGCCTCCTAAATTATTAACAGGCTGGCATAAAAGGTCCGCAGTTCATCGAACAACCATTAGCCACCATTTCTCCTATATCACGAAGCTGGTCTTTGTCAATCAACTGCTTGCCGCCTGCTACGTTCACAAGCTCCTCATCTGTGAGAGTACGCGCTCCCATCAGTCTGATGTACTCTTCTGCCTGCTCGCGTGTGAGGTCAACGCCCTCTGCCTTTGCCAGCGCAAGAAGCTCGTCTGCCGTCTTGCACTCCATTGCCTTGCGAATCTGTGCCTCTGTTATCTTCATAGCATAAAAACTCCCTTCTCCCAAATATGTGTATGGGTGAAATATGTGTATGGGTGAAATATGTGTATGGGTGAAATATGTGTATGGGTGAAATATGTGTATGGGTGAAATATGTGTATGGGTGAAA
>JAFSUD010000007.1 GCA_017445405.1 Synergistaceae bacterium
GAGAGGCTCAGCAACGAGAGAGGCTCAGCAACGAGAGAGGCTCAGCAACGAGAGAGGCTCAGCAACGAGAGAGGCTCAGCAACGAGAGAGGCTCAGCAACGAGAGAGGCTCAGCAACGAGAGAGGCTCAGCAACGAAAGAGGCTTGATGTTAGTTATGGAAGTACATTTGCATACGAACAGTTCGTGCAATCTTCATTGTCTTCACTGTTACAACAGAAGCGTTCCTTCAGGAGAAGGTGCATACTTAATTAATGGAGAACTTTCCGGGTTATTGCAGATTTTATGTGATGACTTTAACGCTGAAATACACCTTGAAGGCGGAGAAATATTCCTTTATCCTGAAGCTATACGCATACTTGGAACATTAAACCCCAAATTCCTGAACAATATAACTCTTACGACAAACGGCACTATATTTGTCGGTGATTCTGATGTTCTGGAAGTGCTCCGTATGCTGGGAAATTTTCGTGTGTCAGTTGAGGGTCATACCAATGAACAGAACATGCAGCTTCGGGGAATAGGTCTCGGGGGTATTATCAGGAATGCTTTGCGCTATCAGTCTGAAGGAGTGCCTGTATGCCTCAGAATAACGCTGACCAGCAGAAATTACGGCGGAATGGTGGACGAGACTCTTCCATACTTTATGTCGTTAGGCTTCAAAAATATGCAGGTATACGAGTTCCAGAGTATAGGCAGAGGCAGAGAAAGCAGCAGTGATTTTGCACTTGGAGAATCATTGCAAGAGTTCTTTACCTTACTTGTCAGGCACGGAAAGTACAGCGGAGCTTCTGTGAAAATAATGCTTCCTGCAAGACGGATTGCAGAAACAGAAACTTACAAGGATAGTTTGGAGGCAGCAGGAATAGGCGTTGAGTTTTTGCCCAAAGAGGAGGGGATAAGTATAAACCCTGACGGAGATGTATTCCTTTGCGCTTGGGATGACAACAAGAATAACGCATTATTCAATTTCCGCAGAGAAGGTCTCGCAAAGATGCCCGGACTCCTGCGTAACTTAGAACTCACCCATCACTGCGAAAACTGCTCGGCCCTTAGGCTGACTGCCTAAATTCATACATAACAATGCTCAAATCAATAGATGACTACCATATAGGGCACACTCCAATTGTGAATATTGACCAGTCCAATGGAAGCAGAATAATACTAAAGCTGGAACGGGAGAATTTTTTGGGAAGCGTAAAGGCTAGGACAGGCTATTTCATGATCAAGTACCTTCCTGAAGAAGCACGCGGAAAGATGATTATTGAGTCCACGTCTGGGAATCTGGGATTTGCACTCGGCTTTCTCTGCAAAGAAGCAGGACTTGAATTTACCTGCCTTATTGATGAGACGATAGCGGATAAGAAGTTACGCAGACTTCAGGCAGAAGGTATAGGCTGCATCATGGTTAAGCAGGAAGAAGGCTTTGACCTGAGAAGCTCACGCATAAGGCATGCAGAACGAATGATGAGAGAAGGCGGCTGTTTCTGGGTCAATCAGTATGATAACAATGATGCGGTGCGTGCCCATGAAGAGACTACCGGCCCTGAACTCTTTGCTCAGACGGAAGGCAGAATAGATTTCTGCGTGTGTCCTATGGGATCAGGAGGGACTATATGCGGTCTTGGCCGTTACCTGAAGAGAAAGCTCTGGAACGTGAAGATATGCGGTGCTGAACCATTCGGATCGACTATTTACGGCACTGAGGACGCGCCTTACATTAACGCCGGAGCGGGCCTCAAGGGCAAACCAGGCAACATTCTCAAGAATCCTGATATTGTGGACATGAGTTTTGCTGTAAGTGATGACGAAGCAATTTACTCTGCAAAGAAGATTAAGGATGATTACGGAATTTCTGTAGGCATCACTTCAGGCATGGCATACGCTGCAGCTTTGAGAATCTCAGAGAATAATCCCGGCTCATCCATTGCAGTTATTGCGCCCGACGGAGGCGAGGCTTATGCAGAATACTTCTGATGTGAACGATACAGCCTACTGCGGCATAACGGAGGCGAGGCTTATGCAGAATACTTCTGATGTGAACGGTACAGCCTACTGCGGCATAGCAGATTATTATGAATTATGGTCGCAGGGTGATTACTGCTGGAACTCTTCATAC
Organism: Synergistaceae bacterium; assembly: GCA_017445405.1. GTDB lineage: Bacteria > Synergistota > Synergistia > Synergistales > Aminobacteriaceae > JAFUXM01. The sequence goes on from JAFSUD010000007.1 coordinate 2,118, forward strand.
GATTTCTACGTAAATATTCTTGACGGCATGAGTTCTCCTATGCTTGAGGCAGGAATAGGGACAGGAAGAATAGCCGGTGCTGTGCTTGGCCATTGTGATGCTGCAAATATCACAGGCATAGACAGCAGCCCTGAAATGCTTAGGATATGTGCAGAGAAGTATAAAGATTTTGTTGATGCCGACAGGTTAAGGCTGATTAATGCAGATTTCTGTGATGACAGCTTTAATTTTCCCGGCAGGTTCAAGACGGTGTATATGCCCTTCAGGACTATCGGGCACATCTTAACTGACGCACAGATGAATAAATTCTTTGAGCGTATATTCACTTCACTTGCTGACGATGGAATATTTATGTTTGACCACTACATTTTCGACAGGTCTTGGGCCGAACAGCATAACCATACAAAGCGGATAATGTATTCTGATGAACAGCTAACGATTTCAGATTACTATGTTTATGACTTTGAGAATCACCTCATGGACTGCAGAATAAGCGTTAATGATGTGGTGGTTCAGAAGTTCAAGTTTAGGTGGTTTATTCCTGATGAGATAAGGAACTTTGCGGAGAACTCCGGCTTCAGGGTGAGCAAACTGTTCGGAGATTTTGACGGCAGCAGCTTTGACTCCAGCTCAGAGAATCAGATATGGCTGCTTCAGAAAAATCAGCGTTATGTTAATACCCTACACAGGAAAGACTCCCGATAACTTCGGGTACGTTCTGAACGAGATGCTTGCTATGTCGGGCTGCAGTACGCTTGACAACGCCGACTGCATGAGCCTGAGGTGCTTTGCTTATGATTTCAGCGGTGATGCTGCCGGGTGGTTCAGGCCTCTCATCAGCAATGTTGATGCTGTGAAGAGATTATCGGCCCATATGAGACACGGAGAGCTGAAGATTTCTGACGCAATGGGCTTTGACTTGTCAGGCCATAAGTGCATTATGCTGATCTGCAGGAAGTCATTCTTTGCCGGAGATGACCTCAGCGGAGAGTTTTATTCAGGCGCAGGGAATTACCTTCTCTGCTCAAAGGATGATGACGGCGGGTTATTCACGCTGAGAGACATGACGAATCATTACTGTGATTTTGCTGAAGCTGAGGAGCTGAAAGAATGGCTTTCACTCTGCGGAGAATATGCCGTATCTGTGGAAGGCGAGCCGGAATTTTCACCTCCATCCTTCCGCGAAACTGTCAGTGATGCTTACTCGCTGCGTATGTCTTGCAGGCACTTAGAGACAGCCGGGACATTAAGCAGACGTGAGGAAATTGCTCTGCGTTTGGGACTCATGAACTACCAGATACAGCTCGGCAAAGCATTAAGCTATATATCTGCAGAGGCGGAAATAGACAGCAGCATTTATGAAACTTGGCGCGGTCTCCTGAACCTGAATACTGCGGATGAAGCTGTGCGTGATGTCAATATTCTTGAGGATAAGTTCACTGAAATGATAGGAGATATGCTATGAGCGGAATATTTAATCCCATTTGGACACAGGAACAGATAAATGCTGCCTTCAACTGCGGAGAAAAACGCCTTACTATATCCTTGAGGATAAGTTCACTGAAATGATAGGAGGTATGCTATGAGCGGAATATTTAATCCCATTTGGACACAGGAACAGATAAATGCTGCCTTCAACTGCGGAGAAAAAACGCCTTACTACTACTTTGACGCTGATATATTCAGGAACAGCATAGACCGCATAAAGTCATTAATGCCTTCTGGAGTAAAGATATGCTATGCCGTGAAGTCGAATACTTGGCTGGCTGATTATGCGCTTCCGAATGCAGATTACGTTGAAGTATGTTCACCGGGAGAACTTGAGCTGACCCGGCATCTGAATATTCCTGATGAAGTTATTGTTGCTGATGGAGTGTGCAAGACGAATGAAGACATGAATACCCTTGCGCAGTCATCAGTCCGCAGAATAGTAGTTGAGTCTGTGAGGCAGGCTGAGATTCTGAATGAGTGTGCTTGTGCATTAGGTGTAGTTAAGAAGGTTTTGCTGAGGCTTTCTTCAGGGAGTCAGTTCGGCATGTCAGAAGAAGACATAGAGTACATAATGTCTCATAAAGCCAGCTTCCCTGCACTGAATATCTGCGGTCTTCACTGCTACTTCGGCACACAGAAGAGAAATGCAAGTGAACTCAGGAGAAGTTTTGCAGCAATTAAGGCACTGGCGGACAGGCTCGCTCTCAGAGAAACAGAGTTTGGGCCGGGACTGGGAGCAGTGCAAAGCCCATCACAGGACAAGAATACTTATGCAGAATGTCTTGAAGCAGTGTGCGAAGGCTTCAGCAAGTTAGCAGAGAATCATGAAGCTGTAATCGAATGCGGAAGGCTTTTTGCAGCGTATGCAGGTGTGTACGTAACCAGCATATCAGAACGTAAGACCATAGGCAGCCGTAAATTCTGCATAACGGACGGAGGGAGCAATCATCTAGTCTATGACGGCCAAGCATACGGCTCACCAGTCCCGTTTATAGTTCCTGAAGCTGCGGACGGAGAAGCAGAGAAGGTAATAGTGTGCGGTGCTCTGTGTGCTGAGACAGATATATTAGCGAATGGTGCAGAACTTTCCGGTGCGCATGAGGGTACAAGGTTAATGTTCATGTCTGCCGGAGCATATGGAGTTACTGAAGGAAGAAGCCTTTTCCTGAGCCGGGCACTTCCTGCTGTAGTCTGCAGGAAAGGAGAAGAGACAATAACTCTTCGCGGACATACTGATACATGGCAGATAAATACAAGAAGGAGATGAAAGCATGAATGAAGATATTTTCAGAAGAATAGTTAAGTGCATAAGGGCTTCATCAGAAAGTATAAGTGATGATGCAGCCGTTACGCCAGATACTATTCTGAGTGAAGACTTGGAGATGAACTCTCTTGACAAGGTAAGGCTTCAGGTTGAGCTTGAACAGGAGTTTGCGTTCAATTTTGACCCGCTTGATGATTTCGAGGCAATATTCCAGACAGCAGGAAGCCTCTATAACTATATAGTGAGCAAGGAGAATTAGATATGCGTACAGACCTTAAGACCAATGCGTACAGCCTTCCGATGCCGGTTATGCTTGCTGCAGCTTATTCTGAAGATGACACTCCAAGCGTCATGGTAGTAACGTGGGGCGGAATATGCACAAAGTATCTTGACAAGATAGCGTTGAATATAGACTCATTTCACAAGACAGCAAGGGCTATAAGTGAAAGAATGGCATTCACTGTTTCTGTGCCTGATGCTTCACACTGGAAGACGGTTGACTATATAGGCTCTGTCTCCGGCGATGACGTGCCCGACAAGTTCACGAGAAGCGGGCTTCATGCTGTGAGGAGCAGGTATGTTGATGCACCTGTAATCACAGACTTTCCCGTTTCATTGGAATGCAGGGTTATAGACATAGCTATTCACGACATGATGCGTGTTACCGGCCAAGTTATCAATGTAAGCGCAGAATATTCCCTGCTAAATGATACAGATGGGATTGATGCGCTGCTCTACGATAACCTACGAAACAGCTACATATCTTCAGGGCGTGTTCTGGGGTATGCGGAGAAATTCCGCGTGAGATAGCGATGTTCGGTATCAGGAATCTGACCTTATCACGCATGGAGCATGACGGCTTCGGCCAAGCAGTTCACGGCTTCTACAGGGACTCTTTTGCAGCACTGTACAAGATAGATTCATCGTCAGTATCTGGTGAATGCGGGTATCTGACTAGGCACGCTGATTTTATCGTCCCTCTGCTCAAAGCAGCCTCCAGAGGTTTCGGAGACAAGATAAATTTCTTCTACGACATCAGGAACTCTGAAGAATACGAGCAGCCCTCACCTGATTACGCGCTGCTTTCCAGAGTAGGCCTTAATCACGTTTCGCCGTTATGCATCAGGGACAAAGAAGGCGCGTCATTAATCACGGCACTTCAGATTGCACGTTTTGATGCCGTCGGAGATGATGAACCTGTATTGTTCTGCTGCTCCGAGATGTTCACCCGCTATGACAAAGATTTTGACGGTTCACTGAAGGCGTGCGCATTTCTCCTTTTCCCGAATGCTGAAGGCGCAGAATATACGCTTGAGGTTACAGATAATTCGTGCGTTCAGAGAAGCGGACTCACAGAGCCATTCTTTGCTCTTTCAGAAGGCATGACAAAAGAAGTGTGCGCGGAATACTCCTTAGGCGGAATAATGCTAAGAAAGCGTGATGAACAATGAGAGATTATGAGGGAGTGAGGCGTGAACTTCCCAGAATAATAGACTTCATACGCGGTTACGTGATGTCAGGCGAGACAGTAATAATCCCTGTCTCAGGAGGACTCGACTCCGACGTTACAGCCCGTTTGTGTGCTGAGGCTGTCGGGAGCGGGAACGTGCATCTGTTTGCTGTGAAGCAGTCCGGCATGGAGGAAAAATACTTCAGGAATATTGAGAACCTCGCTGCTGATATACATTCAACCCTAGCATTGATTGGGCTTGATGATATGAACGTCCGGCTCATTGACGCACTGTCTGAAGCAGACAGCAGGATAAACTTTGACAAGGAATATATTCTTGATTCTGCGAGGGCTTACTGCTCACTGAGGACAGCTATTATCTCATGCTATCAGGATAAAGGCTGCGTAATCGCCGGGTGCACTAACAGGACAGAGCGGGAGCTGGGATTCTTCCTGCCGTTCGGAGACAATCTCGGGCACTTCAAGCCGATAGCTCATCTCTACAAGACAGAGGTTCGGATTCTTGCGTCAATCTTGCACACCAGACCTGAAGTAATCTCACAGCCTCCTTCAGCAGCTTTCTGGGAGGGCGAGAACGACTTAGAGGACATAGCTTACTGGCTGTACAACAAAGGCCCTGTAATGTGCGGACGAGTCTTCAGTGATGACGACGATAAAGCAGTTGCAAAGATAAATGCAGGACTCTCTCAGGAGAGGATAGACCTCGCACTCGAGGCATTCTCTTCAGGAAAAACTGTGCGTGAAGCTGCTGAACATTCCGGGCTGAGTCTGAGTACTGCCGAGCTGCTGTCTGAGACTCTCAGAGCCTCCGGAAAGATAAAGAACAGAAAACTCCTTGTGTCGATGGAATGATGCTGTACGAGAAACTTATACTTGATCACCTTCACAGAGCCGAGCCTGTATTGTTCAGTGCACATGACGGAAGAGCATTCACTTATTCACAGCTCCATGAACTCGTGAAGGAGGCAGCGGAGAAGTTAAGCATTTACGGCCTCCGCAAGGGCGACAGAGTAGTAATCCAGAATGACAATACACCTGAGACAGTGATATTAATCCTTGCGTGTGTATATCTGGAGCTTTGCTTTGTGCTAGTGCCGGAACATGAGAGCCAGGAACGCATACAGTACATTATCAGTGATTCCGGAAGCCGTCTTGCAGTGCTGAACCATTCACGGGAATTTATCTCATTTCCTGCAGAAGACTGCAGAGCGGAAACTCCCTGCCTTGTGTACATACTCTATACTTCAGGCTCGACAGGTCAGCCTAAAGGAGTTATGGCTCCTGAAGCGCAGGTGATATTCTGCATTGACGCAATAAATTCCTGCCTTATGCATAATCCAGACGATAGAATCTTATGCTGCCTCCCACTCTCGTTTGATTACGGAATGTATCAGCTATTAATGTCCCTCTCGTCCGAAGCCTCACTCGTGCTTGTCAGGAACTCGGGAGCTGTTGTGCAGTCTCTGCCCGGTCTCTTGGCCAAACACGCAATCACTGTGTTTCCTGCAATGCCTGCAATGCTAAATGCGCTGGTGCAAAGCGGCCTTCTTAATCGTCTTAAGCCCGGCAAACTTCGCTGCATAACATCGACAGGAGACAATTTCCCTGTAGAGCTGATAAATGAGTTATCCCGCATTCTTCCCGGAACACAGATAATCCCCATGTACGGCCTCACAGAATGCAAACGTGTATCTGTTATGCCCTTCGGACGCGCTGACAAGATACAGGAAGGTTCGTGCGGTCTTCCTCTTCCCGGCACTAAAGTCCGTCTCGGCGATTCCGGCGAACTCATAATCTCAGGGCCTAACGTGATGGCTGGTTACTGGAATGATGATGAACTGACGGAAAGGTATTTTTTTGATGATCCTGTTTACGGAAGAAGCCTCAGAAGCGGAGACATCTTCAAGATTGACGGTGAAGGCTTTCTGTATTTTCAGGGCAGGCTGAAGCAAATAATAAAGGTTGACGGAATACGTGTAAGCGGGTCAGAGATAGAGCACGACATAAGGCGCAGGATTGACAGCAGCATTGATGTAAAGGTTATCTCTCTTCCCGACAGCGTTCACGGCGAGAAGATAATAGTCTGCGTGTACTCAGCTTCATTGTCCGAGAAGGAGTTCATGAATATATTGCGCGAACTGTCAGGAGACTGGCCTAGTTACCGGAGACCCGCCGGTGTGTTATGGCTTGGCTGTCCTATGCCTCAGAACAGCAACGGCAAGACAGATACTAAGCTCTTGAGAAAGATGGCAGCAGAAAACTATGTATATTTATAACGGCACTGGCGCAATGTGCGGGAGCTATGCATTTGCTCAGGCATTAGCTGGGCTGGATAAGTGCCTTCACTGGCTGGAAATGTCATCAGGAGCATCTTTCGGGATTGCTTCACTCGGCGGTAAGTTCGGCTTCTCAAGAATCCTGACGGTCTTCAGGGACTTCAGCAGCGGTATAGATTCTTCTGCCTCACTGTTCGGAATAAACATAGAGCGTAAGGATTTCGGCTCGCCTTATGAAGCAGCACGCGTACTTTTTGCTCTCGGGGAAGGTGAATGCGCAGTGTGCGGGCCTGTGAATATGTCTCTCCTAAGTTATCTTCCGCTGTCGTACCAGTATAGAGCTGCCGACCACTTTATAACGTTCAGGCGTGAAAAATTGCTGCATGTCTCGGATTCGGAAGGTGTGTCTGCGTTCTGCATATCATCATGCGAAGAATTAGCCTCTATGCTGTCAGTGAAGGATGTACCCGAAGCAGAAGGAAGAATAACGCTCAGGAAGTTATCACGCAATGCAGGACATGTATACAGCTTTGGGAATGTGCTTGCACAGATTATGAGAGCTGCTGCAGAAAATATGTGCGGTGCTGAAAACTGCGGTCAGGGTTCAGGAGCTTTTGAGGCCATTTCGAAAATTACGGCTGATACGAAACCTGTGAAGTGGTCTGTGCCTCTAAGCATAAATCTCGGACACTACCAGTACAGGAAGTACTTGGCCGGAATGCTTATTCATGCCGTCAATGAGCAGAAAATTGCGCGTGTGCCTGAAAAATTGCACGCATTGTTACATGAGGCTGTGCATAATGCGGGTATGCTGCGTTTTGCCGTCCGCAGGAAGAACTATAAAGCGATAGGAGAACTATTGATGATATTATCAGCCATAGAGAAAGAGACTGCCTCATACATTGAGAAGGTGAAAACATGATAGGAATAGCTAAATACAGCTTTGAAGCCGGGAGAGCTTCCCGCAGCATTGAAGATATTGCTTCAGGCTTATGCACTCCAGAGAAAGAGACTGCCTCATACATTGAGAAGGTGAAAACATGATAGGAATAGCTAAATACAGCTTTGAAGCCGGGAGAGCTTCCCGCAGCATTGAAGATATTGCTTCAGGCTTATGCACTC
>JAFSUD010000047.1 GCA_017445405.1 Synergistaceae bacterium
CACGAAATGGCAAGAGACATTGACGCTCTGGCGGAGTACTTCGCGAAGAACAATCTGCGTTACGGAGGCTTCTCACCCAACCTCTTGCAGCTGATAAAGAATGATCCCCGCTTCAACTTCAAGGCTGCTTTCATGGGAGGAGATTCTGTCTCTCACCTCTTCAATGAAAACTACGACATGATAACTATTTACGCCTCAAGTGAAGCCGGGCCGATCTGTATATTTTGGATTGACAAGCCTTATGACATCACCCCGGCCGGATACAACGTCAGCGGGCTTGATATAGTGCTCCTCGACGAAAAGGGCAGACCGTCCGATGAAGGCATTATCTGTTTCAGCCTTCCCTACTTCAGAGGCTACACGAATGACAACAAAGCATCATCTTTCACCGGGATTAACGGCAGGAAATATTTTGTCGGTTCGGACTGGGTGAGACGCGGCAAGGATGGACTGTATACAGTTCTCGGACGCACTGACGACATGGTCAAGATAACCGGAAACCGTGTCAGCCTTAAGGGACTCGCGGCGGCCATCAAACGCATTCTCAATCTTGATTTCTGTTACGTCAGCGTCATCATCAGGAACGGCGTAAAGCTCCTCGCTGCGTACTACATGGCGGATAAGGAACTCGACACTTCGGCGGCAAATTCCACCCTGCGCGAACACCTGCCAAACTACATGACCATAGCGTGGTTCATCAGAATTGACCATGTCCCGATAAACGCGAACGGCAAAGTTGATGCTCATGCTTTCCCGAAGCCTGATTTGTCGCTGAGGCCCTCTCCGTACATCAAGCCCGTGAACTCTGTGCAGAAGACGATGTGTGAGGCAATAAGGCATGTGCTCGGGCTTGAGGGCAGCGTTGGGATTGATGATGACTTCTTCATGCTTGGAGGCGACTCCATCGGGGCAATACAGGTAGTGCTGCGCTGCGGAATTGCTGGGCTTTCTGTGCAGATGATCTACGAGGGCAGGACGGCAAGGAAGATTTCTGCGCTGCTCGAACAGGCGGCGAACTCACAGCACGAAGGGAGCGGAGATGTTCCCCTGAACGTGATACAGCTCTACATGATGGACGAGATCAAGAAACATGCGGGCGTTCCGACGCTGAACGTTCCCTTCAGAATCAACATTAAGCCGGATGTAGATTTGTGGGAACTCTCACGGGCCATCAGTGAAGCGGTGAAAGCACACCCGATATTGTCGAGCGTGGTTGCTGAGAGGAACGGGCGGTACGTTTTCGAGCACAGGGCAGAGTTTGAGCGTGAGATACCCGTTGAGGAAATGACGGATGAAGAGCTTGATGCACAGATAGCCGACTTTGTGAGGCCGTTCACGTTTGACGGAGAGCCGCTGTTCCGGGGCAGGGTAATCAAGACTCCGACGCACAGGGCTGTACTACTCGATATATGCCACGTAGTATGCGACGGCTGGTCGGCGGTACAGTTCATCTCCGACATTGTCGCGGCACTGAATGGTGAACGCTTGGAGCGGGATAACACCTTCGGGATTCTGCGTGAGGAAGCAGAGTACAGGGAGAGTGATTTGTTCGCGGCAGACATGGAGTATTTCGCCGGAGTCTGCAGGGGCGGGAACTGGAGCACACTTCCCAAACAGGATCACATCACCGGCGAGAACACGAGCGCAGAGACTTACGAGGAGTTTTCTTTTGCGAGGGATGACGCGGAGAGGATCAGCGGGAAATACGGGCTTGGCAGAAACGGCTTCTACATTGCTGCTGCGGCTATGGCTATGTCTGCCTGCAACAACTCCGAAGATGTGATGTTCACGTGGACTTGGCACGGAAGAGCTGACGACAGGAGGTTAAAGGCCGTCGGAGTGTTCATCAAGTACCTTCCTGTTGCGCTTCACCTGACGGACGGAGTAACGCTGTCTGCATTGTTTGAGGAGATAAGCACGCAGATTAAGGAGGGTATCTCTCACGGCAGAGTCTCGTACTGTGATGAAGAAGTTTACGGCGATGATTTGCTGCTCTGCCTCCTGTATCAGGGAGATATTTACGAGCACCTCGAGGACAGCAGCGTAATCGAGAGCCTGGAGGCTATCCCTCTGAACAATCTTACCTGCGATAACGCGCTCAACGTGGAGATTCTCGACGCAAAGACGGAGTACGGAGTCTCGCTCGGCTACAACGGGAAGCTGTACGACGAGGCGAGCATGAAGAGATTTGCGGGGCTGTTCTGCAGGGCGTGTGAGCTTATGCTGACGATGGAGGAGCACACAGCAATATCTGCCGTCAGGAAGCAGCTTCTGCAATAAGCGACGCCATTAACCGCATAAAAATATCCCCCCGACTTGTTGACGAGGGGATTTATCTTGTTATCTCGTTACGCTGAGACAATCTCCTTAATCTTCATCAGTCTGCTCAATGTGGATCTCTCCTGTTCATCGAGCTTCATGCTGATGTAGCGTATCGTCTCGGCCAAGTTCGGAATCATCACGTACTCCAGAGCATTAACGCGTCTTCTTGTGCGCTCAATCTCTCCCGCCATGAGCCTAATTGCCTTCTCCTCAGCAGCCAGATGAAGCAGCCTCACAATCAGCTTGCTGAACTGCTCCAGAGCGGCATCAAGCAGCAGCGGCACATTGACGAAGCCGTAATTTACGGGGTTGCCCTCCTGCTTAACGTCGTACTCCGGAACCATGACGCTCATCACGTTATGCCACTCGACAGTCAGAGTCGACTTCGCACCCGGAAAGATTAACGCCTGCTCCAGAATCTCCGGTGTCGTCTGCGCTCTCGACAGCACAAACGTCCCGTAGCACTCCGCTAACTCCTTCTCGACCTCTTCACGCAGCTCTTTTCCTGCTCGGGCCTTCTCCAAGAACGCCTTGATGAGTGCGTCCTGCTTGTCCTTCAGGAGCTTGTGTCCGCGCTTGGCCACAGAGAGTCTCTTCTTGAGCCTTGAGAGCTCCATTCGGTTTGGGTTGACATTGATGCGTGCCATCCGTCAATCCCTCCCCTACTCTGCCTTCTCTGCTTTGGCCTTCAGTAACGGCTGCAAGTACTTCTCGATGTATGCGTCTCTGATTCTCTTGAGTTCCTTCACAGGAATCATCGTGAGCAAGTCCCACCCGAGCTGGAGGGTCTCCTGAATCGTCCTGTTCTCGTACTCTCCCTGACGCACATACTTGTCCTCGAACACGTCCGCAAACTTCGCAAACGCCTTGTCCTCGTCAGACAGTGCACCTTCGCCCAGAATGACCGCAAGCTCTTTAGCCTCTTTGCCTCTCGCGTATGCCGCAAAAAGCTGGTTCATCAAGTCTGCGTGATCCTCGCGTGTCTTGCCCTTGCCGATGCCCTTATCCTTCAGACGTGAAAGCGAAGGCATGACATCAACCGGCGGATATATGCCCTGACGGTGAAGGCTTCTGCTGAGGATGATTTGTCCCTCAGTGATGTAGCCCGTAAGGTCGGGGATGGGGTGTGTCTTGTCGTCTTCTGGCATTGTGAGAATCGGAATCTGCGTGATTGAGCCTGATTTGCCCTTGAGCCTTCCTGCACGCTCATACATTGTCGCAAGGTCGGTGTACAGATAGCCAGGATAACCGCGACGACCGGGAACTTCCTTGCGTGCCGCCGAAATCTCGCGCAGAGCCTCGCAGTAGTTCGTGAGGTCGGTCAAGATGACGACGACGTGCATATTGCACTCGAACGCTAGGTACTCCGCAGCGGTGAGAGCGATTCTCGGGGTAGAGATTCTCTCGATTGCGGGGTCGTCAGCAAGGTTGATGTAGAGAACTGTGCGCTGTAATGCTCCCGTCCTCCTGAAGTCCTCCATGAAGAACGACGCTTCCTCGAACGTGATACCCATTGCCGCGAACACAACCGCGAAATCCTCATGTCCGCTGATGACCGTAGCCTGACGCGCAATCTGTGCCGCCATTCTGTTATGGGGAAGTCCTGACGCTGAGAATATCGGGAGCTTCTGGCCTCTGACCATCGGGTTAAGGCCGTCGATCGTCGATATTCCGGTCTGTATGAACTCCGAAGGGTAGTCGCGCGAGAACGGGTTCATCGGCATTCCGTTAATGTCGAGGTTCTGCTCAGGGATGAGTGCTGCTCCGCCGTCGATAGGCTCACCGCGTCCGTTGAAGACTCGTCCTAGCATGTCCTTAGACACGGGCAGGGTCAAAACCTTACCGATGAAGCGTACCTTTGTGTCCTCGTTCTCGATTCCTGATGTGCCCTCGAAGACCTGAACCAACGCTCTATCCTTCTCTATCTCAAGGACTCTGCCTCTGCGCTTCTCGCCGTTGCCGAGCGTGATTTCTACCAGCTCATCAAAGCGTACGTCCTGAGTCTTCTCGACCATCATAAGCGGGCCGGAAATGCTTGATATTGTCCTGTACTCTCTAGGCAGCATTGTTCTCACCTCCGACGGGCACTATCCCGTTAATCTGCTCCTTGATGGTATCCTCGAGCTTGTCGATCTGGGCAATATCTTTCTCTTCAAGGTAGCGCATTCTCGCAATCTGCTCACGGACGGGCAGGTTGAAGAGCTTGTTCATGGGCGCGCCCTTGTGAAGTGCATCGAGTCCTGCGTGGTGGAAGTTCACGATTGTGCGTAACATCTTGAACTGCTTATCCATCGACGCGTAAGTATCTATCTCGTGGAACGCGTTCTGGTGGAGGAAGTCCTCACGAAGAGATTTCGCGGTCTCCATGACCATGCGCTCATCACGTGAAAGCGCATCGATTCCGACGAGCCTCACTATTTCGTTGAGCTGCGACTCCTGCTCGAGAAGCCCCATCGCCTCAACACGAAGCCCGCTCCACTGGTCGTCAAACTTCTCGTCCCAGTACGGATCGAGTCTCTCTGTGTAGAGCGAGTAGCTGTTGAGCCAGTTGATCGCTGGGAAGTGCCTCTGGTACGCAAGGTTTGCATCGAGTCCCCAGAACACCTTCGTAACGCGTAATGTGTTCTGCGTAACAGGCTCGGAAAGGTCTCCGCCGGGAGGTGATACTGCCCCGATAACGGTGATGCTTCCCTCTCTGCCGTCCTTGCCGTTGACGATGCAGCGTCCTGCTCTCTCGTAGAAGCTCGCAAGACGTGTACCCAGATACGCGGGGTATCCTTCTTCGCCGGGCATTTCCTCGAGACGGCCGGACATTTCGCGGAGTGCCTCTGCCCAGCGCGACGTACTGTCCGCCATCAGTGCCACCGAGTAGCCCATGTCGCGGTAATACTCCGCAAGCGTGATTGCTGTGTAGACGCTCGCCTCACGTGCAGCAACGGGCATGTTCGACGTGTTCGCAATAAGCGTAGTCCTCTTCATGAGGGGCTGGCCTGTCTGCGGGTCGTCAAGCTCAGGGAACTCGAGGAGAACGTCAGTCATCTCGTTTCCGCGCTCACCACATCCGACATACACGACTATCTGAGCCTGCGCCCACTTCGCGAACTGGTGCTGAATGACCGTCTTACCTGAACCGAAAGGCCCGGGCACGCACGCTGTCCCTCCGAGTGCGACGGGGAAGAACGCATCAACGACTCTCTGTCCCGTCGTCATGGGGACGTTGGGAGCGAGACGGGTCTTCACCGGACGAGGCCTTCTGACCGGCCAACGCTGGAGCATCTTTACTTCGTGCTTCGTACCGTTGTCGTCGATGACCGCGATAACGTCCTCGACAGTGTGCTCGCCCTTCTCGATCTTCGCAACCTTGCCCTTTACGCCGTTGGGCACCATGATTCTGTGCTCGACTACTACGGTCTCCTGAACTGTGCCGAGTATGTCGCCAGCAATCACTTCATCGCCGACCTTGACCTTCGGGGTGAAGTCCCACTTCTTGCTGCGGTCAATCGCGGGGACGCTGATTCCTCGCGAGATGTAGGGACTCTTGGCCGCGTTCTCGATAAGCTCGAGCGGTCTCTGAATCCCGTCGTAGAACTGCTCAATGATCCCCGGCCCAAGCTCTACGCTCAGGGGTTCTCCCATCGACACTACAGGCTCTCCGGGCATAAGGCCGCTGGTCTCCTCGTAGACCTGAATCGATGCCTTGTCGCCGTTGACCTCCAGTATTTCGCCGACGAGTCCGAGTTCGCCGATATGCACAACGTCCTGCATACTTGCGCCCTCCATCCCGCCAGCTACGACAAGAGAGCCGGAGATTCTCTCTATTACTCCTTTAACTTCTTTCTTCTCTGGCATTTAATATCTCCCGCTTTTGTTTAGTCCGTTTATTGTCTTCATCATCTATTACCTTTCCGCAAATATGTCCATACCTACGGCCTTCTCTACGCTGCCCCTGATTGAGGCGAGTCCTGCCCCTGTTGCTCCTGAAGGGCCAGGCACAGGCAAGACGCTTGTATGGTAGTTGTCGTTGACTTCCTCGACTTTGCGGGTGAACTCGACAAACAAATCTTCCTGAATGAACACTACTGCGTAATCCTCGCGCGCCAGCTTCTCAAGCTCGGCCTCGAACGTGTTCCGCGTCTCAGGAGTCAGAATCACGCTCTTCACTCCGACAGCCTGAAACGGCAAGGCCATCTCGTAGCTGCCTATCGCTGCCATCGGTCTATCATTTGCCATTACTTCAGCAGCCTCCTTCCGAACTCCCTATCAAGCCCGCCAGCCACGCACACAAGAGCCACGCGCATATTTCTCGCTTCCGCCTCTTTCGTGAGCATGAACAGCAGGACGTTCGCCGGAGAGTCCATCGAGTACTTCGCTGACTCCAAGACCTTCAGCAGGTAGTCATCAAGAGCCTTCGACACGTCGGACAACGCGGCCTTCATGTCGTTCTGCTCAGTGAGTGCAGAGAGCACAGACCCAATGTCAGTGTAGGAGAGAATCCTGCTCCATGTCTCCTGCGGCTCAGTGAGGAGCTTGGCCACGTCGTCAGCACGGATAGTTCCTCCGTCGTGGAAGAATGGCAGTGCTTTAGCAGGGTCATAGTTCATCCTCGCGAGACGCACCGCACTCTTGAGGTTCTCCGCGTCGATTCTGGCCTTCACCCAGTTCACTACTTCAGGCATCTTGAGGTCTTCAGCAACCTTCAGCATTGCCCTGAACATCTGGTGATCTATGACCAGCTCCACAGCCTGAGCACTCTTCGCTGCCTCCCACACCTGCCAGCACTGAGGGATTAAGTCAGTGAGGCCGTAGGGCAGGAAGCCGTACTCTTCCGTCTCGATTGCGTTCGTGAGTTCCTCTGTGTCAATCGTGCCGAGCTTCGAGAGCAAATCGTAACGCCGTCCCTCTAACTCTCCGCCCCTGACCTTGAACAAACCCTTCAGCAACACTTTGACGTTGTGGAAGTCGTAGGGCAGCCTGAAAATGTCTAGCAGCTCTTTATCGGGCACAAACGACTTCAGCTCCTCACATGTCGCGAGAATCTCCGAGTCTATGGCCTTGTCGAAGCTGCTTCCTGCCTGCGAGATCCACTGAGAGTATGATGTCTCACCGAGTGCCTTCACAGCGTCATCAATTCCTGCGCTGTCCATCAAACGCGAGAAGAATGCCGAGTCCAGTATGTGATTCTCCATACCCCGCAAACGTGCCACGGTGTATACGTAACTCACGCCCTCAGCACCTCCTTACGCAAATAACCGCTTCACTACTTCGGTCTCTATGTCTGCGCGCGCGTCGGCTATCAGCATCTCCCATGAACAGTTGGTGTCTATCTTGTCGTTCCTGAGTATGAATCCTCCGGCGATGGGGAGTCTCTCTCCGGCAAGAGTGAGCGACGTGTTATGCGATGCGTTGTAGCCGTCGAGCCATCTCTGGTCGAGGTGCTTCTCGTTCTTCCCGACGTAGACCACTTCATGACCGGTTACTGAGGCCTGAGCCATGAGCTTATCTGCGAACTTCACGTACTTGTCCGGTGCCATCTCGACCATCTGCTTTAGCGAAGCCTCGAATGCCTCACTCATCAGACGCTGACGAACGCCCAAGTCAACACGTTTCGCATCAAGTTCCGCAACTATCTCGCGGCGTTTCAGGACTTCAGGCTCCTCCTTTGCGAGACGGGCAGCATATGAGTCTTGGACGGTCTTGATTTCTGCGTTGACCTTGCGGCTTATCTCACGGACTTTCTCGTCGTTCTCTGCCTCGAGTGCCTTAATCTGCGCCTGCGAATCTGCCTTGATTTTTGCTTTGATGTCTGCAAGTGCCATTGTCAACACCTGCCCTGTTTAGCCTACCTGTACTCCCATGAGCATCAATATACTCGTAAGAAGTGCAAGAACTGCGTATGTCTCGACCATTGCGGGGAGAATTATTGCTTTGCCCATTGCTTCAGGCTTCTTGCTGATCATCTGGATTGATGCTGCGGAAGTCTTGCCCTGCCAGATTGCTGAATACCAGCCGACTACTGCGATGGGAAGGCATGACGCGAGAATCTGGAGGCCCTGATTCCAAGTGAGGGCTACTGCTCCTGCACCGCCGAGAAGCCCGAGCTTGTTAAGGACGAAGAAAGCGATTAACAGGCCGTAGATTCCCTGTGTTCCGGGAAGTGCCTGAAGGATTAAGCATGATCCGAACTTGTTGGGGTCTTCGGTCATAACGCCTGCTGCTGCTCCGCCTGCAACTCCGATGCCGATTGCTGAACCGATACCGGCTAATGCTGCTGCCAGTGCTGCTCCGAACAGTGCGAGTGAGAGTCCTAAATGTTCCATAATGATTTACACGTTCCTTTCACGATGATATGTATTGCAACCCCTCCCGGCCTCCCCTTAAAGAGGGGCGGTGTCCGATAGTCCCCCATAGATTAGGGGGGATTCAGGGGGGTAACTCATGCCCTCACGTTTACGTATTCCTGTGAGAGCGTCAACGGGGTGAACGGTTCTCCGCCTCCCGAATAAAACTTGCCGAAAAATTCCACATACTGAAGCCTCAAGGGGTGAACGAATGAGCCTAGTATGTTTATTGCAATGCTGAAGATATGCCCGCCGATTATCACGACCACTGCAACGAGCCAGCCGACATACGGAATATCTGCGGCCAAGCCTCCGAGAAGGTTAATGACCATTCCGATAACTGCCGAACCGAAGCCCAATGCTAACAGTCTGCTGTAGCTGAGAATATCTCCTAAGTATGACGTTGAGCCGTAAAGCGCAAGGAAGCCGTTTATGACTTTCTTGAAGATGTTAGGCTCACCTTTGCCCGCGTACAGGAAAATGATTACTGCACCGAGTCCTGCCATTCCTCCGCCGACCTGCACAAAATGAGGGGGCAGCATTCCGCCGAGTCCGACTCCGTAGAGGCACAGTCCCACGATCAGCAAGAACCACGATATGTCATTCCCGATCGCGTCGATGAACTCGCCGTGCCTGAGCTTGTCGTAAGCTGCTATCAGCAGTCCGAACATCAGGTGAATCACGCCGAGCAGCAACGAAATACCCAGCACCTGCATGGGATTAGTCATCGGGTCAACGAGCATCAATGAGTTCTTGAGCGGTATCAATGGCGGCAGGAACGAGTCAATGAAGTTCCCGAAGAACGAGCCGGAGATTACGCCGTAAATGAACGTAGAGACCGAGCAGAACAGGAACAGCCTTATGAAGTCCTTGACGCCCGGAGCAATCTTCCTGTACTTCCTGAAGACGTAGAGAATCGTCCCGAACACGACAAGAGCGTACCCTGCATCACCTAAGCACATTCCGAAGAATACCCAGAAGAACGGCGCAAGTAACGGTGTCGGGTCAATTCCCCTGTAGGTCGGCGACGAATAAAGCTCCGTCAAAATGTTGAACGGCCTCACTGTGTCTCCGTTGTTGAGCAATGACGGCGGCTCGTCTTCCGGTGCAGGGTCAGAGTACGACAAATCTACGTCCGTGCCGATTGCCTCGACTGCCTGACGGAGACTCTCTGCCTTGTCCGCAGGTATCCAGAACTTCGTGAGCATCGTGCACTCGGTCGAGTCGCTCTTGGCCGTTCCGTTGTAGCGGGCAGATAAGCTGTTGTAGTAGTCAGAGAGCTTCTGCACCGTAGGGACGCATTCCTGTGCGAGGTCAGCAATCTTCTTTGCGAGGTCTGCTTCTCTGGCCTCAAGCTCAATCAATGAGGACTTGACCTTCTCGAGTTCATCCTCAGGAGTCCCCTTGAGGCTTGCCGGAACTTCCACTATTGAGAGTCCCTGTTTCGCGCAGACTTCACGAATCTCTGACTCGGCACTGCGCGCGTAAATCACTGCAGCATAAACTTCTTGGGCTTTCTCGTCGTAAGGTGCGATCACGATTTCCGAGTCATCCTTGAACTTCGAGAGATCCCCGAGTGCTGCCTTGAACCCGCTGACGTTTGCAGCCTTCAGTGTCCCGACGAGGCCGGCAACTGTGCGGGTGCCTTCCGTAATAATTGAGAGCTGGTAAGGGAAGAAATCCAGCGCAGAAAGCAGTGATGCGTTCATCCTTGCTTCTGAGAGCTGAAGTCTCACGTTACCTGTCTCTTGTTCGATTGAGCGTGTGGTTTCACAAACCGCCTTCAAATCTGTAGCTGCTGCCAGTTCCTCAAGCTCAGACATTGTAGCTTCAGGGCGTTCACCGAGCATTCTGTCAAGTGCAGGAATGGGGTCAACGTAGTGCGGAGTTAATGTCCTTGTCAGATAGCGTATATCCGAGAGCTTTTCGTCAGTCTTGGAGATTAAAGCCTCTACATCAGCGGGAGGAGCATAATTCTCTTCCTGAGTGCTAATGATTTGGCAAGCCCCGGAATTCTGGAGGACTGCGGCAATTTCTTCATGAACGGATTTGTGATAATACAGCTCTGCCTTCTTAAGCCTGGCCACTCCCATATCTCTTCATCACCTCTTCCGTTATGAATGAAGCAGCCCCGGGTATTTTGCCCTTCTGCTTGTCGTAGAATGCCTTTGCATCGGCCTCACGCTTTGAGAGTATGCTCTTCGCTTTGGCTTCTGCTGCTTCTTCTGCCCTGCGGATCTTGTCTCTGAACTGACGGGCTGCATTCTGTCTTGCTTCCTTGAGGGAATTTTCTGCGTCCGCACTGGCGCGGTTAAGTTTCTTTGCAGCATCTTCCCTAGCCTTCAGCACTGCATTTGCAGCTTGTGTCTCAGCAGCTTTGATCTCGGCTATCGTTGAGTTGTCAGCCATGAAATTTCCACCTCCTGACTTGTCGAATATAAATGAAAACTTGTTGTTGGATAAACCCGATAATTATACAAAAATTTCACGGTCATTCAACCAGTAAAGCCGACGGACAAAAAGCAGATAATACATGAAGTTTACTAGTCATACTTTGACATTGCAGAAGGTGTTAGCTAAGATAATCACCTCAACACATAATTCAAAGAAGGTATCAATATATAACATGTCTTTAGCCTCTGCATTGTTAAACATATGGCATGACGGAGCAGCCGCTTTCTCATCGTCAGGCTACTCATTCTTCACCCTAGAAGCAAATCTTGTGTGCATGGTTATTATTGCTGTGCTCTTCAGTCGTCAGCAGAACTCCTCCGACCAGACAGAGGCCGGAATAGTCTTAGTCAGGCTCATGTTCATTCAGATAGTCTACTGCCTATCATGGATACTTCGTGTGCTCTCTGATGTCTCAGTTCTTCCGGGAACTCTGGCCTCGCAGTACGTCTTCACAGCTATCAACCTCGCAGTCTTCTCTGTCATGTGCTGGCAGGTCTTCGTGTACTCGGAGCTTTACCAGAAATCCCAGACTCTCGAGACATTCGGCACAAAATTTCTTCTGGCTATACCCTGCATATTCAACATTCTGATGCTCATTGCCTCGCCGTTCACAGGACTGTACTTCAGCATCACAGGAGAGAAAATCACGCGCGGAGTGCTCTACCCTGTGATGATTGCGCTGTGCATAGGTTACGTTATAGTTGCCTTCATGCTCACTCTCATAAGGCGCAGCAGAATGACGAGGTACGAGCGCGACTCTTTCCCCTTGATGGCGGTGTACCCTGCTATCTTTGCGTTTTTCGGGATTCTGCAGACGCTCAACTGGAAGATGCCCCTCATGTGCTACGCAATCGTGATAGCTGATATTCTCGTCTATCTGTCCTACGTTGACGGACTCGTCTCGGTCGATCCCCTCACGAAAATTGCAAACAAGAACGGACTCGCCAGACATCTGGCCGAACGTCTTGGCCAGCCTGAACCGGAGAATCTTCACGTCTTCGCTGTAGATGTTGAGGACATGAGCACTATCAATTCTGCTCACGGAAGACTCGAGGGAGACCGTGCACTGATTCTTGTTGCAGGGGCACTCAAGAAACTCCGTGAAGAGGAGCACGACTGCTTCATCTCGCGCTACTACGGAGATGAATTTATGGTAACCGCAGAGATTCAGGACAAAGAAGAGCTTGATTTATTCATTGAGCACATACGCAATTACGTGAACAATGCGGGGATTTCTGAACGTCTGCCTTATCACTTGAGGGTGAGCATAGGCTGGTCGAAGTATGAGGCCTTCAGCAGGACGGAGACAATATCGGGGCTTATAGGCGAGGCTGACAGGGCATTAGCTGAGGGGATAGAGCAGAGGAGTTTTCAGACGATATGGAGAGACAGGGAAGTCTGAATCTGGCTGTCCCTGCCTCAATGATAAATTACACTTTTTCAGCGAGCCGTTTTCCCAGCTCATAAGCACTTGCTAAATCCTTCGGGAACTGTTCATCGCGATACCTAGCCTTGTCGGGTTCACTGAATACGTTTGCTTCATAGCGCGAATAGTCCGCGAACTGGTAAGTGTTATATGCGCACAGAGTCTCGCAGTATCCGAGCACTATTCTCATTGCGTCAGAGTTAGGCGCGAGGTATTCAGGATAATGAACCTTCTCGGCCAAGTCCTCCGGGCAGTTCATCGTGTAGATTATTCCGGAGTATATAGTCTTGCTGATTGCGCGCGGTCTCGTACCGTCAGGATTCATGCTGTAACTCATGACGGGGAACAGCAGCCTCTCGATGAACAGCCTGAACATTCCCGTCGGATAGCTGAAGTACACAGGGCTTCCTGCGACTAGAACATCAGACTCTAAAGCCTTCTCAAGCACCGGCCTCAAACTGTCCCTTATTGCGCACAGTCCGTTAGTCTTTGCGTTCTTGAGCTTGCACGCGAAACATGACATGCACCCTCTGAACGCCGGAAGCTCATAGAGATTGACAATTTCGCACTCCGCCCCGGCATCCTGCGCTCCCTGCATTGCGCTGGCAAGCATCCTGTGAGTGTTCCAGTTTTTGCGGGGGCTTCCGTTCACAAATAACGCTTTCACTGGGACTTATCCCTTCATGAGGGCAGCACCGGCATTCCAGGCCTGAGCTATCTTCTCTCCTACAGAGTAGTAGCCGTTCCTGAACTGGTCGAACATTACGGCGTTGAGCTTCCCTGCGTCGACCTTGCCCTTCTCGTCTAAGACTTTCTCGTCAGCGACAACATTAACAATAGTTCCGACTACCCGCATCTCTCCGAAACACTCTCTGACTTCTTCGAGCCTGCACTCCATCGTTAGCGGGAACTCCTGAATCACCGGAGCGTCAACATTCGCGCTCTTCTTTGCCGTGAGTCCCGAGCGGGCGAACTTGTCGGGCATCTTGTTGCCGGTCGCTATGCCGAAGAAGTCGGCCTCCTTGATGTGAGCTGCGTCTGCAAGTGCTACGGTGAAGGCCTTGCGTGCCTGAATGTTCGCGAGAGTCTTGCGGTCAGGAGCGAGGTTGAGTGCGATCTTGTCCATTCCGCATATGCCGCCCCAAGCTACGTTCATGACGTTGACGGTGTCGTTATCTCCGTATGTGCCGACCATGAGGACTGGCATCGGGAAACCTGCAGGCAGTGAGCCTAAATCTTTAAGCATTGTGTGATTATCTCCTTTATGTGTGATGAGTCTATTATGTCAAACTTGTCAAGCACTCATACACTACTCGGCCAAGTCCGCCATGATGACATCAGCCGCGTAAATTCCTGATCCGAACGCTAAACCCACTGCTGTACCCTCAACCTGATAGTAAGGCTGACAGTACAGAGACCCGGCATCAACGCCTGCAGCGTAGAGTCCCTTTATCGGCGTAAGGTCAGGACGCAGAACGCGAAGTGAAGAGTCTGTGCGGACTCCGCCCAACGTTCCCCAAGCAGAAGGCTCATACTCGACGACATAGAACGGGCCTTTAGCTACCGGCTTCAAAAACGTCGGACTCTTGAAGTATTCTTCATCCTTGCCTGCCTCACAGTATGCGTTGTAGTTCTTAACGGTCTCGGCGAGCTTGCTCATTCCGAAGAAAGCTGCGCAATCCTCGATAGTGTCAGCCTTCACCGCCCAGCCCTGAGCTATTGCTTTCTCGAGGTCTTCAGGAAGAGTCTTAAGCACAACGCCTTTTGCTGTCATTGTTCCGACGTACCAGTCTTCAGGATTGCCGAGATACTCAAACAGTCCGACTGTGCTTATTGCATCAACGAATGCCTGATCTATGACAGCGTAGAACTTGCCGACGCGCAGCACTGCTTCTCCTCCGACAGAGAGGGGCTGATTTGCCATGTAGTACTCATTGAAGAACCGTTCGCCGTTCTTGTCGACGAGGAGTCCGCCGTAGATGCCGATAGTCATTGCGCCGTTAGACCTCTGCCAGCCTCCGCCCTTCTTGTTGGAGCCTCCGAACTCGTTCGAGATCATCGCGAAGCTGCTCTCTTCCTCCATAGCACCGGCCTTCTTTGCCATTGCGAGGCCGTCTCCTGTGGATAACGTGTTGCCGAGCGGGTTCACGTCAATATCTCCCCAATGTTCCTTGATGAGCTTGCTGTTGCCGAGATAGCCTCCTGTTGCTAGGAGCACAGCATCGGCCTTGATGTTGAGGATGCTTCCGTCGGATTTGCGGGCGGTGATTCCTGTAACGTCTCCGTCAGTCAGAATCAGCGACTCTCCTGCTGTCTCGCACATGAGTCTTCCTCCGGCCTTCAGGTATGCGTCCCTGATGAATGCCGGGCGGTCTGCCTTGCTGGTGTTGTAGCCATGACGGGAGCGGTAGCCTGCGCCGTAGTTGTCGGGTCTCAGGAACATTGATAATCCTGTGCTTATCTGAAGCTCGACTGCCTCGCCGGTGCGTGCCAAAACTCTGCGTAGTAATCTGCTGTCGCTCGTGAGGTATGCGTCTTCGGTGAGGTCGTTGAAGAGCATTTCGTCGGTGATGGTTACTCCGGCCTCTTTCTGGACGCTCGTGTTGGATGCCATAGGGCCTCCGCAGTTCCAGCCGTTTGCGACTCCGATTGTTGCTCCCTTCTCGATGACGAGAACGTCTACACCATTGCGGGCGAGCTTGATTGCTGCCATCATTCCGGCTGCTCCTCCGCCGACGACTACGACCTTTGCGGAGTCTTCCTTCACGATGCCCTCACCTGCTTTAGCTACGGACTTCTTGAAGTCTTCAGGGTTGAGGCCTGCTAATGCTAATGCTTTCCCGACAGCTTCCTTGATTGCGTCGGAAGTCATGGTAGCTCCTGAGACTCCGTCAACGCTGATTGACTGGTTGGCGACGATTGCGGAGGGGACTTTCTCGATAGCAGGCTCACAGATTCCGGGAGTCTCTTGGTGTTCCCCGACAACGACACTAACGATTTTTCCGGCCTCAATGGTTACGGAGACGTGGACATCGCCGTTCTTGCCAGTGCCTACGACATCATAAGTCTCTGCCGAAGCGAGGGAGCATAATGCCAAGATGAAGAGTATAGCGGACAACAACAAACATTTCTTCATAGTGATACCTCATTTCTTGTGATTGATTGGGAAAAAGTGTGTTAATTATGTCATAAGAGTAATTTATGCGTCAATGCATGAAAAAACAGACCCGCCGAACGAGTCAGCAGGCCTGTGTGAAGGTTAGTGTTTGCGTCTGAGGATGACTAGAGCCGCGAGTCCGAGAGTCCCGAGTCCAGAGCTGCAGCCTCCTCCTCCGCCTCCAGAGCTGCCAGTGTCGCCGTTATTGCTGGTCGTGTTGGGGGCGAGTGAGTTTTGTTCGTCGACGCTTCCGTTATTGCCAGTGTCAGGGACGGCAGGCGAATCTCCTCCGCTGTTGCTGCCCGTGTCAGGCACATTGGGAGCAGGCGCAGGTGTGGGCGTGGGGTCAGGCGTAGCTGGCGACACGATATTGACCGTGAATGTCTTCGAGGCCGTTGTACCCCGAGCATCCGAGACCGTGAGCGTAAAGGTGTATGTTCCTGCACCTATCGGAGTGCCGTAGAGAATGAGTGTAAAGCTGTCTCCCTGTTCTGCGGAGTAAAGCTCGAGCCCGCTAGGAAGATTCCCCGTTGTCGTGTATGTGTAGGGAGCTGTGCCTCCTGAGACCGCAACGTAATCGTCGTAGATTGTTCCTGCTGTGCCGTTCGGGAAAGAGCCGGTTATCTGCAATGACTGTGTGGGTGTCTGCTGCTGAGGTGCAGAAACAGTTATCGTGTACTGCTTTGTCGCTGATGCTGCACCTGATGTCGCCTTAACTGTAAATGTGTACGTGCCCGTAGTCGTGGGAGTGCCTGTGATTGTTCCAGTTGATGCGTTGAGCGTCAGGCCTGCTGGGAGAGTCCAGGAGCTGACAGACCATGTTACGCCGGAGGTGTTAGCTGTGAGCATGTCGGTGTAGCTTGCTCCAGCAGTTCCAGAAGCGAGCGAAGTCTTGGTGATAGTGATGCTCGGAGTTGGAGTTGCCGGAGCGGCTGGCGTGTCCTGAGATGACGGTGCAGGTGCAGGAGTCGGAGTTGATGATGCCTGAGCTATTTTTACGGTGAACTGCTTCGAGGCTTTAGAGTCTCCGCGTGTTGCAGTAACAGTAAATGTGTATGTTCCTGCTGTTGTGGGAGTGCCTGTGAGACCGACAGTTCTGAAGCCTGACAGACGAGGAGCGAGACCTCCTGAGAGTCTTAGTCCTGGCGGCAGCGATCCGGCTGAAATATCCCAGCTCCACATAGTTGTGGGAAATGATGAGTCAGCACTCACTGTGACGGACTGGCTGTAGTACGTTCCGACTGTGCCGTCAGCGAGACTAGTTGTAGTGATTACCGCTCCTGAATCGCTGGGATTATCAGGAGCTGACGGAGTAGGAGCAGGTGCAGGAGACGAAGCAGCCTGAATAGTGATACTGAGCTGCTGAGTAGCAGAGCTTGTCCCGCTTGTTGCCTTCACGGTGAATGTGTAGCTTCCTGCAGATGTGGGAGTGCCGGTGATTGATCCTGTGCTTGCGTTGAGGGAGAGTCCGGCTGGGAACGTCCCAGAGTTGACCGACCAAGTTACGCCGGATGTGTCAGCGGTGAGGAGGTCATTGTAGCTTGCTCCGACCGTGCCAGACGCGAGGGAGGTCTTCGTAATCTTGATGGTTACGGTTGGTGTAGGCGTGGGCGTAGGTGTAGGTGCCGCTGCTGGCTGAACTGTTATTGTGAACGTCCTGGAGTCCGTAGCTGTACCGCTCGTTGCCGTAACTGTGAACGTATACGTCCCTGCTGCATTAGGAGTTCCCAAGATCATTCCTGTTGATGGATTGAGCCTCAAACCTGATGGAAGAGACCCGGAAGACACAGACCAAAGTACACCGCTTGTGGCATTGGTTGTAGTGTGTCAGCGTAGTATACCTCTACTGTCCCCTCTACTAGAGACCTACTTGTGATGACAAGTGTAACAATATCCCATACGACGACAGCTTCTCGCGTGATTTCTACATCCGAGTCGCAGAATATATTTTTGTTGTATAGATTAGGACATCCCAGCACATCAATTTTCGTTAAATTATTGCTGGCACATTCTAGCTTAGTTAATGCTGAATTACTTCCTAAGTTAATATCTGTTAAGCTATTGTAAGAGCACAACAGACGCTCCAATACAGTGTTTTTGCTCACGTCTAGCTGGGTTAAGCTATTGTGAGAGCAGTCCAGGTACTCCAATGCGGTGTTTTTACTCACGTCTAGCTGGGTTAAGCTATTGTAAGAGCAATCCAGATACTCCAATGCAGTGTTTTTGCTCACGTCTAACCGGGTTAAGCTACGCCACAAGTAACTGCCCTGACAATCTATAAGTACGTTAATGAAGTGAAAAACTCAATGCCTCTTAAGTTGTACCACAGATGCTTATAAGGAAGAGAGATAGCTTTTGCGGCCGCAATTTCTTCATCAGTCAGCACATTATTTTTGTCAGTATCAAAATGTAGAGAAATGTAACTGCGAAAATCATCATCAGGGAAATATAAACCGCAAATCTCAATGCCGTCTACATGAGTGGTGTTATCAATAATGCGCACACCCTCATCATGCCTGAATGCAGAACGGTTAAGATTCGGGCATCCTCTTATGTCTATTATTTCCTGACTGGTATTATCGCAATAAAGAGTGCTCAATTGGTTATTGTTACCGAGGTACATCCAACGTAGGTCTTGATTGTTACTGCAGTCCAAATATGTCAGGGCTGTGTTATGACTAATGTCTATGTTGAGCATGTAGGAGCCACAATTCCTGCAATCCAAATATGTCAAAGCAAAATTATTGCTCAGATCAAGGGTGTTAATATTGGTATCATGACACTCCAAATGAGTCAAAGCGATATTTTTGCTTAAATCGAAGTACGTAACAGAGGCGGTAGAAATAGATGTGTTAGAACAGTTTAGTTGAGTTAATGCTGTAAAGATTTCAATGCCTGATAATTGGGATACGTGTTCCCCTGAAACATCAATTTTATCCACTACCACAATTTCTTCATCGCTGAACATCCCGTCTCTGTCAGTATCAAACTTGGCAACATATTCACGGAACGCTTTATCAGGGAAAGTTTTTGAGTCAATCATTGCTCTCGTTATGACAAGATAGAAATCTCTGCTAGTAGTTCCATAATTATTCGAGGCAGAGTTATAGTTATCTTATACTTACCCGTCTGTTTTATAGTATCAGGAATACTTAAACTATATTTATTACTGTAATATGCCAGTCCATTATTCCTTACTACTGTGGAAGAAACACGAGTCAGCTTAAAGCCATCGGGAAGACCTGTAATATTTTCCTCAAAACCATAACTAGTTCTTATTTCGATTACTCCTGTTATCGCATCTGTAAGAGTATTTACTAAGTCCTCTAAAGTTACGTCCGCTTTGCTTTTAGCGACTATTACAGGCAAAAAATCAGCAGAAGCCCCTTTGATATTTCTAATTATAGGCTCACCTTCGTAGAATACTGTTGAGCTTGGGGTATTTCCACCAGACGATCCGCCGTCAGATGATCCGCCGTCAGATGATCCGCCATCATCGACATATCCGCTTCCATTGCAAGTAGAACATGTCCTTGTCCCTGAGCCGTTACACATGTGGCACGTCCTACTTCTGTCACCAAGATATCCCAACCCGGCACACGTCGAACACGCTTTCTGCCCCGTCCCGTTACAATCGCTGCATTGCCTAGCAAAAGAAACACCGCAGAGAACAGCCAGAAGCAAAACTGATAGTATACATACAACATATTTCTTCATGAATAAAACCTCCACTGAATAAATTTATGAGGTTACGAGGCCTAAAACAATATACACATGACAGCCCCCGCCCGCCTTATGGTATAATTGACAACATAAAGCAAGGGAAGAAAAGAGGAACATTTGCCTCTAATCATGTGCAAATAAGAAAATTGGTTGAATTAATTATAGCACACCTTGCTTATTTTCTTGTCAAAATTATCACACCATACAAATCACACATAATCCTTTGCTCCCTGTCAACATTCACAGCACACCACAGACTCCCCGCATCTGCAGGAGGTCTCATATTTCACGAATGTTATACGTTCGCCCGAACTTCACGCCCTCAAACGCAGCCACCGGGCAAATCCTCCCTGTTCCTCCTCACACATCCCACAAAAAATGACCCCCAGCATCTGTAGGAGGCCTAATGCTTCATAAAATACTACACGTCTGCTCCGAACTTCACGTACTCGTGCGCAAGCGTAACCATTGGTAATGTCCTCTCGCTGTCCGTCCTCACCACACCCGCACAAAAAAAATGACCCCCCGCATCTGCAGGAGGCCTAATATTTCACGAACTACTACACGTCTGCTCCGAACTTCACGCCCTCGTAATCGTCGCTGTTCGTGAGAAGCAGAACTACAGTATCAGGATGCCCCGCTGCCTTTATCTTTTCGCGGCTGAACTTCATCAGCTTCTGGCCCTTAGAGACCTTGTCGCCTTCCTTCACGTAGTCCTCGAAGCCGTCGCCCTTCATCTCGACAGTGTCAACTCCGACATGAATCAGAACCTCCATATCGTTCTCGCCGCTGATGCCTATTGCGTGCTTACTCTCTGCCACTGAAGAAATCTCGCCGTCGATGGGGGCATACACGAACTCGTCCTCCGGAACAATGCCTACTCCCTTGCCAAGCACTCCGGCCGCAAACGTCGGGTCGGGAATCTCAGTGTAGGGGATAACCTTTCCTGCTGTGCACTGCGCTATCTCGCCTGCTGATGAGCTGATGACTGTTCCGAACTCTACCGTCTTCTCAGGCTCTGCCGGTGCTGCAGGTGCTGCCTCTGCCTCTGGCTCGTCTTCCTTCCACATAATCCACGCAAGCACAAACGCTATACCGCCGGAAATCGCAAGAAGTATTGTGTACTGCATGGGCTGGGCAATCGTCAGGTAGCCGGGGATTCCAGTTACGCCGTATGCCTTCGCGCCGATCCCTGAGAGTGCTCCATAGAACGCGCCGATAGTTCCGCCTATCATTCCTGCAATGATGGGCTTGAAGAAGCGCAGGTTAATACCGAAAATTGCAGGCTCAGTGATTCCGAGTGCCGCAGAAATCGATGAAGGAACTGCTACAACCTTTGTGCGGGCATTGCGGGCCTTGAAGCCTATTGCCAAGCACGCCCCGAACTGTGCGAAGTTTGCCGCTGAAGCTATCGGCATCCACGTATTCAGTCCGCCCTCAACCGCAAGCATTCCGGCCTCGATGACGTTATACATGTGGTGAAGTCCCATGACGACCGTCCAAGGATAGATAGCTCCCATGATTGCCGAACCGAAAGGATTGTGCACGAGCTTTTCTGCTCCGATCAGAACCCACGACTCAAGCTGCGAGAATATCGGCCCAATGATCGTGAACGTCAGGAACGTCGTAACAAGCACCGTCGTGAACGGAACGACGAACAGGTCAATCATCTCAGGCGTATGCTTATGCAGCCACTTCTCGACTGCGCACATAAGATAGACTGCGATAATTACAGGGATAACGTGTCCCTGATAGCCCACCTTATTGACGCTAACGATGAAGTTGAAGATGTTGAAGTTCCATGCAGGTATTGTCTCCAGAGTTCCGACTACCCAAGCGTTCACGAGGTTAGCGTGAATCATGGCAAGGCCGATAACTGCTCCCAAGAAGATATTTCCGCCGAAAACTCTCGCTGCAGAGATTGCGACGATAACGGGCAGGTACGCAAATGCTGTGTTAGCGACCATATCGAGGAAGTCATACCATGATGTTGATGCAAATTCTGGGTACACTTTGCCCATTGCCTCAACGAATCCCATCATCAAGCCTGACGCAACGATCGCCGGAAGGATAGGCACGAACACGTCGCCTACTGCCTTCAGCATTCTCTTCCAGATGGGCTGGCCCGCTGCTGCTGCTGCCTTCACGTCGTCCTTCGTGGCCTCCGTCATTCCCGTAACGCTCAGGAACTCCGCATACACCTTGTTGACTGTTCCGGTGCCGATGATGAGCTGAAGCTGGCCGTTGTTCTCAAACATGCCCTTCACGCCGTCAACGTTCTCGAGAGCCTTCTTGTCAACCTTGCCGTTGTCCTTGATGACTAGACGGAGACGGGTTGCGCAGTGTGCTGCCTGGACGATATTTTCACGTCCGCCGATGTGGGAAACGATCTCTTCCGCACATTTTCTGTAATCCAGTGCCATAATATGACCTCCTGATAATTAGATTAACTGTAAATTCGCAAACGCCTTCGCAAGTCCGTCATCACTCACTGATTCGCAGACCATATCAGAGAGTTTCTGCAGAGCTTCCGAGCCGTTCGCCATACAGACGCTGAAACCGACTGTCTGTATCATTTCCAGATCATTCATGCTGTCCCCGAAGCCTACCGTGTCGCTTATGGGAACGTTAAACTTTTTGCAGATTATCTCAACGCCGAGTCCCTTGTTGAACTCCTTGTTGATGATTTCGCCGTTGATGCATTTAGAGTCCGAGCCTCCGACCTTGACCTCCTGCATCACGAAATTGTACTTGCCGCCTAATGCTGCTTTGGCCTCGTCGAGCTGGCTCATGTCCTGACACATAATCACGACTTTGTAGACAGGGCTTCCGTCGTACTGGCTCATGGGCTTGATGCCTAAGTTGCTTGCGAGAGCTTTTCTCCAGCGTTCGAGTTCGCTGTTGCCTTCGCCCTGAGAGCTGAGGAAGTCGCCGAGATTCTCATCTCCCCACGAGCCTTTTTCTGCCTCGATCGTGCAGAAGACTCCGTGATTGTGCAGAGTCCTCAAGGCGATATCGCGCTCTTCGTCCGTCATGGGGTGGTCATAGAGTACCTCGTCGTACTTCTCGCCGACCACGACGTAGCCTCCTGCGCAGGAGATGAACCCGTCGAACTGGTAGCGCAGAAGAGGACGGAGCATGTCGGGATTCCTGCCGGTGCAGAGAAAGACTTTGTTTCCCTTTGCGCGGGCCTTGACGATTGCGTCAACTGCGCTCTCGGGAGGAGTGTTTTCACCCGGCTTTGTGAGCGTGCCGTCAATGTCCAAGAATATCAGCTTCAAGATGTTATGCCTCCTTAGTGTGAATAATTTACATGTATCAATGTCTGGCGGCTTATGCTTGCTGCCCTGACACTGAATAATAATCATAATGTGTGATGCAAAATTTGTGTCGTGTTGTGAATTTGTTGTGAATATGAAAATTATATCCGCAAACTTTTCTTGAGGCAACAACAAAAGCAGTGAGTTATTTTGCGGCGAGTCTTGGTCGAGTGCTCCTGATGAATTGACGGAATAGAGTAGACTTTTCCACAAACGTTCTCTTAATGGATAATAATGAGAAAATGAGCCGCACCAGTCTGCCCGGTACGGCTATACCTTTATTTCTTTGTGAATGCCTGACGCAGCAATCCCCACTCTTCATATTTCATCAGCAGAGTAACAGCAGAATACACGCCCGCAGCAAGAACTATCACCCCGAGCATCCACACACAGCGGAGTCCGAGCTGCCACGCCGGATTATAGGGCATCAAGAATCTGTAAAGCATTATCGACGCATCCATGACTGCCAGAGCAGAGAGGTAGTCCCAGAAGAACCGTGAAGTAATTATCCCCAGAGGACGGCCTAACTTTTTGCGGACATAACGCAGCCCGAGCATTCCCGACAACGTGAAGGCGATTCCCGGAGCGAGAGCGAGGCCGTTATAGCCCATAGGGTAAACGAGAATCAGAGAGAACAGCGCAGTAGAAATTACGCTGAAGAGAGTAACCCTGAAAGCCTGGCGCGGCATTGAGAGAGCATAGAGTGCCCTCATCACTACAGTAGAGCACGCCATACCCGGAAGGCCCAGCATACTGTAAGCGAGGGTTGTTGTCGTAGCATCCCAAGCCCAAGCCCCAAACTCTCCCCTCACGAACACCAAGTGCACAAACTCCCTCGAAATCTCCATCACTCCCAGAGATGCAGGAAGCACCACGAACAGCGCAAACCTCACCGCCTGCCTCAATGTCGCGATAAATTCGTCGTCATCTTTTGCGCGAGCCAATTGCGGGAGTACTGCCTGAGAGATCGCAATAACGAACAGCCCTAACGGAAGCTGCAATATTCTGTTCGAGTAGTTCAGGACGGAGATACTACCCTCCTGCAGGAACGATCCGAGCATCCTGCTTATCACCGGGTTAATCTGGTTGAGCGAGAGTCCCGCAGCATAGGGCAGAAAAAGTTTCATGATTCTCTTGAGGTCAGGGTCTCTCATGTCAGGACGCACAGGGTATAACACTGCCTTCATCCTGAATCCGTAAAGCCATTGCGTCATGAAGTGCGCAAAGCCTCCGCACAGAACTGACAGAGCGAGGCCGTACACTCCGAATCTGGCAGCGAAGAACGGAGCAGTGATGATGAAGACGAGGTTGCTCAAAGCAGGAGACAGAGCAGGGACGAAGAACGACCCCAAAGAATTCAGCGCGCCCATAGTGAGAGCCTCAAGGGATATG
Organism: Synergistaceae bacterium; assembly: GCA_017445405.1. Taxonomy (GTDB): domain Bacteria; phylum Synergistota; class Synergistia; order Synergistales; family Aminobacteriaceae; genus JAFUXM01. The sequence continues at coordinate 24,133 of JAFSUD010000047.1, forward strand.
AATATCAGGAACGGGAACATCCATCTTGTGAGGCCGACAGCGAGCACAGAATTAGCGTCGTCGAAACCGGGAGCCATAAATTTTACCAGAGCGGGTGCTCCTGCAATTCCCAAGCCGACAACAAAGAGAGTTGCGCACATTAAGACGGTCATAGTTCCGCGGGCTAAGGCTAAGGCTTTCTCCCTGCTCTTCGTGAGTGCCTGAGAGAACACAGGGACAAATGCGGCAGAGAGTGCTCCTTCGGCCAAAAGCTGGCGCGCCAAGTTAGAGAGAGTGTACGCAATGTTGAAGGCATCCATTGCGCGGGAAGCTCCGAAGAGTGCAGCGACCATGACCTCACGCGCGAGGCCGAGCACACGGCTGATTAATGTACCTGCCATCATGAAGACGGCATGACGTACCATTGACGGACTTGATGAAGAGTTATTGTTCTGCAAGATTATTATCACCTCACAGAAATTATACAGTGATTAGACGCTCGCAAGGGTATATGCGCACACAACTACTGCGCCTGAGAGACGGCATGATTCAGCGAGGCATGAGAGAGTCATTCCTGAAGTGCACACGTCATCAACGAGAGCTATTCTCCTGCCCCTGATGTCCTGAGTTATCCCGAAGTCTGAAGGCGTGAGGTCTCGTCTGTCATTGCTTACTGCCCTTCTCGGAACTTCCCGGGTCCAGACTGCAGCATCAAGAATCTTCACGTTCCAGAGTTCACACATTCCCTCTGCGAGTTCTAGGCTCTGGTTGTACTCCCGCTCGCTGTTCAGGTGCAGAGGTACAGGCAAAAGGTAATCCGCTCTGCATTCACCGAACTTCTCAGCCATGTGCTTTCCGAAGTATGCGCAGAGATTTATTGCTCCCGAGTACTTGAGCTTGTGAATCTCCTCACGTATACCGCCCGCGTGATAGTCCGAAGCTGCGTAGACTGTGAGAGAGTTCACCTGCCTGACTATGACCTCTCCGGCAAAGAAAGCATACAGTTCACGGTAACGTTCCTCCGAGAGCCTTGCGAGTATGTCCGAGCTCGAGGGAGAGTCCGAATCTTGACGTGGCATCAGCGAGTCCGGAGGAGTCTGCGCTGCGAGAGTGTACGCACAAATCACTTGTGCACCTTCACGCCTGCAGGTCTCGGCTAGGCATGAGAGAGTCCGGCCCGTTGCGCAGAAGTCATCGACGAGTGCGACTCGGAGTCCGCAAATGTCCTTCGTGAATCTGAAGTCCTCGTGAGTGATTCCTCTGCTGCTCCACACTTCGCGGGTCCAGATTGCCGCATCTGTCAGCCTGACGCTGCCCCAAACATCACGCATTCCTTCAGCAAGTTCGAGGCTCTGGTTATACTTGCGTCCGCTGTAGATATGAAGAGGCACAGGGATTAGCACATCAGCTTCACATTCACCGAACATTTCAGCCATATTTTTACCGAGCACTCGGCACAAATTGCGGTCTCCTGCGTGTTTGAAGGCCCGGATGATTTTCCTTGCGCGTGCGTCATAGCTAAGTGATGCATATACTCTGAGGCCGTTAATGTTCCGAGTGATGACATTTCCGCTGAACAGTGAGGGGATTTCCTGTGATGGAACGTCTGAGGCTTTCTCGTCGGGCATGTATTCACGGCATTCCGGGCAGAGGGGAGAGCCTATTTTTCCGCAGACAGGACAGCTTACAGGAAAGATGAAGTGCAGGAAGATTTCTAGAAGGCGGCTAATATTCATCGCGTGCTCTGTGAACTAGGGCATCACAGCGGTTGTTGCGCTCGTCGTAAGCATGTCCCTTGACCCAGTGCCAGGTTACATGGTGAGTCTTCGTGAGGGAGTCGAGTTTCTCCCACAAATCGCGGTTAGGTATGTCATCGCCGTCCCGCTTCCAGCCTCTGCGCTTCCAGTTCTCGAGCCAGCCTTTCACAAAAGCGTTCTGCAGGTACGACGAGTCAGTGTGGAGATCGACATCACACGGGACTTTGAGGGCCTCGAGTGCCTTTATCGCAGCGGTAAGCTCCATGCGGTTATTCGTGGTGTCAGGTTCTGCTCCGTAAATTTCTTTCGTCTTGTTGTGCTCGGGAGAATAGAGAATCGCTGCCCAGCCTCCGAGACCGGGATTAGGTGCTGCTCCTCCGTCGGTGTAAATTATCACGTGAGGCATGTAATCACTCCTCTGTTATGTCCATCACTAATGTGTAAATACCTCCGGAAGCTAACGCGCTGATTATGAGCTGATGAGCCGATTTGCAGGTCAATATCACACGGAACTTTGAGGGTCTCGAGTGCCTTCTTCTTGCTGTGCTCGGGAGAATAGAGAATAGCTGCCCAGCCTCCAAGACCGGGATTAGGCGATGCTCCTCCGTCGGTGTAAATTATCACATGAGGCATTTCATCACTCCTCAAATATTATGTCTATCACTACAGGGCCTTCCGTGTAAATGTCCCCTGAAGCTAACGCACTGATTATCACTGATGAGCCAATGCCGGCTAATGTTTCTACTGCACTGAAGAATGCCTCTCCGTCAAGAGTGCCCACGTTGTTTGTCGACGGCTCGGGCAGCACTCCGTCATTAATCACTTTCTCCCTAAGCTCACGCAGAAACACATGAAGTGTCTCTTCCGGCTTGGCGTTCCCGTCATTCGCAAAGAACTTCCGGTACACAGGCGATCCGTCAGGGTAGATGATTATGCTCGTCCCGGTCTCCAGCCTCACCATGATGCGCATGTTGTCGCCGAAAACATAATTTTCTCCTGACAGCGCACGCACATAATGCCTCATGTCTGCACTCGCAAGTTCATCAATCAATGCTGCCTCAACTTCGGGGTCAAAGTCCACAGGGACATCACGCATACGTGTAAATGACTGGTTCGAAATTCTGGATAACACATTAAGCCTGACTTGCTGCTTCAGCGTGTTAATGCCCGCAATTATCTCTTCACGCGTCATATCCGGCTCAAAAGCTCTCTGGCCAAGAAGGACATTCGCACTCAGCGCAATAGCCTCGCTCCGCAATGCACGTATCTCTTCCTTGAGCTGCAGGGACTCCTCGCGCATAAGCCTCAATGTTGCCTGAAGTTCATCACGCTGAAGTTCCAGAATAAGCTGGTCATTCTTCATTGAGTCAAGCTCAAAGCTCGTGAGATCCAGACTCGCCGACGCTTCCGCAAGACTCACTCTTGCCTGCTGTGCATTCTCCTCGCTCCTCGTCAGCTGGAACTGCAGATCATACATCTGCTGCTTGAGCATCTTCATCCCGAAAAGTGCCGTCCTCACGTCCTGAGAGAGCACGGACATCACCGCAAGAATCCCTACAGCAATAAGCCCTCCCGTGAATGCAGTGATTAATCTGCTGGTGTGCTTGGGTCTGAGGCCGAAAAGGGAAATGCGCTTCTTCCCATACTTTGAGCCTAGAGAGTCGCCGAGCACGGAGAGTCCCGCACTTCCGAAGATCAGAGAGAGTATCAGCAGCCAGTTGGTATCAGAGAAGAAACGCATCATGATTATCTAGCTCCTTGCGTGTATGTATGGTTCAAGTTCTGAGATTAAGACTGAGGCAAAGATAAGTGCACAGCCCGCACCTGCCTGAAGAGTAAGACGCTCGCCGAGAAATATTATGCTGCTCGTGAGTCCGAAGACAGACTCTAGGCTCATTATGATTGTCGCGTGAGACGGCTCGGCGTATTTCTGCGCGCATATCTGCATGACGTAGCACCCGAACGTCGCAAAGATTATCGTGAACAGCAGCTCGGGGAGGCTCTCCGAATCCAGAAGCACAGGCCTTGACTCGAACACCAGAGATGACACTAACGCCAGAACTGCGAAGCCCGCGAACTCGACGAAACTTAGCGTGATTGGGTCGCTGTCCTGAGTGTACCTGCTTATAGCGATAACCTGAACCGCAAACGTTAAGGCACACATCACGGTGAGAGCATCCCCAGCAAGTGAAGCTCTGGACTCGTCATCGCCTGTGAGCATGTACATTCCTGCGACGCACAAGGCAGCCGCAAATATCTTCACCCAGCCGGGAAAATTTCTGTCAACAGCCCATAGCATCAGCGGCACCATCAGAACATATGTTGCAGAGATGAACGCAGAACGTCCTCCGCCTATGTAGTTAAGCCCGATCGTCTGAGTCGTTATTGCGAGGAAGAGCAGAAAGCCTATAATCACTCCGCCCTTCAGTTCGTGCATGAATGATTTATTGATGCGCTTATGGAAGAACAGGTAAATCATCAGTGCTCCGGCAGAGAATCTCAGGAACAGCAGCCAGCACGCAGGATATACCCCGACAAGGATTTTCATTGTTACGAAGCTCGCGCCCCAGAACAATGCGCAGTAAAGCAGCCCTAAGTCCGCAAGCATTAACGTATTCTCCTCGCCTCAAGGTAATATCTCTTCTCCTGTGCATGCCCCATTGAGAACGTCTTGCGCGGGAGCACTCCGGACTCTGATATGACCCTGAAGAAATCGTGTTTTGCTTCTGCGTCGAAAGCTGGCATCTCGAAACCTACGCAGTCATGAGAACTGCAGAGCTTCATCAACGCTTCTGTATCATGAATGTAATCTATGCTGTAACTCTTCTCATCAAGATACTTCTGCAGAACAATTAACGGTGATGCTCCTTTGGACTTGTCGAGACGGAGAGTCCCGCTTCTTCCGCGTAAGTAATACTTTACAGGCCAAGACGGAGAGAACATGCCGGTGCAGATATTATTCTTGATGTCAGCGATAAGTTCGTCGGGCTTAATGTTAATGACGAGGCGGTGAATAGGCTCAAACTTTATAGCGTCATCATGAATATTCTCAAGCTCAACCATTGCGTAACGTGCAAGCGGATTATCAATGCCCTGCGCTTTCTGGTTCTCGTAGCATGACTTGGCCGCCGCGAGCGAGTGGTTGCCGTCGCCTACAGCAAAGACGAGTGATAGTTCCCTGCTCTTGCGCTTGATGTAGCCTGCAAGTCTCGTGTTGAAGGCCCACGCTTGGTCTCCTTCGAGAAGCCAGCCCTGAATCTTTCCGCCCCCCATCATGAGATCGAAGCTGTAGAGTTTCCTCATGCTGTGGCGGGAGAGTCTCAGAGGCTCGATGAGTTCTTTGCGGTCGTCGTCGCAGAGAAGGATGACGTGCGAGAGTTCGAGCGAGGCATTTTCCCGGACGGCTCTGCGGGGAGGTATGCGTTCCTGCACGGTGAGTTCTGTTGCGCGGATGAGCGGAGTGCTTCCCGGCGAGTAGTCGTATTCCTCGAGGTCAATAACTCCGACGATTCCGTGACGTATTGAGCCGTCAAGCAGTGTGCGTTCTACATATATGTATGATGCCGTGTACTCGGTGAAGATGCCTTGAGACAGGTACTCGTCCATCGTGGAATTTATGTGCGCGATCCGTTCTTGGCCTGAAGTACTGAGCTGTGCCTCAGGAAGAATCAAGTTATACGCTGATGGTGAATGTCCTGCGAGTTCACTTGCTTTGTCCCAGTAATCGGGCTGTGATGTGAACTGATCGCAGGCTATAACTGCCCATGAAGTCAGGTCGTCCGTGTCAGGCAGCAGGAAATTAGCAGCTCTGAATATAATTGTTCATTCCTTTCACGTAAGAATGCCAATAATTTTAGGCGTGTGATAAATGGCCGTCAATTCGTGCAGTTGCGTTATATAATTAGCGCAGAATTTCTTAGTTTATGGAGAGTAAGCCCATGTATTCCCGAAAAATAATAGTCTCTGTTGCCGGAGTGATATTGTTTCTCTTAGCCGGAGTAGCTGCAATGTTCTTCACGCCTTCCGAGTCTCCCCGCACTTCCCGCGAACCTGCAAACTCAGCTCCGAAAACTCCCAAGACTCCAGAAGCTCCTCAAGCAATGCAGCCAGCATCACAGCCTTCATCTCCTGCAGCTTGGTTTGTCTATGTAACCGGTGCTGTGAAGACTCCCGGAGTCTACAAGCTCTCCAGAGACTCGAGAGTGTTTCAGGCAATAGAGGCAGCAGGAGGATTCACCGCCAGAGCCGACAAAGCCTCCCTGAATCTCGCTGAAGTCCTCGCGGATGAAGCACACGTACACGTTGCGGTGAAGGGAGCAGCACCTCAGCCACCGAGTCCCGAGAACGTGAGAATCCCCGGCTACTCACCTCAGACACGCAATAACTCAGGACTGGTTGACGTGAACAGGGCAGACCTTCAGGAACTCCAGCGCATTAACGGTGTAGGCCCTGCAATCGCCCAGAGAATTATTGACTACAGGCAGACACACGGAGCATTCACTAAAATCGAAGACTTACTGAAGGTAAAGGGTATCGGCCAAGCCCGCCTGAATCAGATGCGCCCGCAGATCACTATTAGCGGAGGAAGCAGCTACACCTCCGGAACTTCATCAAGACAATCACAGCCTAACACTTCATCAAGCCTTATAGATATTAATCACGCAGACTCACAGGAACTCCAGCGCATTAACGGCGTAGGTCAGGCAACAGCTCAGCGCATCATAGAGTACAGGAACTCTCACGGCTCATTCACGCGTCCTGAAGACTTGCTGAACATTAAGGGCATAGGTGCGTCAAAGCTGAAGCAGATTAGGACGCAGATAGTGATTAAGTAATGGAGGTATTAAGACGTGCCCCGATGCTGGGAGTGTTCGCGGCTCTGGTATGCGGTGCTGCTCTCTATGACCGAGCGGGACTCTGGAGCTTTCTGCTGATTGTGCCTGCGGTTTACTGCGCCGTGATGTTCTGTTCATACGAGGATGAATTTCCTGAACAGTGGCGGGTGTTTGCTGCAGGGCTGGTGATTTGTGCAGCGTGTTCGGTGAGAATGTACAGCGTCTTCACAAAGCCTCCAGAAGAAAATATCACTCTCACTAATGCAGCGGGGACAGTAAGCAGCGTACGTTCTTGGGGCAGGACTTACGCAGCAATTATTGATGCAGACGACGGAGGCAGGTATGTTACACGGCTTCCGTTCATGACGATGATGCCGGGAGACAGAATATCTTTCGGAGGAGTTACTAAGAGCTTCCGGCCTAGATATGCAGACAGCAATTTTGATGAAGCGAGATTCTGGGGAGCGAGAGGCGTATCTTCATGGATAAGCCTTGATGATGTTCATGAACTGCCCGCAAGGTTCAGCCTCCCTAGAATGAGATATTTGCTTTCCCGCAAGCTCATAATGTATATGCCTCAGAGAGTCGGAGCATACCTGAAGGCTGCATGGACAGGCGACCGCGATGAACTCCTGAATCAGCTTCACAGGAAATGGGGAACTGTACACCTTCTTGCTGTGTCGGGCTTTCATGTCGGCATAGTTATTCTGTGCGCAGGGTTCTTGTTCGGGCAAAGAAGCATGATGCTATCACTGATACTTTGGGCGTATGTCATGCTTTCGGGAGCTGCTCCGAGTGCCTTGCGTGCCGGGCTTATGCTTCAGATTGCGCTTATATCCAGAGCACTTGGACGGCCGGCCAGCGGAGTAAATGCCGTGAGCGTTGCGGGAGTTACCCTGCTGATGAGTTCACCGTTAATGTTCTGGGATATAGGCTTCAGGTTATCGGTGCTTGCTGCGCTGGTTATCAGTACTCTTCCTTACAAGAAATTTTCGTGGCTGATGATTAGTCCCGTCGTCTCTCTAGTTACTTTCCCGCAGGTGAGCTACACGTTCGGAAAAATTGTAGCTGTGGGGCTGGTGCTGAATATATTTGCTCCGGTGTACTTTACGTTTGCGCTTACGATTGCTTCAGGTTTCGGAATATTGAGGCTTCTGAATGTGCCGTTGATGCGTTATGTGATGTTTGCTGCTGAGGGAATATTTCTGCTATGGGAGAGGACGGCGGATTTCTTTGCGGAACTTATCCCGTATTCTGCAGAGTGGCATTATCTCATTGCGTGGGCAGGGACAGGGACGCTGATATTCTGCCTATGCAGATATTTTAGGCTCGCTCCGTTAAGAATACTTGCGGTGATGGCTGCGGGGAGTCTGGCAGCGTTCGTTATGTTCATGTAAGCCCCTCACTCTGCATACTGATATTTCATCATTTCGTTGACAGAAACAGGGACAATAATATTCTGCCTGTGCAGTACTTTAGGCTAGCTCCGTTAAGGAATACTCGCTGTTATGGCTGCGGGGAGTCTGGCAGCGTTTGTTATGTTCATGTAAGCTCCTCACTCTGCATACTGACACTTCATCATTTCGTTGACAGGAACAGGGACGCTGATATTTCGCATTTGCAGGTACTTTAGGCTAGCTCCGTTGAGAATACTAGCGGTGATGGCTCTGAAGCGTTCGTTATGTTCATGTAAACATAGCCCGCTGAAGATGCACTCGGTGATATGTCTTGCAGAGTTCATGATTCTGCTATAATGACTCAAATTTTCCCCAAACGGAGGCAATGAATAAAATGATAAGTCTGTCAAAGGGTCAGAAAGTTGACCTGACGAAAGGCAATCCCGGACTCACAAAATTATTAGTTGGTCTAGGCTGGGACATAAATAAGTATGACGGTCAGGCAGCATTTGACCTTGACGCAGCAGTTTTCCTTCTCGGAGCAAACGGCAAAGTAACCAGCGATGCAGACTTCGTGTTCTACAACAACCCTAAGCATTCTTCAGGTTCAGTTCAGCACATGGGGGACAACAGGACAGGAGCAGGAGAAGGCGACGATGAAATCATACGCGTAGACTTAGCTGCAGTTCCGGCAGGAATAGACAAGATAGACTTCACAGTAACGATTCATGAGGCAGAGGAACGCAGACAGAATTTCGGTCAGGTAAGCAACGCATTCATCAGAGTAGCAGATGACGCGAAAGGCCAGGAACTCATACGCTATGACTTAGGCGAAGATTTCTCAATAGAGACCGCTGTAGTTGTCGGTGAACTTTACCGCAATGCAGGAGAATGGAAGTTTAACGCTATCGGCTCAGGGTTCAAGGGCGGACTGCGCGCGCTTTGCCTGAACTTCGGCGTGAACGTATGAGGTACGAGATACTTCATCAGGATGCGTTTCCTGTGGTGCGATGCGATCTAGTGAGAGGCGAGTCCATCAAGGCCGAGTCTGATGCAATGGTCGCAATGTCGGCAACTCTTGACGTGTCCGGCTCAATGGGAGATAAAGGCTTCTTAGGCGGACTGGCAAGAAAGTTCCTGACCGGAGAGAGCTTTTTCTTTCAGCGTATAACTGCATCACGGGGAGCAGGAAGCGTACTCTTAGGCCACAGCGCACCGGGCGGAATAGTTGATGTTGAGCTTGATGGTAGTTACGGAATGAGGGTACAGAAAGACGGCTTTCTTGCTGCTGAAGAGACAGTAGAAGTTGATACGGCAATGCAGAATCTCTCTCAGGGGATGTTCTCCCGCGAGGGCTTCTTTGTCCTGAACATCAAGGGCAAGGGTATAGTGTTCCTCTCGAGCTTCGGAGCTATTCACCCGATTAATCTTGATGACGGAGAAGAAGCAGTGATAGATAACGGTCATCTTGTAGCTTGGCCTGACTACATGAATTACAGGGTAGAGAAGGCATCTTCCGGGTGGTTCTCGAGCATAGCGAGCGGAGAAAGTTTAGTGTGCAGATTCAGAGGGCCGGGAACAGTGCTGATTCAGACACGCAATCCCGACTCATTCGCTGCATGGATGAGGAGCATGATAGGCACGAACTAGTACGCTGTCAGCAATGATGGTTTCATGGTGAGCGCAAATTAGTACGCTGGAATGAGGCCTTCATGGCGGGCACAAATTAGCAGGTTGGAATGAGGCCTTCATGGCGAGCACAAATTAGTACGCTGGCAGTGATGGAGGATTCAAGGTGTGATGACGCAATGCACCGTTCACCATGTTGTATAAAATGTTCGGCATGCCTTCACATTTCATAGTCCACTACCGCCGCTTGCGCGGAACGCCCGCCCGCCCTCAAAACACGCAGACAATTTACATGACAGGAGGCAGTAATCAGCAATGACTGTGAATTTGCAGAAAGGACAGAAAGTAGACCTCAGGAAGTCCGACGGCTCAGAACTCAAGCACGTAATGATAGGCTTAGGCTGGGACGCAGCCAAGAGAGCATCAGGCTTCTTCGGGGGAATATTCGGCAAACACAAGAACATAGACTGCGACGCAACAGTCTTCCTCTGCAAGAACGGCAGACTCGCAGACTCGGACGACATCGTCTACTTCGGGAACTTGTCCCACAAGTCCGGAGCAGTCCGGCACATGGGCGACAATCTGACCGGCGACGGTGAAGGTGATGACGAGCAGGTATTCGTGGACCTGACAGCATTACCCTCACAGTACGACAGAATAATTTTCGTCGTGAACATCTACAAGGCCAAAGAGCGGGGTCAGCATTTCGGGATGATAAAGAACGCATTCATCAGGATATGCGACAACGACAGCAGACAAGAACTCTGCAGGTACAATCTCTCAGAGAATTACGACGACATGACAGCAATGATCTTCGGAGAAATCTACCTGCGGAACGGCCAGTGGAGATTCAGCGCAGCCGGACAGGCAACAAAGGATAACAGCATCACGGAATTATCAGCACGATTCAAGTAGAGGAGGAATATACACATGAAGTTTTACGATTTAGAGTGGTTAGCCCAGAAATGCGGGACAGATAACAAGTACGAGATAACGGCCAAGATAGCAGCAGAGGCCCGGCGTGAAAGCGAGGAGGCAGTTTTTGAGAAAGGCAACCCCGGCAACGAACGCTTCATCTCGAACGTCCTGAAGGAAATAGAGGACGGAACGAGCCAGATAACTAACCCTAATGCAGAACTGGAAGAGTAACAGAAATATTCTGCTCGGCATCTCAGGAGGCATCGCTGCCTACAAGATTCCCCAGCTCGTGAGACTCATCACGAAGGCCAGGTGTCAGGCAGAAATCATCATGACCGACTCGGCTCAACAGTTCGTTACTCCGATGACTCTCGGGACTCTCTCGGGGCGCAAAGTATGGACTGACTCCGACTTCGACTCCAGCATCCCCCACATCAGACTCCCGCAGTGGGCTGAAGTCCTCGTTATCGCTCCCTGCAGCGCGAACACTCTCGGCAAACTCGCTCACGGACTCGCCGATAACCTGCTCACTTCTGCAGCAATAGCCTCAGCATGTCCCGTTCTTGTCTTCCCGGCAATGAACGAGCACATGTACGAGAATCCTGCGACTCAGGAGAACATCGCGGCTCTGAAGCGCAGAGGAATATTTGTTGCAGAACCGGAGTCGGGTGCTCTTGCGTGCGGGGACTCTGGCAAAGGGAGAATGCCTGAACCTCACGAGATAATGCATGAGATATTCAGGGCGTTATGCGTTCACGACATGGCGGGAAAGCATGTGCTTGTTACTGCAGGCCCGACTCATGAGTACATTGACCCTGTGCGCTACATCTCCAACCCTTCAAGCGGGAAAATGGGGGCAGCTATGGCCCGCGAAGCATGGTACAGAGGAGCAGACGTGAAAATCATTGCCGGGCCGGTCGATGTTGACGGCTACGGTCTGAGTGTTAAGCATGTCGTGAGTGCGCAGGAGATGCTCGAGGCAGTAAGGGCAGATCTTGAGTGGGCTGACTATGTCGTCAAGGCTGCTGCTGTGGGAGATTACCGCGTGAAGGACTACTCAGACCGCAAGCTCAAGCGTGAAGGCAGAGACACTCTGACTCTGGAGCTTGTCCAGAATCCCGACATAGCTGCGGAAGTTGGGAAGCTCAAGCGTGAAGGCCAGGTGCTGATAGGTTTTGCTGCAGAGACGGACAACGTGAATGCTCATGCACGGGACAAGCTCGCCCGCAAGAATCTTGACTACATACTCGCAAATGACGTTCTCGCCTCTGGCTCCGGCTTCGCTGTCGACACCAACACATTACGCCTCATCCCAAGAGACCCGAGTCATCCAGAGCGAGTCTTCACCGGCCTCAAGGAAGACGTAGCGTTTGACGTGTGGAGCAATGTCCTCGCTGGTTGATGTCGCCGTTCCCGAGATGGCTGCAGGAGTCCTCACGTACAGCATTGACGAGATGCTGCCTGCGGGAGCGAGAGTCATCGTCGAGATTCAGAAGCATCTTCACACGGGCTTTGTGATAGGCAGGACAGAGAAGGAGCTTGCACCTGACGTTGAGGTTAAGCCAGTCGCTGGAATCATTGACGAACGCCTCATGACTGACCCGGACATCTGGGACTTGGCCGTGTGGGCAGGGAGAGTCTGCATGTGCGGAGTGAATACTGCTTTGCGTGCGATACTTCCCAAGAATTACTACATGGGCGAGAAAATCAGTGCTCCTCCTGAACTCGTGAGGCCTCACACTAAGTTCACAGAGATTCACAGCTTTAACCCGTTTGACTCCGAGCGGGTTAATTTTTATCTCGCAGAACTCCAGACTCCAGAACGCACGCTGATACTCTTTCCGACGAGAGAAGCAGCAAAGGACTTCTACACATTGCTTCCTGAGGGGCTGAAGTCTGAGGCTGTGCTGTGGCCTTTCACGAAAACTTGGGAGGTCTGGCAGCATGTCAGCTCCAAGAGAGCAAGAATAGTTGTCGGTGCTCCGGGAGCTGTCTTTGCTCCGCTGTGCCCTGAGAAAATTATTGTTGAGCATGAAGCTGACACGAATTACTTTCTGCCCTACGGACTCAGAATCTCGGCCCGGAGTCTCGCAGGAAGGCGGGCAGCATTTCTCGGCTCGAGGCTCATACTCGGAGGACGCATTCCATCACTCAAGACCTACATGCGGACTCACACTCCCCAAGCAGACAAGCCCGACCGCAGAAATATCGTGCTTGCCGACATATACTCTTCACGCAAAGAAGAGAGCAGAGGCATTGACGGCAATATCCCCCTCACGTTCTCGCTAATCAGGAGGACATACACGGAACTTTTGCGCGGGCATAATGTAATGTGGATTCTGAACAGGCAGGGCGAATCTCAGGAAGTTTACTGCGAAGGGTGCGGGCATGTCATGAAGTGCGGGAAATGCGGAAGTGTCATGCGGAGTCTCAATGACGGCGGAATGCTGAAGTGCGGAGTCTGCGGAGCATTGCGTGAACTCCCTGCAGAATGTCCTGAATGCGGACGTAATTTCTTCAGAGGAAGAAGGCCCGGACTCGAGGCACTCGCAAAGATGATTGCTCCCTACTACCCGAAGGTTAAGCTCTTCACCAAAGGCTCGCGCAGGTCCAGCATGAAGGGACTCGTCCTCGCGACTCACAGAGGACTCGGGATTCTCGGCGACGTGAAGCCCTCGCTCGTTGCGTGGCTCGACTGGGACTCGGAACTCCGGGGCGGCGACTACGACTCGCGTTACCGTGCGTTCACGAGACTCTGCGATAGCTACTACGCAGGACGTGAGCGGGACTCCGAGCGCAAAGTACTCGTGCAGTCCAGACGCTCCGGAAGAAAGCTCGCGGAGTTTTTTGCCTCAGGGTGGCAGCGTTTCATGGACGACGAACTGAGACAGCGCGAAGAGTTCATGATGCCTCCTTGCGGTTACATGATAGAGCTTGACAGTCGGGGTAAAATACCGCGTGAAGAAATCATAAATACTCTTGAGGATAACGGCCTCTTCGTGATGGATCCCGGAGACGATACACAGCCTTTCTATGTTAATGTGCAGTCTCTTGATGAAGTAAGGGGAATAATTGAGCCGTATTCTCACGGGCTGACAATCACAGTAAGGAGCGAATAATCATAGACACAGCTAAACTATCACGCGGTGCACTGATCGGAGCACTATACGCAGTCCTCACAATAACTCTTGCGCCTATATCATACGGGCCTGTGCAGTTCAGAGTCTCGGAAGCTCTGACTCTTCTGCCGTTCTACATGCCTGAAGCTATACCGGGACTATTTGCCGGATGCGTCTTCGCGAATTTCTTCGGAGGCTACGGGCTGCCTGATATGGTATTCGGGTCATTGGCAACTCTCATTGCTGCTGTCCTCTCCAGAAAATCAGCGAACATCTGGCTCGCTGCATTGTGGCCGGTCGTCTCAAACATGCTCATAATAGGGACAATGCTTCATATGCTCATCGGAGAGGAAGCTCCGTTAATAGCAGCATGTGTATATGTAGCACTTGGAGAAGCGGGAGCATGTTACATAGTCGGAGTGCCGCTGATGAAGATTCTTGAACGCAGGAATATAATATCTCGGCTTAATTAGTAATCTTTACGTTTTTGTTAGCAGTTAGTGAATGTTAGAATGCAACACAAATTTTTTAGGGAAGGAACATTTTATCTCAGATGAAGAAATTATTAATGCTCGTAGTAGTAGTATCAGTCCTTGCAGTATCAGCCTCAGCATTCGGCGCAGCAAAGAAGCCCGCCTCGACGGCATCCATACCCACCGCTGATTTTGTGGGCATAGTGGACAGAGGAGAGATCCTGAACAATCACCCCAGACTCGCACAGGTACGCCAGCAGTTAGCGAACATTGCCCGCCAGAAGGAGAACGAGGCAAAAGCTGCTGCCGACAAAGAGACTGACACAGCGAAGAAGGCTCAGGCAGTGCAGGCGAAGAGGATGGAGCTTGCGCAGGAGGAGCAGAAGCTCATGGCCCCGATCTACAGGGATTGCGAGCAGGCGGTTCGTGAAGTTGCCGTGAAGAAGAAATTGACGCTCGTGCTTGACAAGTTCGTTGTTCTCATCGGCGGAATAGACATCACGCAGGACGTAATCCAGCAGTTGTCAAAGAGCAAATAGCCTGATACTCACACACATAACCAGATGCGTAAAATTATTGCGGTAATCGCAGCGGTTTTATGCCTGACGGTTTCGGAAACAAACTCGGCGTTCTGCGCTCAGCCTCATAGCTGGGAGTGGAACGTTCTTGTTATTCCCCCCTCAGGCGGATGGGAGACTGACCCCGGAAAGTCAATCAGCACTGCGCTTTCTTGGTGCGAGCGGGAGATTTCCGAGAGCAGTTCAGGAGTCGGCGGGCATGATGTGAAGTTCCTGCGCGCCGAAGTCTCGGGAGATGTCGGATCATTTCAGGCGTTGGGGCTTCATTACGGCAGAGACACAATAGCTGTGATGAGCTTTGCGGAGCTTCCGGAGCTTGACCGTGTGCTCGTATCTCGGATGGCAGGGCGTGATGTGCCTCTGATTCTTGCGGGAGGAGAGAGCGTCTTAATCGACAGGGGAGGCAGACCTGCAGCTAACATATTTGCGCTCGACCTGTTCAGGGATTACAGGGCTTCAGCGTTCACGGAATATGCGAGACGTATTTATTCACGTGAGAAGCGGATAGCCTTAGCAGCGAGCAAGTTCACGGTGAATCAGGAGCGCGAGGCCAAGATTTGCTACGACCTCCTAGATAAGGCGGGATTTATGCCTATGCCGTATTGGGCGGATGCGTCGGTGAGGGACTCGTACTCGATGATGTCGGAGGAGATCGAGAGCTTCGAGGGAGAAGAGGCCGGAGTAGTTATCTCGTTCATGGGGAGCATGGCCTCACGGGAGATCTGGCGGAACTTCATGCGTCTGCGGAGCAACTGGAGGCTGTGGAACTGCGCAGCTCCGGATAACACTTACCTTTCCTGCAGATGGATGGTCTTTGCGGATCAGAATATTATGCTGTCGAGTCAGGGAGGATTTCTTGAGACGAAGCGCATGTTATGGAGGACGAGAGCACTTCAGGTTAATGACCCTGTAGCAGCGGGGAAGGCTATTGCGCTTTATGAGTGGCTGAAGAGGGCAGTAGAGCTTATGCCTCAGCCTGTGGACGCTATGCCGAGAAATCAGCTTCTTGTGAATCTTGGCCGTGTTCAGGGTATACCTTTCGGAAATCAGGTGCTTAACATTGCGCCTAATCTGCACAGGCCTTCAGAACGTGATGCATATATTGTTGATGTCAGGGACAGAAAGTATTCATATCTTGACACTGTGAGAGTGAAGGGGCTTGCGTATGTTCCTGTTGAGTGAGGAGGAATGATGATGACTTACAGAATGAGAGAAGCTAGGCTGATTTTTGCTGCCGTTGTGATGACAATTATTGCTGTGCCTGCTGTGTCGCTGGGGCTTCCTGTCGCTTTAGTGATTGCTGTGATAGGGATAGTCGGCCGGATTCTGCATTTGGGGATAATAAGGACTCTGACGGATAAGGTACTCGGAGGAATGATATTCTGTCTTGAGGCGATGAGCAGAGCACTTAATGCATTAGCTGCAGAGATGGAGGCTCTGAAGAAAGAGAAACCTTGAGGAGAAATGAATATGCTTATGATGAAGAAGATTCAGGCACTTGCTGAAACGGTGTTATGGCTTGCTGTAGTGGTGCTGATGATATGCGTGTGTCTGCCCATAGGTGCGGGGCTTACGTTTGCAGGAATGCTCTTCAGGCTTGTGCATGTAAATTTTGTGTCGGAGATTGCCAGAAGGTTCATGAACATGATAGTAGTGTTTGTGAAGTTTGTTACCCGTAGGATAAGGCAGCGTACACAGGAGATTCAGGCATTGAGGGCGAAAAATGATATACAGTGAGCTTGTGAATAAGGCAATAGATATTGCGTATGAGGCTCATCACGGGCAGAAGGACAAGGCAGGGAGGCCGTATATAGTTCATGTGCTGCATGTTGCTGAACAGATGGATGATGAGTATTCGGCGTGTGCTGCACTGCTTCATGACACTCTGGAGGATACGGAGCTGAAGGCGGAAGTTCTGGAGAGAATTTTTCCGCGTGAAGTTGTTGATGCTGTGAAGGTGCTGACTCACGACGGAGCGACAGACTACATGAGCTATGTGCGTGAGGTTCGCAGGAATCCTATTGCGCGGAAGGTGAAGATTGCAGACCTCGAACACAATCTTGATGTATCACGTTTTGCGGGAACTGGGGGGGAGCAGTCCGTGAGACCTTCAGCAAAGTACATGAATGCACTAGAAATTCTGAGGAGGGGTGATTAGCGCAATAATCTTAACGTGGTGAAGGGAGCAGTCTTGACGGAGGGCTAGGAAGCACATGAAGACACTTAAAATCTTAAGCAGGAGTGATGATTTATGAAGCGATTAATAGTTATTGTTGCAGTATGTTTAGCGTTGTTTGCGGGAGCTGCCTCAGGTGCGGACTTCAAAGCTGCATTAAAGAAGGCTGAACGCGGAGATGCTGATGCGCAGTGTGAAGTAGGCTTAATGTATCTCAAGGGCGACGGAGTGAAGCAGGATTACAGGAAAGGCCGTGAGTGGTACGAGAAGGCTGCAGAACAGAATCACCCGAAGGCATATTACAATCTAGGCGTGATTTACGCTCAGGGACTCGGTGTCAAGATTGACTACGACAAAGCCCGTGAATACTGGGAGAAATCAGCCGCACAGAACTACGTGAACTCAATCTACAACATCGGCGTGATGTACGAGAACGGACACGGTGTCAAGAAGGACTACGTGAAAGCGCGTGAGTGGTACGAGAGAGCAGCAGAGCAGAATTTTGCTGACGCACTCTTCCGTCTAGGAGATTTTTATGCGTTCGGAGATGGAGTCAAGATTGACTACGAGAAAGCCCGCATGTACTACGAGAGAGCCGCAGAACAGAATCACGCTATTGCACTCTACAATCTTGGCTACATGTATGAACATGGAAAAGGTGTAAAGCAGGACTACAGGAAGGCCAAGCAGTATTACGAGAAAGCAGCAGCACAGAATCATGCGAGTGCCCTGAACAATCTCGGCATCATGTACCGCTATGGACGTGGCGTTAAGCAGGACTACAAGAAAGCGGTGAAATACTATGAGAAGGCCGTTGCTCTGAACAGTGATTCAGCATTCTACAATCTCGGGATAATGTACCAGAGAGGCTATGGTGTCAAGCAGGATTACAAGAAGGCTCGTGAACTGTACGAGAAAGCTGCTGCCAAGAACGACGCAAAAGCTATCTATAATCTCGGCTGCATGTACTATGACGGTCAGGGTGTCAGGCGGGACTTCAAGAAAGCTGTCGAATACTACGAGAAGGCCGCTGCTCTCGGCGACAGTTCAGCACTCTACAATTTAGGCTTCATGTATCATCAGGGCATAGGCGTAACACAGGACTACGTGAAAGCCAGAGAATACTACGAGAAATCTGCCGCTATGAACAACTCAAGTGCATTCACAAATCTCGGCATACTCTATCAAGACGGACTCGGAGTCGCACAGGACTACGCGAAAGCCCGCGAAATGTACGAGAAGGGAGCATCTCTGAATGACGACGTAGCCATCTACAACATCGGCGTGATGTACGAGCAGGGATATGGTGTCGCGAAGGATTACGCTAAGGCTGCTGAATATTACGAGAAGGCCGCTGCTCTGAACAATGCTAGTGCGCTGAATAATCTTGGTGTTCTGTACGAAAACGGGTACGGCGTAAAGCAGGATTACAAGAAGGCTCGTGAACTATACGAGAAAGCTGTTGCTATGAGTGATGAGGGAGCTGCATACAACAATCTCGGACTGATGTATGATTTGGGACTAGGTGTAGAGCAAGACTACAAGAAGGCCATAGAGTTATACGAGAAGGCAGCAGCAAATGGCAGTGTGAAGGCGTTCAACAATCTCGGCACAATGTACGAGCAGGGAACAGGAGTCTACCATGACTACAAGAAGGCTCGCAAATTGTACGAGCAGGGGGCGGAACAGGGCGACGATTACAGCATGATGAGTCTCGGGCGCATATACGAAAACGGTCTTGGCATTAAGGCGGACATGAAGAAGGCACTGAGGTTCTACCAGCGAGCGTCAGCAAACGGCAACGCACAGGCTAAGAAGGCTCTCGCAAGACTGAAAGCTCCGCAGGATAATACAGCCCTTCCCACTAGGAAAACTCCTCAGCAGAGTTCATCAGCAGAAGGACTCACAGCGATACACCAAGATGTGAATGTGATTGACAAGCCCAGAGTAGCGGTATTAGCTTTCGAGGACAGGAGTGAGGAAGGCAATGCGCCCGCTGCAGCAATCAGGGACATGATGACGACGGAGCTGTTCAAAGCCGGGCTGTTCAGGCTGCTTGACCGTGAACACATTGATGATGTCATAAGGGAACAGAAGCTCGGGCAGTCGGGACTCGTGGATCCGTCAACTGCTCCCAAAATCGGCAGAATAGCCGGTGCACAGTACATAATCAGCGGCTCAGTTACTCTCTGCTACTACAGCGAGAAGGCATCAGGCTTCATGATTCCGATTCTGGGGAGTTCAGCTAAGGCCAAGACAGCATACGTAGTTCTTGACATCAAGATATCTGATGTTGAGACGAACGAGATAGTTTATGCGTCTGACCAGGCAGGGGATGCGACGAACAAGGAGAGGAAATCTACCGGAAGTGCGAGCAAGATAGCCGGCGGTCTTATCAATCAGGCACTCCGCAACGCTGTAGGGAAGCATGTATCAGCAATGAAGGGGCTTACTCTGGATATTTGACAGTTGAAGAATAAGGGGGACTATCAAACAGCCCCCCTTTTTTGTTACTCGTCTTCGTCGTCCTCCGGCTCGGGGCAGGGCACGTTATACGCAATAGCTGTCAGCACAGGAATCACAAGCAGAGTAAGTATCGTGCTCACAGTCAATCCCGCCATAATAGTTACTGCCATAGGCCCGAACATCACATCCCAAATCAGCGGAATCATCCCCAGCACCGTAGTTAGTGCCGACATTGCTACAGGCCTCAATCTTGACACACCGTCCTCAACAATTGCCTCGTACTTGTCCCGTCCTGCCGCAAAATCCGCACTCACCTGATCCAGCAGCACTATGGAGTTCTTCGCGAGCATTCCCACAAGAGACAGCAGCCCCACGATCGCTAGGAAGCTCACATCCATTCCCATAACCCATAATCCCAGAACTATACCTATCAGGATTAACGGAAGCGAAATGAAGATTATCATTGTCTGCCGGAAGCCGTTAAACAGGAAAATCATGATGATGAACATTATCATTATCGCCGGAGGAAACGCTACGGCCATGCCATCCATAGCCTCGTCGTCCTCTTCCTTCTCGCCTCCCCATTCAATATGGTAGCCGAACGGAAGCCTCAGTGCCTCAATCTCCGGCGTAATCCTCTCAAGCATAGCGTCAGCATTCATCCCGAACTTCACTTCGCTCTTGGCCGTTATCATTCTGCTTCTGTCCCTGCGGATTATTATGTTGTCTTCAAACTTTGTTTCAAGGCTCGAGAACACCGTCCCCAGCGGAACGGACTTCCCTGCGGCAGGTGCCCACACAGGCAGCGACGAGAGAATATCTATCCTGTTGCGTTCTTCGGGGGTGAAGGCTGCAAGTATGGCTAATGATTTGTCGCCGTCCAGGAACTCACCGACTGCTGCACCCGTAGTTGCCGTGAGTATAGCCTGATTGACTGCAGGTCGGGTAAGGCCGAGACTCTGCATCTGATCCTTGAAGATTACGGGATGTATAACTTCCACAGGTTCACGCCAGTCCGTGCGTATGAACTGGCTCGCAGGATCTTTCTCCATTATCGCCATGACCTGACCCGCAAGCCTCCTCAATTCCGCAGGGTCAGAGCCGTAAATTCTCAGGCCTATTTTCTCTTCAGCATCACCACCGCGCGCAAACAGCTTGCAGTTTCCCTGAAGTTCAGGCAGTCCGTCAATATATGCCTGTGTGTCCAGCAGTGAAGGCCGCGTAAATTTTCCGTCCTCCGTCTCAACAAGAAGCTGCGAAAATGCTGTGTCGTCTTCCGGCGGATTGTAGGTCAATGTGAATCTCAGGCCCCCTCCTCCTATGAACTGCGTAATATTCTTTACGCCGGGCTGGGCTTGTATGTGGGCAGCTAGTTTCTGCGTGATTTCTTCCTGAGCGTTCAGCGACGTACCTTCGGGCGAATACAGGTCGACGGTGTAGTACACAGTGTCATTGTCGGGGAAAAACGACGTGGGCATCTCCCAGAACACCATCATTGAGAACACGAACACCGCAATGACAAGTGCCAGAACTGTGAATCTGTTACGCAGGCACAGCTCAAGAAATGCCCTGTACGCACGGAACAAGAACCCATCATACGGATCTCCCTCCTGCTTCGAGGGCTTCAGCATGACTTTCCCCAGTGCAGGGGCAGCGATTAATGCGGCAAACCAGCTCAGCATCATTGAGATTGCGACGACCTGAAAGAGGCTCTGCAGGTATTCGCCTGTCTGTGTCTTCGAGAGTCCTGCAGGTACGAATGCAAGCACCGCAATGAATGTTCCGCCGAGCATCGCCCATATCGAGCCGTTCACCGAGTCAGAGGCTGCATCCTCTATAGTCATTCCGCGCTCGACACCGACGAGCATTCCCTCAGCGACGACTATGCCGTTATCGACCAGAGACCCCAGCGCAATAATCAGTGCAGCCAGCGAGACAATCTGCAATGTTATTCCTGTCTGGTTCATGATGAGGAACGTACCCGCAACCGTAATCAGCAGCACAAGCCCGATGATTAATCCCGAACGCAGCCCCATGAAGATTAGCAGCACGCCCACGACGATAGCCAAGCTCTCAATCAGATTGATGATGAAGTCGCTGATGGACTTTATGACCTGGTCGGACTGCATGTATATCGGGGTCAGCTCAATTCCTACAGGCCGGAATGCCTCTAACTCCTTCAGCCTTGCCGAGACTGCACGCCCCATGTTCACGACGTTTCCGCCCTCAACAGTGGAGATGCCGATTGCGAGCGCGGGTCTGCCGTTGAACTTCAGCTTGAAGTCCTGCGGTTCGGCGTAATCCCTTCTTACTGTCGCGACATCGCGGAGACGGGTCAAGTTCCCTCCGGCACTGCCTATCACCAAGTTTGCGATGTCATCAACAGAGAGTATTGCGCTTGTCGGGGAGACGCGTATATACCTGCTGCCCAGAGTTATGCTGCCGGTCTCGGATAAAGTGTTCTGCTGGTTGAGCACTCCGAAGATTTCTTCAGGGGATATTCCGAGCGCGGACATACGGGAGGCCGAGAACTCGATATAGATTGCTTCAGTCTGCTCGCCGAGAATCTCTACTCTCGCAACCTCATTGACAAGCACGAGGTTCTTCTTGAGGAAGTCTGCGTAATCGTACAGTTCCTTCATCGTGTAGCCGTCGCCCACCAGCGCGTAGTACTGCCCGTAAACTTCCCCGAAATCGTTGTTGACCAGCACAGTTACTCCTGAAGGCATGTATACCTGCTCGTCGTTGACCTTCTGGCGGAGCTTGTCCCACACCTGCGGAAGCTCTGCTGAGGAGTATTCGTCCTTAATGTCAACGTAGATTACTGCAAGGCCGGGCGTTGAACGCGAGCGTATGATGTCGACCTCGCCCATAGCTTGGATTGCGTCTTCGAGGCGGGCGGTAACTTCCTGTTCGACCTCGTAAGCACTCGCTCCCGGATACACTGCGGAGACTACAGCAGTCTTGATTGTGAACGACGGATCCTCGAGCTTGCCGATCTCGAAATAGGCCATCACTCCGCCTACGAGAGTCAGCAGGCAGATGAACAGCACGACTCTGTAACGCTGTATGCTTGCTCTTGCTATGTCCATCTTCATCACCTCACAGCTTCACGTTCGGGTTTACGTAGCGTCCGTTCTTGGCCGAACGTCCCAGGTTGATGGCCTGCTTCGGGCATCTGTGGAGGCACGCTAGGCAGCAAGCGCATTTATCTGCAGTCCACACAGGCCGGTTATCTTTGAGGGTGATGATGTTCATCGGGCAGACTCTCTCGCACAGCCCGCACCCTACACAGTCATCATTCACTGTGAATCCCTTGACCTTGCGCTGACTCGGCACAACGAACTTCTTAATCAGGTACGTGAAGAGTCTTGACGGCTTCCTCGTGAACTTCTGCACGTGTCTCTTCTCTGCGATGTCCTCCGCAAGCTCCTTCAGAGTCTCATCTGCTTTAGCGAGATGCTCAGCTCTGCGCTCCGGACTCTCTGTCCTGAACATGGGCACGTAGTTATCCGGCATACTCACGGCGAACGCTGCACCTAGAGTAATTCCCTTCCTGCTGAGAATCTCCCTCAGATTCTCGTCAGCACGTCCGGCATTGCTCCCGCATGTGAACACTCCGTAGACGTAGCAGCTCTCCGGCAGGTTCACGAAGCTCACTCCCCCCAGAAACTCAGCCGCAGCGTAGGCCAAGTCCCAATCATAGACGGGCGCAAAGATGCCCAAGCGTTCAGCTCCCTCACAGTTCACAGACTTCACGCCGTCCTTCATCATGCTGTTGATAGAGGTGATTGTGTCATGTGTCCGTGAAGCAATGTATTCTGCACAGTATTTTGTGTTGCCAGTTGCTGAGAAACAGAGAATCATCACTGCACCTCCTGAAGCCTTACGCGCTGGCCTTCATGCAGGAAATACACTCCTGCTGTAACGATTACGTCGCCTCCGCTGAGAGTCGCTCCCTCAATTTCAACCATGCCGTCATTGCGGATCTGCCCCACAGTTACCGGGACCCGCGATACCTGACCAACTGCAAATCTCCACACGTAATTAGCTCCGCCCTCATTGAGAATAGCTGTCGTCGGCACAAAATAGCTGCTGTTCTCGTCAGCCTTTGCAATATCATCACCTGCAAAATTTACCTCAACGGTTACGGCCATTCCGGGAAGTATGCGTATATCGTTCTGTCTGGGCATCGCTGCAGTAACCGGATAAGTATTCGCTGCTGTTGCCTGTGTCGCTATTTCCTTGATGGTGAGCGGAAAAACTCTGTCAGGTATTGCCTCAAACTTTGCGTTGATGGAGAAGGACTCTGCATGTGTCCGCAAATCCAGCAAGCCTCTGACTTCCGGCATGGGCACAAGAAGCACATCGTTATCCGGAATGTTGAACACGATTTCGAGAGATGATAAGTCCTGCAGACTGAATATTGTCTGCTTGGCCGTAATGTCCTGATAATTTTCTGCCATCCTGTCAGCGATTACTCCGTCGAAGGGTGCTCGAAGCTCCGTATCACGCAAGGCATCACGTGCAGATTGCAGGTTAGCTTTTGCGGAGTCGACTGCAGATTTAGTTACCTCCACTTGAGTCTTGTACTGGTCATACTGTGCCTTAGCTATCACCCTCTGCTTGTACAAGTTCTCATAGCGCGTGAAGTCTGCCAGAGCGTTTTTGTGCTGTGCCTGTGCCTGAGATAACGCGCTCTGTGCCTGAGAGATGCTGGTGTTGAAGTCTCTCGGGTCGAGAGTGGCCAGAAGTGTCCCCCGTTTGACGCTTGCGCCCTTGTCGACATAGATGCGCCGGAGAGTTCCGGAGACTCTGAAGGACAGCTCCGCTCGTCTGCCTCCCTGAACCGTTCCGAAGTACCTGCGCCTGAAAGACTCGCTCCCTCCCTGAAGCCTGATAGTGCGTACAGGACGGATTACCTCTTGTTCTGGTGCTGGTGCTTTCTGCTGCCTGAGAGTGTTTAGGCCGTAACATATGCCGCCGATGATGGCAACACCTAACAAGATTTTGATGAAGTGTTTCATGTATTCAGCTCCTCATGAAAATTTTGCGTGATTATAGATTCACTGAGCCTTTTTGTCGTGATGATACTTGCTGTTGTTTATGCGGGCGATTTATGGCCTCATAACATAAAAATTAATGGAGTGTGCTAAAATACACGCATTCACATTTTTGACAAGAAGGGACATAGTTTATTATGGCAGACATTATCGGACTTACCTGCACCCAGTGCAAACGCCGCAATTACACGACGACTATCAACAAGAAGAAGCAGAGCAAAAAGCTCGAAGTGAAGAAATACTGCAAGTGGTGCAACGCTCCGACAGTCCACAAGGAATCAAAGTAGTGTTGCCAAAAGGTTAAGCCTGTTGTAGAATTTACGCCGTCGAATTTCACACAATAAATTTTACGCAGGTCCGTGGCTCAATTGGCAGAGCACTGGTCTCCAAAACCGGGGGCTGCAGGTTCGAGTCCTGCCGGGCCTGCCATTTTTATGAGGAAAAATCATTATGGCAAAGACAACCACAGAGAAACCGACAAAGCTGGCTTCGCTCAAGAACTTCATCCGTGAAGCAAAAGCCGAACTCAAGAAAGTTACTTGGCCGACCCGAAGGCAGATATGGTACTGGACAGTAATAGTGATAGTGTTCACGCTGGCTGTCTCGCTGTATCTCGGGCTGATAGACTTTATTCTTGCGTGGCTGTTCCGTATGCTGCTCGGATAAATAAACATCATGCCTCAGGAACGCCGGTGGTACATAGTGCAGACGTATGCTAGCTACGAGAAGCGCGTAGAAGCAGATTTACGTCAGCGCATCAAAGCAATGAACATGCAGGATAAAATCTTCAACGTTCTGATTCCGACGGAGACCAGAATCGAGGTCAAGGACGGCAAGAGCAGAGAAGTAACCCGCAAACTTTACCCGAGCTACGTGATGGTGGAGATGATACTTGACGAGCAGTCATGGTATGCAGTCAGGCACACGAACGGAGTAACGGGATTTATCGGAGCAGGGACGTATCCTGTACCGCTTTCACAGGAAGAAGTAGACCGGATAATGTCCGGCATGAAGAGCAGCAAGGATGAACCTAAGGTAGATATAGACCTGAAGCCCGGAGATGTTGTGAGAGTAGTAGCAGAAGGCAACATGAAGGGATTCACCGGGCCGGTAGTCGAGATAAACGCCAAGAAGAGCCGCGTAAAGTTCAAGAGTGAAGTGTTAGGCGGGGCAATTCTTGAGACGGACTACAAATCCTTAGAGAAGATATAACGCGAATAACAGGCGAAGACTTGTTAGACGATAAATGAGCAAGACAGAAAGGAAAAATTTTTATCATGGCTAAGAAAGTAGTAGGGCAAATAAAGCTCCAGCTTCCAGCCGGAAAAGCGACACCTGCACCTCCTGTAGGGCCTGCACTCGGTCAGCACGGAGTGAACATCATGGAGTTCTGCAAGCAGTTCAATGCGAAGACTTCAGATCAGGCAGGATTAATCATTCCGGCAGTAATCACAGTGTATGCTGACAGGAGCTTCACGTTCGAGCTTAAGACTCCTCCCGCAGCAGTGTTACTGAAAAAGGCTGTTGGCATCGAGTCAGGTTCGGGAGTTCCCAACAAGACGAAAGTCGGCAAGATAGCGCGCGCAAAGGTGAAGGAGATCGCCGAGATGAAGATGAAGGATCTCAACGCCAACGACGTAGACGCAGCAATGAGGATGATCGAAGGCACAGCCCGTTCAATGGGGCTTGAGGTCGTCGACTAATTGCACCAGACGAGCGGAAGAGAATAATTCTCGCTAAGACCGCAGGAGGCAGAAATGAAGAGAAGCAAGAGATACAGAGAAGCCGCAGAAAAAGTTGAAGCCGGGAAACTGTACGGACTCCGTGAAGCAGTTGACCTCTTCAAGACTATAGCGACGGCCAAGTTCAACGAGAGCATCGAGGTACACGTCAGGCTGGGCATAGACCCGCGCCACGCAGACCAGCAGGTCAGGAGCACGGTATCGCTTCCTCACGGAACAGGCGTAACCAAAAAGGTACTCGTCATCACTCAGGGCGAGAAGATTAAGGAAGCTCAGGATGCCGGAGCGGATCTTGTAGGCGGAGACGAGATGGTCGCACAGATTCAGGGCGGCTTCATGGACTTCGACGCAGTTATCGCTACACCCGACATGATGAAGTCTGTCGGACGCTTGGGCAAAGTGTTAGGCCCCCGCGGACTAATGCCGAGCGCAAAGAGCGGAACAGTAACGTTTGAGCTTGCCAACGCCGTTAAGGAGATCAAGGCAGGACGAGTAGAGTTCCGTGCAGACAAGACGGGCATAACCCACAACGCAGCAGGACGCAGAGATTTTTCTGCAGACCAGCTCTACGACAACGTGAAGGCCTTGCTGCAGGCGATATACCGTGCACGTCCGGCATCAGTGAAGGGAACGTACGTGAAGAGCATAGCCATAGCTCCGACGATGGGGCCGGGCATTGCAGTAGACCCTGCAGCAGCACAGAAAGAATTAGCACTGTAAAAATTTTCCTGATATGTTCATCCTGAGACAGCAGGTGCGCACGCTTAATATCCTGCCGAGGAGTGAGAGTTGATAGAGAATAACGCTCCTCCTGTGTGAAAGTATAGGGGGAGCTTTTCGTAAGCACATGAAGGAGGTGAAAGAAGAAACATGCCTGCAAAGATAAAGTATGAGTTAGTAGACGGACTGAGAGAGAAACTCAGCAGGACTAAAGCCGTGTTCGTAGGTGAGTATCGCGGAATGACCGTCGCACAGAGCACCGAACTCCGCCACAAAGTACGCGAGGCCGGAGGTGAGCTGAAGGTCGCGAAAAACTCCCTGTTCGCAATCGCCATGAAGGAAGCAGGACTCGAGGCACTCCCCGAAGAACTCATGAAAGGGCCGAACATTTTTGCACTGTGCTATGACGACCCGGTGAGCGTAGCAAAAGTCCTCAAGGAGCACGTGAACGACAAGACACAGAAAGCGTTCGTCCTGAAGGGCGGACTGCTCGAGACACAGCAGCTTAACCTTGCGCAGTTATTGGCTCTTGCGGATCTCCCGTCGAAGGAAGTCATGCGCGGACAGGTTGTCAGGACAATTGCAGCACCGTTATCGGGACTGGTCAACGTTCTGGCGGGGACAATGCGGAATTTCGTTACATGCCTCGACCAGATACGCGCAAAGAAGGAAGAAGAAGGCAGTGCGGCTTAGGCTGTGCACTAATAATTATCATTAACAACATTAACGGAGGAAAATATTATGACCAAAGAAGAAATCATCCAGGCTATCGAAACAATGTCAGTACTTGACCTTTCGGAACTCGTGAAGGCTCTTGAAGAGAAGTTCGGCGTATCAGCATCAGCAGCACCCGTAATGATGGCAGCAATGCCCGGAGCAGGAGCAGCAGCGGCTCCCGCAGAGGAGAAGACAGAGTTTGACGTAGTCTACAAAGGACCCGGCGCAAACAAGATCGCCGTCATCAAGGTAGTGCGCGAGATCACATCGCTCGGCCTGAAGGAAGCGAAGGAGCTTGTTGACAACCCGCCGAAGAACATCAAGGAAGGCGTGTCGAAGGAAGAGGCTGAAGAGCTGAAGAAGAAGCTCGCTGAGGCCGGAGCAGACGTAGAGGTAAAGTAGCGTTGTGATTTTCATCAGAGGCTCAGTGAGTAATTGGGCCTCTTTTTGTTAAGCGGAGGAGGCGTTGACCAAATGGCAGAGAGCAAGAAGAAGCAGATAATCATCGGCGTGATACTGGCAATATTGTGCCTCAACATCATGTGGACGATAATGCAGAACAAGTTCACGCCCAAACTTGACAGCGTGAAGACGGATATAGCAGCAGTCGAGCAGAGAATGACGAAAGTCGAGACGAACGGAATACCTGATGTTGCAGACCTGAAGGCAGAGTTTGCAGCTTTGAAGGCAGTATCCGACAAGTTCTCTGAACGTCTGGAGCAGTTACTGCGTCTCGAGGAAGACCAGTTAGCAGCACTCGAGGCACAGACAGCAGCCCAGAAGGCAAGAGTCGAGACCCTGAGGAAGTTAGCGGGCCAGGCAGAATAAGCACATCATCACACATTCTTCATCACCTCCAATCTCCATAGTAAAGCCCTGACGGATAACTCTCCGCCGGGGCATTTTTTGTGTATACTTATTGCGCAAAGGAGGAATGATAATCATGAAGTGTGCAGGCTGCGGAGCACCATTAGGTGATACGGATGAAAAGTGTGCTTACTGCGGGAGCGTTACGCCTTACGGAAAAAGTATGACTGAACAACGCAGACGTGAAGAGCAGGAAGAAGAACGCCTTAGAAATATGCCGTCTATGCCTTATGCAGAGATGTCTTCAGTGATAATTAGCTACATACTGACTTTAGGATTCTATTCTTCATGCTGGTATATCACTAGAACCTTTCCGTTGAACCGCCTCAAATCAGAGCTGAAATTTCCTGTGCTGGCAGCCTTGATTTATCCGGTTATGTGCTTCAGCTTCATGTTTATCATACCGTTTTATGACCGAATAGGCCTCACGGAATTACATGCGAAAGTAATATTTGCCTCCGCTGTTATGATAAGCTATACAATGTCCGTGCAGATGGCTTTACGCGTCAAGAAGATACTTAGGCATTACGATAATTCTGAGGTTTCGTCTGACTGGCTGATGGCATTATTCGGGCCGATTTATCTTCAGTACTGCATCAACAGAATGATTAGGATGAAAATTTTTGTACCGGAATTTTTAGCAAGGAGGAATGATTTATATGAAGTGTGCAAATTGCGGAGCACCGATTGAAGCAAATGATGAAGTCTGCCAGTATTGCGGGACTAGGACAGCTTACGGAATAAGTATGCTCGAGGAACACAAACGCCATGAGCAGGAAGAACAGCACCGCCGAGAACTTGAGAACCTGCCCAAGATAAAGTATGTATCTGAAGCGTTCGTGATATTCGTGTACGTTATTACGCTGGGATATTACGCGCCTTACTGGTACGCAACAAGAATGAAGCCCCTCAACGACTTAGATTCGGGAACGAAATTACCCGCTTGGGCTGCAGGGATTTACGCTCTGGTGTGCGCAGGAATTATCTTCTCGTCGGAGATAGGGGACTCTCTCGGACTCTCTCCCGAGATGTCGCAGGAAATCTTCAACTATGCATTCGGCATAACGTTTACGGGATCGATTCTGCTCGCGTTCTGGGTGAGGCGTATTCTTCAGGGGTATGCTGCCAAGTTCATGGAGAGAAATATTGCGGTCGGAAGTGTAGCGTCGTCGGCAATCATGACGGTGTTCTTCGGGCCGGTATACCTTCAGCACAGCATCAACAAGATGATAAAGATGAAGCTGCTCGCTCCGCAGATCTAAAAAATTACCCCCGGCTCTTCACCGGGGGCTTTCTTGTCTCTTCATACACTACTTCGCGTTCTTCACTGCCTCGTTGCGCTCCTTAAGGGCACGTTCTGCAAGAGTACACAGCCTCGAGATTTCGGCGGAGTCCTTGCCGGTTACTGCGTCCTCGAGAGTCTTTACTGCCTCCTCAAGAGTGCGCTCAATGCGTCCCGATGCAGGAGTCGGATCTGCATATCTCAGAGCCTCCGCAAAGTTCGAGACCTTCTGGAGAGTCTCCGCCGGGAGTCCTGCTGCCTTGAGGTCTTCTGCGGCATAGCCCACACGGTTAGCCAGCGAGGCGAGATTCTGTCTGCCATCTGCCTGCTGCTTTCTGTCCGAGCCGGAGAGCCGGAGTTCCGCCATGTTGATTAACACCATCGGAATCAGGAACACCGCTAGCACTCCGACATGAGTCAGAATGTATTTCGTCGTGGTGAACGGATCGAGAGCGTTCCAGACTGCGAGGGCAATCACTATCAGGAAGTACACCGCACCGAGAATGAATTTCGTGAAGCTAACAGGGATATTCTGTCCCTTGTTTGAGCGCATAGCAATTCCGGAGGCCTGCAGTGTCTCAAGGATGAGTGCGAACACCAAGAAGCCCACAGAAATCCAGAAAGTAGTACCGCGCTGTTCTGGAGTCGTCAGGAAATACACGAACACTGCCGCAACTGCAGCAATTAACGCCGA
>JAFSUD010000048.1 GCA_017445405.1 Synergistaceae bacterium
CGCCATGTTCTCGCCGAGAGTCCTCATTGTCTGCATACCCTCTAAGTCTTTGCGGACATCATCAGGAGTGAAGCCGTGAACCTGATTCCAGTACTGCGACGACACCACAGGCATATTACGAATCGTGAAGTACTTGTTGAGCCGGTCGAACGCTGCCGTAGCTCCTGCTCTCCTGCATGACACTACACACGCTGCAGGTTTGCCCTCGAGCTTGTCGCCTCCCGAGAAAAACAATCTATCCATGAACGCACACAGACTCCCTGCAGGCCCGGCATAATACACAGGAGAGCCGACAACTAAGCCGTCGAACTCGTCAAGCCTTGAGGTCAGTTCTCTCACGCTGTCATTGAAGACGCAGTGTCCTAACTGCTGGCACTTGAAGCACGCTATACATCCCTGCATTGCTTTCTTGCCTATCCAGAAAATTTCAGTCTCGATGCCGTTCTTGCTGAGGCTTCCTGCAACTTCACTCAACGCCGTAAATGTACACCCTTTCTCGTTCGGACTGCCGTTAATGAGCAACACTTTCATCTATAAATTTTTCCCCTCTCTTGTGAAAATGTGAACGCGTATATTTTACTGCATCATGAATCAAAAAATGTGTAAACGAAGTAAAATTTTCAGGCGTGTAATTACTGTTCATCACTAACTTTACATCACATTTTTGTAGTTGGTAAAGTAGTTGATAAAACTCTCTCTCCTGCTCGTGATTCGTTGGGTAAGAATGGTGTGTGAAATGAGTATATCACGCGGTATGACGAACATGAAATCAGCAATATCTTCATTGATTTTTGCCGGCATATTATGATTTCATTCACGTAGATTCCGCCTTATGTTGCTATAATATGCCCATTATTCAACGGAGAGTGATATTTCATGAATGTATTTGCACAGAGGGTTATATATGCTTACTCTTGATAAAGTTTACACCGCTGCATATATCCTCAGAGAATGCGCAAGAAAAACTGACTTGATAGCTGCGCCTAACCTCAGCGAGAATCATAATCTCTACCTCAAGACAGAGAACCTGCAGGTAACCGGGAGCTTCAAGCTCAGAGGAGCATACTACAAGATTTCACAGCTCACAGACGAAGAGAAGGCCAGAGGCATAGTTGCATGTTCAGCCGGCAATCACGCTCAGGGTGTCGCAATGTCCGCATCACGCCGGGGCATCTCCGCAACAATCTGCATGCCCGACTCCGCTCCCGTCATGAAGGTCGACAGCACCAGAAGACTCGGCGCAAACGTCGAACTCGTCAGGGGAGTCTACGACGACGCACACGACCGCGCACTCGAGATAGTCTCAGAGACCGGAGCGACATTCATTCACCCCTATGATGACGACTACGTTATCGCAGGTCAGGCAACGATCGGACTCGAGATTCTCGACCAGCTCGAGGACGTAGAGGCAATAATCGTCCCCATCGGCGGAGGCGGACTCATCTCGGGGATCGCGTTTGCCGTGAAGAGCCTCAAGCCTTCGGTGAAGGTCTACGGAGTCCAGGCAGCAGGTGCAGCGAGCATGTACAACTCCTTCAAGGCACACCAGCGGGAGACTCTCGAGTCTGTGTCTACGTTTGCTGACGGAATAGCTGTGAAGAATCCCGGCGAGACGACCTACGACATCATCAGCAAGTACGTTGATGATATTGTGTGCGTGAGCGAGGACGAGATAGCTGCTGCGATTCTTGCGCTCATCGAGAAACAGAAGCTCATTGCTGAAGGCGCGGGAGCTGTTCCTGTAGCTGCTGCAATGTTCCATAAGCTGCCCATTGAGGGAAAGAAGGCCGTGTGTGTCGTATCAGGCGGAAATATTGACGTGAACATTCTTTCACGCGTAATCACTCGCGGAATGATGATGACCGGACGCAACGTCAACCTGACTATTGAGCTTGTTGACAAGCCCGGACAGCTTCAGCAGGTCAGCGAGATTATTGCGTCATGCGGTGCCAACGTCGTATCCGTCTACTATGATCATGGAGATACGAACATGGCAATCAATTCGTGTTTCCTGAAACTTGCGCTCGAGACACTGAACGCAGACCAGATAGGCACAATCAAGGATGAATTAGCAAAAGCAGGGTTCAGAATAGTAACAGAGAGGGTGTAATGATGAAGAAAATATTTGCAGGAGTAATGATGTTGTTGCTGTTGGCTTCAGTTGTTAATGCGGCGGCAAAATGGCAGACTATGAGTTTCACTGAGGACTTGTCTAAGGGATTTGCTGACCTAACGGGTTACTGCAAGGCTCACGGTGTAGCAGTTAAGGACGTTTTCTGGGCGAACCGCACCGAGTCAGCGGACATCAAGGCAGGAACGGAGATATATCTTCCCGCCAACAGAGCAGAGCTTTTAGCGATCTGGCAGTACATAGGCGCATGGCAGCCGGGAGGATTAGTCCCCGTAACTTCAGGAGCAGCAGCGAGACGGCTCGTCAAGACAGACCAGAAGGCACAGGCAGAGACTCCCGCTCCCGCAGAAGTGAAGCAGACAGAGAAGCCCGCTTTTGCTCAGAAGGCTGCAGCAATTGATGACAAGCCCGCGCCGAAAAAGTCAGTGAAGGCAAGCAAGACATCATCACCTGCACCGAAGACTGCGGCAAAGAAGCA
>JAFSUD010000049.1 GCA_017445405.1 Synergistaceae bacterium
GTCAGTTCCCGGCACTGAAGCTATGCCGACAATCCCCAACTCTCCGACTACTCCGTCAACGCCTAACATTCCCAACTCGAATCAGGGAATAGACTTCTCTGGTGTGGATGCGATTCAGAGAGAACTCAACAATAACACTGCACCTGAGAACGTCGACCTTACGCGCGGAGATGCCATGCTCGACAGCAGCAGACAGACCGGCGACACCCAGACTTCCGGGCAGGACACATTAGCTCCGGGTGCTGCGTTCAACGGCGAGGCGACTGCTGCAGAAATCGACAGCTATTTTGACCAGATACTGTTTGCGCGTACAGCAGGAAACCCGATGCGCAACATTATGCGCCGTCTCCCAAGATTCGGAATGTCATTCTTCAGGAGGCCTCCCTCAACTTACGCTCCGCAGGATAACGTCCCCGTGACTCAGGACTACAGGATCGGTACCGGCGACGAGATTACGCTTACTCTCTGGGGCATACCTGAAGAGGGCAACTTCAGGGTCGTAGTGAACAGGGACGGCATAGCGACAATTCCGAGAATAGGAGCAGTCAGGCTTGCGGGCTACACATTGCAGGAGGCAGAGAGAATTATTGCTGCGAGGCTGAATCAGTATTACACGGGCTACCAGATGAATTTATCGATGGGCAGGCTTCGCTCAATCCTCGTTTACGTAACAGGTAATGCCCAGCGTCCGGGAGCTTACACAGTGTCATCATTTGCGACTCTGGTGAACGCTCTGCTTGCGTCAGGAGGCCCGAGCATGAACGGCTCGCTCAGAAGAATCGAGCTTAAGCGCAACGGACGGACAATCACAGTGTTCGACATGTACGCGATGCTGCTTCAGGGCGACAAGAGTCAGGATGCACGCCTCGAGGCAGGGGACGTAATCTACATTCCGCCTGTAGGTCCGCTGGTGGGCTTGGCCGGAGAAGTCCAGAGTCCCGGAGTGTACGAGCTTAACGGAGCTACACGCGTGAGAGATTTGCTTTACATTGCCGGAGGGATGACTGCGCAGACGTTCAGGGGACGTGTTCAGTTCTACAGGGTCTATGATTCAGCATATGCCGGAGCAAGTGAGGGCAGCCTTGACGAGCTAGAGAACATCGAGCTTCAGGACGGCGACGTGCTCAGGATGTATCCTGTCTATAGCTTTGCTGCAACTGCAACGATAACAGGGCAGGTTATGCGCCCCGGTGCATTCGTTATAATTCCGGGACACACCAGAGTCTCTGACCTCATAAACAGAGCCGGAGGTCTTGGCACTACAGCCTCAGATCAGGCCGAGATCACGCGCGTAACTCCGACGCTTGAGGGTCCGATGAATGAACGCTTCCGCATAAATGTACTTGAGGCAATGCAGGGAGATCCCATGAACAACATGACTCTTCAGAACGGCGACGTGCTCACTATATTTGTGATACCGGACTGGAAGACGCAGATACGGGTCTCGGTTACCGGAGAAGTTAAGCGTCCCGGAGTGTATGCAATGTTTGAGGGAGAAAAGCTCTCTGATTTGCTGGAGCGGGCAGGAGGATTCACGAAGAAAGCATTTTTGAGGGGAGCAGTCTTCACGAGGCGGAGTGTGGCAGAAGAACAGAGGAAATCGCTGAACCAGATGGCCGACATGATGGAGCAGGAGCTTCTGGAATCCATACAGAACACGGCCAGTGCAGCAGGGACTACTTCCGCAGGAGCGAATGACCAGGAGTACCAGAGGCGCAGACAGCTTATCAACAATCTGCGTTACATGGACATCATGGGGCGTATAGTTACGAAGATAGACACTCCGGCAAACATCAAAGGCACGCAGTATGACTATGAACTTCAGGACGGCGATACCCTGCGCATTCCAGAGACACCGCTTACTGTAAATGTCATGGGAGCAGTTTACACGTCATCATCACAGCTCTTTAACCCGAGCCTGAGCATCAACGCCTACATCAATGCAGCCGGAGGAGCACTTAAGAGCGCACACAAGCGCATGGTGTACCTTCTGAAGGGGGACGGCTCGACAATACGCCTTACCAGAAGCACAGCAATGCTTTCAAGCAAGCAGTGGACAGCACCGCGCGGCTTCAGTGCGAAGGTTGAGCCTGGAGACACTATAGTTGTGCCGGTGAAGTATCTGAACAGAGAGTCTATAGAGTCATTTAAGGAAGCGATAGACATAATCTACAAGATAGCGGTAACTGCCGGAGTAATTTTCAATGCGACGGACTAGGTGAAGATGATGAAGAAAATATTGCTTGCAGTAATCATGACGCTGTGTTTTGCGTTCGGTGCAGGAGCGTCGGCCAAGTATGAGTATAAAGTTGTACCGCTGGGGTCTCTGACTTCGCTTCAGAAGACGAAGGAGGCAGCCTCTAAGACGGCACAGGTAGAGGAACTGCTGAACAAGTACGGAGCTGAAGGCTGGGAAGTGAGCGAGATATTTGCTGTGCGGACGACGTTTGACCCGAACGTATTCTTTGTGATAATGAAGCGTGAGTTGTAGCGCAAAACTTGACGTGTGAGGAAAATGCGCTAGAATGTTTAACGTTTTCGGGACGTAGCGCAGTCTGGCTTAGCGCATCTGCATGGGGTGCAGGGGGTCGGAGGTTCGAATCCTCTCGTCCCGACCAATTAGTCAGATAATAACAGTGAGGCCTTCGCAAAACGTGAGGGTCTCATTTTTTGCCGTGTGAGGAGGAATCCTCCCGTACCGGTAGCGCAGCACGTCGCAAGACACCATTAAGTCAGAGAATAACTGTGAGGTCTTAGCATAAGACGTAAAGGTATCATTTTTGCCTTGTGAAGAGGAAGCCTCCCTGACCGGTCGCCCGCCGCGTCGCGGACACCAGCAAGACAGAAAATAACGGTGAGGCCTTTGCATAAGACGTGAAGGTCTCATTTTTTGCTGTTGTGAATGAAAGTTGTTGACGGCTATAATTCTGTGCAATACATAACTAGTTATCTTATCAAGGGGGCATATTCTCATGTACGGCAGGAAGATATTTGCGCTGTTACTGTGCGTGATTATCGTGATGGGTCATTCGTCATCAGGCATGGCATCAGTCTACACATCTACTACAGGCGGTGCTCATGCTTTGACGCTTTCCAGCAGCTCGCAGTCAGCGTACGAAGACTTCTCCGTCTCGAAGACCGGCAGCGTCTCCGGGCAGAATGACAACTACGACTGGCAGGGGACGAACGCAGCGGTTCATGCGAGCGGAGGCGGAACATTCACACTCAAAAACGGCCTCATAAGTTCCGACGCATCCTACGGAAATGCAGTGTTTTCTTATGGCGGGAATCTCAATGGCAGCAATGCAGGAGACGGCACAGCAATTAACATCTCCGAGTGCTCAATAACGACTATGTCCAACAACTCCGGCGGAATAATGGTAACCGGAGGAGGAATAATCAATGCAGACAGCGTAGAGATTAATACATACGGAGGTTCAAGTGCAGCGATACGCTCAGACAAGGGAGGCGGGACAATCAAGGTATCAAACATGCTCTGCACAACGAACGGGCAAGGCTCACCTGCGATATATTCTACTGCTGAGATAATAGGTTCTGATTATGTTGACCTAACATCTAATAAATCTCAGGTTGTAGTTATAGAGGGCGGAAATTCAGTGAGTCTCAAGACGGCTTCTCTGAAAGCTAATCACAGCACCAAGAACGGCCAGGACAAAACGTATCAGGCAGTGCTGATTTACCAGTCAATGTCCGGCGATGCGTCAGACGGAGTAAGTTCATTCACGCTGACTGACAGCTCCCTTGAGAATGCGAACGGAGATATATTCTGCGTAACAAACACTACATGCACGATAACGCTTTCAGAAGTTGACATACAGAATAACGATGAGGACGGAAAAT
The DNA here is from genome assembly GCA_017445405.1 of Synergistaceae bacterium. Taxonomy (GTDB): domain Bacteria; phylum Synergistota; class Synergistia; order Synergistales; family Aminobacteriaceae; genus JAFUXM01. Next base: position 3,862 of record JAFSUD010000049.1, read on the forward strand.
TTCTCAGAGCTGAAGCCCAGAACTGGGGAAGTTCCGGCAAGAACGGCGGCAAGGTTACCATGAATATTGAGAAGGCCAGCATAATTGGAGATATTATTGTTGACAAATACTCCACCCTTAAGCTGAACATCTCATCCGACACATCCTACACTGGAGCAGTCAACCCTTCCGGGCAGACCGGCACAGTCAGAATAACTCTTCAGGAAAATTCTATGTGGGAACTCACTGCAGACTCGTACATCTCATCCCTGACGAATTACGGCTACATAGAACAGGGAAGCTATAAACTCTACGTGAACGGGACAGTCTACGACGGCACGAGCACTACAGCAGGAAGCGATGACCTTGATGACTCTGACGGCGGAGGCAGCTCCACCGGCTCGGGAGTCTCCATCACTACAGCTAGCCTCAAGGACGCAACAGTCGGCAAATCCTACAGCGCATCCCTCAAGGCAGCCGGCAAGAAGCCCCTCACGTGGACAGCAAGCAATTTACCTGACGGCCTTACGTTCTCAGAGAAGGGCAAACTCAGCGGAAAGCCTGCAGTTTCCGGGACGTACAGAATCAGCTTCACAGCCTCGAACAGCACAGGAAGCAGCACAAAGACTCTGAGCCTCAAAGTCTCTGACGTAGCCCCCAAAATCAAGGTCAGCAGCAAGCCCGGGATCGTCGGCGAGCCTTACAGCCTGGCACTCGGACTCTCCGCAGGAACAGGTACGATAACGTGGACTCTTTCAGGAGGACTCCCCTCCGGACTCGAGTTTGACGCAGAAAACGCAGTTATCTCCGGCGAGCCTTCAGAGGCGTGGAACAAGAAAGTTACAGTAACGGCCGAGAACTCAGCCGGGAAAGCGGCTAAGGAATTCAAGCTGAGTATCAAGGCAGTGAAGCCCTCAATAAATACTAAAGCTCTTGCCTCCGGAGTAATCAGCGTTGATTATGAAGCATCATTTGACATTACTGGGACTTCTCCCATAAAAGTAACTGTTACGGGACTTCCTGACGGCCTCACATATAATGCAGACACCGGAGAAATTACAGGCATTCCCAAGAAGCACGGAAAATTCAGCGTAAAGCTCATAGCCCAGAACGCAGCAGGAAAAGCCTCGAAGAACTACAAGGTCATGATATACGCCCCTCCGTCAATCTCTGCAGCTAATCTTGCTCAGGCGACAGCAGGAAAATCCTACACAGCAAAGTTCAATGCGTCGGGGACGAATCCTATAACGTGGTCAGTTTCAGACGGGACACTTCCTGATGGTATATCTCTCAACGCCAAGACCGGAGCACTGAAGGGCAAAGCTGCTCTTGACGGCTCATATGACATCACGGTTACTGCAGAAAACGGCAGCGGCTCGGACTCTGAATCAGTAACGCTGATTGTCAAGGCTGTAGCCCCCAAACTTTCCGGCAATATCAAGCGAGGAACAGCCGGTAAAGCCTACAGTTCATCCCTCAAGGTCAAGGGGACTGCGCCTATTGTGTGGAGCGTATCCGGAGACCTTCCCGACGGAATAACCTTCAGCGATGGAACTTTCAGCGGAACGTCGGCAAGATACTTCAAGGGAAAAGTGGTTGTTACGGTGAGTCACGGAGCACTGAGCGACTCGGGGACTTACACGCTCGAGATTAGGGCTGTCGCTCCAAAGATAACGACTAAGACTCTCGTCTCAGGGACTCAGGGACAGGCCTATAACGCAGTTCTTGAGGCAACTGGGACTCCGGACATCAAGTGGAGCTGGTCGGGTTATCCTGCAGGACTGACTCTTGATGCAGACACGGGGCAGATTTCAGGAACGCCGGCGAAGGCAGGAAATTACAAGCCGAAGGTTACTGCCAAGAATGACGCGAAGAGTGTGAGCAAGACTATACGGCTGGTGATAGATGAGGCCTCAGACAACGCATCAGCAAGAGAGCCGGAGAGCGGGGAGCTTCAGAGTGAGACTGCTGAATATTACGGCACGACTGAAGAACTGCCTGAAGGGTTCGTGATTGCTGCGGAACTTCCGGAAGTAAGTGTTGATGTCAGCGGGCAGTATGACTTTGCGGTGAGCCTGATGGAGTCAGCCCCCATAGGAGCAAAATTATTCTGGATCGCGAACTCTGAGAAGCCCTCTGATGACGATGCAATAGCAGATTTCTTTGACGCAGAAGGGCAGGAGATAGAGAGTGTCCCTGCTAATCGTGAAGTTGTAGTGTCAGCATGGCTCAATGAGGGCATAGTTTACAGGCCGGTTATTGCTGTGAAGCTCTCTGAATGATGGTAGCGCAGCACGCGGAACGCACGCAATAGCAGATTTCTTTGACGCAGAAGGCCAAGATGAAGTTGTTGTGTCAGCATGGCTCAGGGCATAGTTTACAGGCCGGTTATCGCTGTGAAGCCCGCTGAATGATGGTCGCGCAGCACGCGGAACGCTTGTAATAGCAGATTTCTTTGACGCAGAAGGCCAAGATGAAGTTGTTGTGTCAGCATGGCTCAGGGCATAGTTTACAGACCCGTTATTGCTGTGAAGCTCTCTGAATGATGGTCGCGCAGCACGCGGAACGCTTGCAATAGCAGATTTCTTTGACGCTGAAGGCCAAGATGAAATCAATGTTTCAGCATGGCTCAGGGCATAGTTTACAAGCCCGTTATTGCGGTCAAGCCTTCTGAATGACGGCCGAGCATAACAAATTGTGAAGAAAGAACGATAATTTTTCTGCCTTATCTCAGCTCACAATGAGGGGCAGAATTTTTTTGTGCTATAATTTCTAGCTATCCATGCCTCCCGCGAAATATCGCACGAAACGAGAGGCCGATTAGTCCAGATGGAGGAGGTGCAGAGAGGTGCGAAAGTATGAAATGTTAGTAATTCTAGAAGCAGCAGCCGAAGCCGACCAGTCAGGAGAAACAGCCCAGATAGAGGAACTTATCAAGCGTCTTGGCGGTACTGTGTCAAAAGTAGATGCTTGGGGCAAAAAGGCTCTTGCTTATCCTATCCGCAAAAAATCAGAAGGCTATTACGTACTCTTCAACTTTGAGCTTGAACCCGCGCAGACGTTTGAGCTTAGGCGTGTACTTGGCCTGAGAGCTAATGTTTACAGGCAGCTAGTTATCCTGCTTGACGACTAAGGGAGGATTTGCAGCATGAGAGGATTCAACCGTGCGATAATTGCCGGAAATCTGACAAAAGATCCCGAAGTGAGATACACCGTCAACAAGAAAGCCTATGCGAGATTCACCGTTGCTGTGAATAACCGCTACAAGGACGCGAACGGAGAATTTCAGGATACAGCAGACTACATCACTGTTGTAGCATGGAATAACAACGCCGAAATATGCGGAAAGTACCTCAAGAAGGGCAGCCCTGTTCTCGTTGAGGGACGTATACGTACCGGAAGCTATGATGCTAAAGACGGAAGCGGCAAACGTTACACAACCGAGATATATATGGACAACATGGTTATGCTCGGCTCGGGGCAGGGCAGCTCGGGATCGCCCGGCTCGTCATCGTCAGGAATGGACTCGTCCTTCGGGATGCCCCCTTCAGAGGATAATTTCGGCAGCAGCATAGGAGACAGCGGATTCGGCGGAGGAAGTTTCACGCAGAGTTTCGCGAACGATAATAACAGTATGTCAGGCTCGGATGCCTCTAGCATACCGTTTTAGCATTAACTGAGAGGAGGAAAAATATACACATGGAAGAGCGTGAAAGCACATCACGTGAAGGCAGACCCGGATCTCCCGCAAGAAACGGCGGAATGGGCATGAGAAGGCCTTCATCCAGACGCAGGCCTAAGTTCTGCTACTACTGCGTTGAGAAACAGGAGCATGTAGACTACAAAGACGTAGACAAACTCAAGAAGTACATCAGCGAGCGCGGAAAGATTATCCCCAGAAGAGTAACAGGGAACTGCGCCAAGCATCAGCGTCTTCTTACTGAGGCAATCAAGAGAGCCAGATATATGGCACTCCTGCCTTATTCACTCGATTAATCATGATGAGAATAATTTCCTGCGTGTTTATCACCCTCGCGATGATACGCGCAGGAAGTTCTTTGCCTGTGTTCGGCTTTCTCGGGCTTATGTTATGTCCCTTGCCTCTGTGTGTACTGGGCTGCATTGAAGGCCGAAACCGCGCAGGCATTGCCGAAATCATAATAGAGCTTATATTGTTCTTGGCTTTCCCCTTGTCTGTGGCCGTGTACTTCCTCGCAGGGTGCGCTCCATTGTCAGCAATGGTCTTCACGTTATCCAGCAAAGAGTTCAGGGACGTGAAGAAGTATTCCGGAGCTGAGAGTCTCTTAGCCGTTACCGGAGCATCAATATTCTTCAAGCTGGTGTTAATAGTGCTGTTCTGGGTGTTCACTAAACGCAATATTCTCATGCCCGACATGTCCCAGATGTCCGCAGTGATGACTCAGCTCTACGGAAGCCAGCCCGAACTTCAGGAAGCAATGACCAGAGCATTAGCACTTATCCCTTACCTTATGTCGGCAATGTTAATTCTGTTCTGCACCGCTGAGGCTTTCATGAATTATTCACTCTGCCATAAGCTCACAAGAAAGTTATTCCCTGAGTGCGAGAACTGCCCGCCGGAACTGCCGGAGTTCAAGATGTGGCGGTTTCCTGCCTCGCTTATAGCTGCGTCGGTGGTCTCGTTATTGATTGGCTACTTCATTGACGCTGATACTTGGTTCGAGGTCTCAGTCTTCATCATGAATCTTCAGGTCATAGTCAACGTACTCATGTTCACCGAGGGATTGTCAGTCCTCTTCTGGGTTATGGACGGCTTCAAGTTCAGGAGGGCTTCAAAAGTTATTGCGTGCATGGTCATCATGATACCGTTTTTCTGGCCGTGGCTTATCGTGATAGGCATGTGCGATGTTGTCCTCAATCTCAGGGAGCGCATAAAGTTCGGCAGATAATCACTATCTTCACCTCACATTATCTTTCTCAGCCTGATAGAATCTCTCTCATCATTAACTCATAAAATCACGAAAGGATATATTAATGTATACACGAGAAATAACAGTGCAGCCTTCTGATTCGTCGTGTCAGGGGACAATCAAGCTCCGGAGTCTTCTTGACTACTTTCAGGACACTGCAGGAATGGCCGTAGAGGACATCGAGGGTACTGCAACGGAACTTGCTGCGCGGGGCTATGCTTGGGTGCTCACGCGCTACGAAATAGAGTTTATAGGCAAACTTCCGGCTATTGACGAGAAATTTACTCTCACGACATTTCACGACCCTTCACACGGCTATAACACCTTGAGAGTCTTTCAGGTCAGCTCCCACGACGGAAGACCGCTCGTCTGGGCGAAAACTTCATGGCTTCTCCTCGACCTAGCTGCAGGAAGGCCGGTTAAAGCTGCTGCACACATTGAGGGCATTGCATCACGGGACACAGAGAGCATCCCTCCGGAGTTCCGGGACATTCCGGACTTTGACGACATAGACGCAGAATGGGAATCAGTGAGGCACGTACACTTTCATGACCTAGACTACAACTCCCACGTCAACAACGCAGCATATTTCGAGTGGGTTCACGACTCTGCGCCTGTGGACTTCATGACTCATGAGCTGAAGTCAGTATCAGCATCTTTCAGGTCAGGGGCAAAATTCGGCGAGCAGGTTACGCTCAAGATAGCGAGAAGGCCTGAAGAATTATGCTTTGTCCATAAGATAATCAGGGAGAACGTGAAGAAGCCTTCAGCAATGTTTATGTGCACATGGGGGAATAAGAATGCCTGAGATTAAGCAGGGAAAAATTGTAATCGTAGGTGCCGGTGAAGTAGGAAGAAGCGTCGCGGGGACTCTCTCGTCCGAAGGCTGGGATATATGCCTCGTCTCCCAAGCTCAGGCCGTCAAATCCGAGCTTGATATTCTGGTAATTGCGGGCAATGGTGCTCATCCTCAAGTTCCCGCACAGACAAGCATTAATTCAGGAACGGTGCAAAGCTCAATGTTTATGCATACATGGGGGAGTAAGAATGTCTGAGGCCAAGAAGGGAAAAATAGTAATTGTTGGTGCTGGTGAAGTCGGAAGAAGCGTCGCAGAGACTCTCTCGTCCGAAGGCTGGGACATCTGCCTCGTCGAGAAGAACGAATCCCAAGCTCAGGCCGTAAAATCCGAGCTTGATATTCAGGTAATCGTCGGCAACGGTGCCCGTCCTCAAGTCCTAGCGCAGACCGGCATAAATCAGGGAGAAGTCCACATGCTCATAGCCTGCACGAATCGTGATGAGGTAAATATTCTCTCGTGCTGGATAGCCCACAATGCAGGAATTGAGTATGTCATCTCGCGCGTCAAAAACTTAGAGTTCACTGACTCTCCGGACTGGGGCAAAAAATTAGGCGTTGAGTTCATGCTCTCTCCTGAACGCTCCATCGCACGCGAAGTTATCGGCCTCCTCGAGGTCTCGTCTGCTACACATGCTGCAGAACTGCTCGACGGACGCGCAGGACTCTACACGCTCAGAATCTCCGAACATTCTCCGCTCGTCAACATGGCCCTCAAGGACATACGCCCAAAGTTTCCGGAACTCATGGCCGTCTTCGTTCACGTAACTCATGAGGACGGCACTGCAGGTGTCCCGAACGGCTTCACTGTCCTCAAGGCTAACGATGTCTGCTACGTTGTTACCTACAAACAGAGTGCAGGACTTCTTCAGGAACTCTTCAGCCCCGCAGTTGAAAAGAAACGTGCACTGCGGAAAATATTTGTTGTCGGCGGAGGAAAGCTCGGCACTCAGATAGTCCAAGCAGTCAAGCGCGACTTCGGGAACGCAAGCATAAGGCTCATCGAGAGAGACCCGGCCAAGACAGAGAAGCTCTCCGAAGAGTTAGGCGAGGCTCTCGTCCTCAACTGCGACGGCGCGGACAGAAAAGTGCTCGCCGAAGAAGGCATAGCGGACTCCGACTGCTACATCTGCGCAACTGATTCAGACGAACTCAACCTGATTTACTGTGCTCTGGCCAAGAACATGGGCGCGAAGAAAACTATTGCTGTCGTCAAGCGCAAGGACTACCAGAACCTCACCGAATGCATGCCCGTTGACGCAATCGTTGACCCGAACGAGGCTCTCGCTAACCTGATTCTGCGGGTCGTGCATTACCCGAGACACACATTAGCTTTCTCCATGATTGAGGATATTGACGCTGAGATGCTCGAGGTCGTGCTCTCCGATAAGGTCGGACTCGTCGGCAAAACGTTAATGGAGCTTAAGCTGCAGAAAGGCGTAGTTGTTGCTCTGCTCGCACGCGGAGAAAGAGTGTTAGTCCCCACAGGCGCGACTCAGCTTCTCGCAGGAGACAGGGTGATACTCTTTGCCCTAACGTCTATGATGCCCGATGCTGCGAAGATGTTCGGTGCTGACATGGAGTCAAAGCATGAAGATTAAGACTGTCGCAGCCGTCTTGTCGGTTATCTGCCTCGTCGTGTCGTTCGCTATGATCCCCTCTTTCTGTCTCGCTCTCTATGACTCATCTCCGGACACGTGGTCGTTCGGGCTGTCGGTCTTGGCCGGAATTGCTGTGAGCGTGATGCTGCGTCTTGCGTCGGGGAAAAAGTCCCTCGCAGGACTCTCAATGGGCATTCGTGAGGGAGTCGGCGTTACCGGATTCTCGTGGCTCATTGCGTCGGCGATTGGCGCGCTGCCGTACTGCATTCACGGAGTCTGCAGCTACACAGATGCGTTCTTCGAGGCTGTCTCGGGCTTCACGACGACAGGAGCAACAATCATGACGGATATAGAGAGTCTGCCCAGAGGAATATTGCTGTGGCGTTCACTGACTCACTGGATGGGAGGCATGGGAATTATTGTGCTGAGTCTCGCTGTCCTGCCTTTCTTGGGCGTTAACGGCATGGAGATGTACAAGGCTGAAGTTCCGGGTCTGACCGCAGAGAAGATTACTCCGAGACTTCATCAGACGGCTATTTATCTATGGGGAGTTTACGTTTTCATGACGCTGTGCGAATGCGTCTTCCTCATGTTCGGAGGTATGAGCTTGTTTGATGCTTTCTGTCATTCCTGCTCTACTATCGCTACAGGAGGCTTCTCTACTAAAAATAGTTCTGTCGCAGGTTTCAGTCCCTATATTCAGTGGGTGATTACTGTCTTCATGTTTGCGTCGGGTGTCAATTTCTCTCTCTATTTCCTGCTGCCTTTGCGGAAATTCAGGGAGTTTGTCTGCGATGAGGAGTTCTTGAGCTACGCGGGCATAACTGTATTTTCTGCTCTGGCTATGTCAGCAGCTCTCTATGCCTCCGGAATGTTCAGAGGCCTTGAGGACACTATCAGGCGCACTCTGTTTAATGTCGTCAGCGTCATGACTACTACGGGATTTGTCATTGAGGACTATAACCTTTGGCCGGAGTTCACGAGGTTCTTGTTCGTGATGTTAATGTTCATAGGTGCGTCGGGAGGGTCGACAGGCGGGGGCTGCAAAGTCTCCAGATTCATTATTCTGGGCCGTCTGCTTAAGGCTGAGACGCAGAGGCTTCTTCACCCGAGGGCAGTAATCACAGCACGCTTTAACGGCGAGCCTATAACCCGGAGCACTATGGATTCTGCGGGAGCTTTCTTTGTGCTGTACATGCTTATTCTGGCCGTCAGCACTCTCATTACTGCTGCTTTCGGCATTGAAGTCCTCACAGCGTTTACTGGCGTGCTTACGTGTCTGAGCAACGTCGGGCCGGGACTTAATCTCTTAGGGCCGGTAGAAAATTTTGCGTGGCTTCCGGGAGCGGTGAAGTGGCTGTTTTCGTTCTGCATGTTAGCAGGAAGGCTTGAGCTGTTTGCGGTGTTCCTGCTCTTCCTGCCGGGAACTTACAGGAAGTAATTTTGCACTGCCGGCTCATCTGCGGGTCAGCAGTTTTTGTTATATAGATTGTCTGTGAACATACGGTTTTCTTAAGGATTAGTAATGACAATTTCGGTCTCCATAGTAAAATACATTGCAAAAAATTTCATATGGAGCTGAATAATATTTTGATTTACGACAACACTAATGACAGTCAGGCCGTCAAAATTCAGGCTCGGCTGCAGATAACTTCCTTCTTCTCAGGGGCAGCTACTATGATCCTTGAGCTTACAGGCTCGCGTCTGGTTGCTCCCTTTTTCGGAACTTCCTTAATCGTCTGGACTGCACTAATCGGCATCATCATGACCAGCTTATGCATAGGAAACTGGCTCGGAGGCTCCCTCGCTGACAGAAGGCCCGAAGGAAAGCTGCTCGGAAGAATCCTGCTCTTTGCTGCCGTCATAATTGCTCTTACGGCTTTTGCCAGCAACTTCATACTTACCACTCTTCAGGAGCTTAACCTCAACCTCTACATGGCATCCGTAATTGCTGCTGCTGCTATCTTCGCTCCCGCCAGCCTGCTGCTCGGCATGGTCTCGCCTTTCGTCGCTAGATTAGCTATGCAGAACGTCGGCTCGTCCGGCGCAGTCGTCGGCAGACTCTCCGCTCTCAACTCCGCAGGAAGCATTCTCGGTACTTTCTTGGGGGGATTCGTCCTCATCTCGTTATTCCCCTCAGGCGTGATTCTCATGCTCTTAGCCAGCGGTGTCGCTCTCCTCTCAGTCCTCATCTACACGGGAGCTTGGAGAAGAATTATTGCTGCCGTCGTGCTGTTTGCTCTGGCGGGCGGTACTTGGGCTGCTGAGAAATACGGTATGCCATATACTCCAATCGGTGAACAGATTGACACTGCTTATAATCATTTGTCCGTCGTTGAGAGTGTCGACAGGAGAAACAATAAGCGTGTCAGAATTCTCATCACTAATCCGGATTCAGCACAGTCCCTCATGTATACTGACAAGCCCTCTGAACTCGTCAGCGAATACACCAAGTTCTACGACCTCGCTTTTCACTACAAGCCCGACACTAAAAGAGTGCTCATGCTGGGAGGCGGAGGCTATTGCGTGCCTAAGCATCTGCTTGCTGAAAGGCCGGACGTGTCTATTGACGTTGTAGAGATTGACCCGGGAGTTACTGAGACGGCAAGAAAATATTTCTTCCTTGAGGATCACCCGAATCTGCGCATCTTCCATGAGGACGCAAGGACTTTCCTTAACAGGGCAAGCCGCGACGGACTAGGTGAGTATGATGCTATCTTCATGGATACCTTCAGCTCATGGATTGTTATTCCCTTCCAGATGACCACCGTAGAGACTGCTGCTCATCTCCGCGAACTCCTGAAACCGGACGGCACACTGATAGTGAACATCATCGCAAGCGTTTACGGCCCTAAATCGGGAGTGTTTCACGGCATCTATAAGGCATTCTCTAGTTCGTTCTCTACTATGATGCTCTTCCCGGCTAACGCTCCGGATACTAAGTATGCTATGGCTCTCCAGAACCTAATTCTCGTCTGCATGGGAGACATGGCCTCTACTATCAATCCTGCACCCGATGCTAAGTTCGCTAATCTCTTGAGGCATCAGTGGCTCGAACCCTTCGTCCCTGACCCTAAAGTTCCTGCCTTCACTGATTCTTTTGCGCCCGTAGAGAGATATGCGCTTGCTCAGAACTAGAAAGGAGTAATCATCATGAAGAAAACTAAAAGATTGGCTGAGAGAGCTTCACAGCCGCTATCACTCAAGAAATATCAAGTGCCCTCACAAGTTCCGTTAGTTCCGTCATGGCTGCTTATGCCCTTATGGTTCATCTCTCTGGCATTGCCTAACCTCATCTATTCAGGAATATTATTTGCTGATACTCTGCATATCCTGAAGTGGGCTGTTACAGGAGTCCCGGTAGCTGTAGCCGTTCTCGTTGCAGGGCTGAGGCTTATTTGGTACGGCAGAGAAAGATTAACTCTCAGGATTGACCTATTCGCTGTTATCTGGGCACTTATTCTTGCTTACTGTGCACTGCAGCCTATGTGGGTAAATCTCTTCTCACCTACTGGCTACGCGCTGGAAATGGTCTGCTTCGTCTGTGTCTGGGCATTCTATGTTATCAGCGTCGCGTCTTTCCCTGACTGGGGATTAAGGCCTGTCCTCCTGCTGGCTAATCTCAATGCTGCAATCAATGTGCTGTTTGCAGAGCTGCAGATACGTAACATGAATAACCTGCAGTTCCTAAGAGGCACTATCTTTGAGGACATCGTCAGGTACAGCAGCATAATTCTTCCTACGCCGGGTAACTACATCGGCAACACCGCACAGCAGAACATGTTCGGACTCTGGGTCGCTGTGGCTACGTTGGGGGCGGTGTACCTGTTCGTCTATGATGCATGGAGAAATAATGACTCGGAGCATGGCCGTAAAATCTGGCTTCCGTCTGTCTGCGTTGCCCTCGCTGTCGTCTGTGTCAAGTTCGCCGTTACTGAAGCTAGTAGTATTTTCGCTGTCCTGGCAGGTGTGTTCGTGCTGCTGGCTTTAGTCCTAGCCTTCCTGCTCGGGAATGATAAGCGCACTTATTATTCAGTGTTTATCCTGCTGTTCGTCTGCATTAACTTCTGGGGACTCATGAACTCTACAAGCCGTTCTGCTACTCTCGCTCTCACTGGCGGATTAATCCTCATGCTGATTTTCTCTGCGTGGAAGTTCAACAGAAATTACGTTATCAGGCTAGGAGCTGTGCTTCTTGTTCTGGGTACGGTCTTCTGGGCTTCTATGTACTCTGAAAGGTCAGGGCAGATAGTCGATAAGACTGCTGACATAATCAAGAATGCTGAAGATATAGGCCAGCGCAGAGGTATCTGGACTACTTCATACTCAATGTTCCTTGAGCACCCTGAAGGTGTAGGCATAGGCCAGTATAAGTGGCACTACTTAGAGGGTCAGCGTTACGGGTTCAAGATATTTACTCAGGACTGGTACAAGTGGCAGTATACGCACTGGGCACATAATGAGTTCCTGCAGTTCTTCTGTGAAGGAGGCTGGATCGGCGGTATCTTGTTCATGATTATGTATTTTACTTGGTTCATTCCTGCTGTTATAGGCCTCTTCAGGAAACAGCGTATGACCGTCAATAAGAATGCTGTATGGGCACTGTGTTTAGCGTCATTGATTACCTTCTGCGCAATATTCACAAGGCCCTTCCACAGAATAGAAAATATGGTGTGGATTACCTTAGCCTTCGCACTGTCCAACAGAGAGTTTTTCCCTGCAATGAAGCATAATTTTTCCTTCGACTTCATCAAGACAGGCGCATTCCGTAAGCTCGTAGGCTTGGCGTGTATTGCTGCCTCTGTCGCGGGCTGCGTATATATCTCAAGCGGCATTGCGGGCAACCGTTACCTGCGAAAAGCTCTCTCAACTCAGAATCCGGACGAACAGATGTATTTGCTCGTTGAGGCTCAGAAACACCCGATCGTCTACGAGGAAACTATGCGCAACGTCGGCTATCACTATTTACAGCTCGGTGAACAGACTAACGACATGGATATGATTTCCGAAGGCCTCTCCATTCTCTGGGAACACTTTAACCATGAGCCGCATTCTGAGGACATAAGCAGGCTGCTCAATTATGCCCAGAAGTACCAGCAGGAAGAGATTCTAAGAGAGGTAGCAAGCTATTTCAGGCCGGGTACTTATCATCTGCAGAGAGTTCCTCAGAAAGTCTCTGACGGTACAGTTATTAATGCCCTTCTCCTCGTCAACGGGCCGGGTAAAGATGACGACTAAGGCTTTCACCCTGATTGAGATTCTTGTGGCGGTCATGCTCACCGGATTATTGGCAGCTTTAGCCCTTGCTCCGGTGGCCTCGACCGTCCGAAGAGTCGTCGATACTCAGGAGGAATACTCAGATATTGCCGCTCTCTCCAGAACTATGAATTTCATCACAAGAGACCTGAATTCTGCTATGCGCTTGGCCTCTAACGTGATAACTGTGAAAGACCATGAATCTTTGGGCGGGCATGATGACGACGTGCTGTTAATCATGAGTACTGCTCCGACAGCTCAGAACTTACCCTCCGGAACTCTGGTCTATAAGGTCAATGAAGGAGGCATGATGCATCACAATATTATTCCCGGACTCTACAGGTGGATTTTTCCGGGAAAGCTGCCCAATGCCGTAAACACTGACAGCCTCAATGACGAGGAAGGGCAGTTAGTTTTGCCGGGAGTGAGCGAGTTCTGCGTAGAAGTTCCTGCTGGTGCACATGAGGAGGACAGGAGGAAGAGTTACAGCGGGCCGATGCCTGCAGGGCTGTATATCAGGATGCGCAGAGGAAACAGGAGCGACACAAATTATTCTGTGAGCAGCCTTAATGATGATGAACTGAGGAATGATGAAATTGAAAGCATTATCGTTTTCCCGTAGACGCAAAGGCTTCGTGCTCGCGTGTGCTCATGAGGAGGACAGGCGCAAAATTTACAGCGGGGCTATACCTGCAGGGCTGTATATCAGGATGCGCAGAGGCGACAGGAGCGACACAAATTATTCTGTGAGCAGCATTAATGATGATGATGAACTGAGGAATGATGAAATTGAAAGCATTATCGTTTTCCCATAAACGCAGAGGCTTTGTGCTGGTTAGTGTCCTCATGCTCGGCGTACTCCTCATCTCCTGCGCTACCGCTTTCTCGTGGTTCGTGAGACAGCAGGTCAGAACCGTCGGCAATGAGTTACACGCAATCTCAAGCCGTAGTATGGCCCGCGTCCTCGTAAACTCAATCATTGGCGTGCTGGCAACTCTTGATGAACACGTAGGCTATGACAGCCCAACTCAGAAATGGTATCAGCCCTTAGCTGTTCCCCTTGAGGATTTGGGTATATGGATTGTCAGGATTACTCCCCTTGACGACAAAATACCTATAAGAAGCCTGTTCCTTCCGGACGCTAATACCTTAAGGCGCGAGCTTGCTGACCCGTGGAAAGATATGTGGGAGAAACTGAATCACCGTGAACTAGAAGACTTAGTGCTGGATTTCTTAGACCGCAATAACAAGGCCAGAGTAGGCAGCGTTGAGAATGAATATTTTCTGAACCGTGCACCCTTCGACATCTCAGAACTGCTCATGATGAGCCAGGATATTACGCCGGAACTGCTTTACGGCTCCGGGAACATGAGGGGCATTGCTGATTACTGCACTATCTACAGCGACGGCAGAATTAATCTCAATGTCGCCCCCGTCCACGTCATGGAGCTGCTCCCGGGACTCGACACAGGAGGACTCGCCGAACGCATCGCAAGAGAACGCCTCGAGACTCCCCTCCAGAGTCTGGACGGCCTCAGCAAATTACCCGGAGCAGGGCCTAAGACAGCTACACAGCTCACTAACATAGCAGCCTTCAAGAGCAGATATTTTCAGGTAGATATAGACTGCCTGAACGCTGAGACAGAAGGCGGGACATCATTTCAGATAGTGATAGACAGGACAACGAAACAGATAGTCAGATGGGAGGAATTTTAACAAGGTGAAGATAGATAACATATTAGCGAACATGAAAGCCGGACTGATGAGGAAATCACGGGCAGAGAGTTTCAGTGATACGGAGTTCCGGAGAGTGCTTGACGCAAAGCAGGTAATACATGATGACGAGACAGGAGAGAACCGTGAAATAACGGCCAAGAGCGTAAGGCTGATAACTTCAGGTTCAGGTGCACGCAGGAACTTCATTAATCTTGTGCCCATGAAGTCTTTATCACTTGAGGATTTCTCCTTCCCGTTCTCAAACAATACACGCATATCTTCAGCTCTAAGGCTTCAGGTTATGCCCTTTGCTGCTGCCGGAACTATGGAGCTTTTCCCTGTAACTATTGCGCGTTCAGGAAGAGGAGCATCAGGTATTGTGTGGTATGCGTCTCCAGATGAGCTTAACATTCCCGCACTGTCTTATGACACCGCATCGGCTAAAACTTGGCCGGCTCCTCTGCCCTTCATCTCTCAGCTTCAGACTTTCGGCGGCTCGGGCGTAACTATGTGGATTGATGAGGAGAATATTTGCTCCCTCCTATGGCAGAACTATAACCCCCTGCTCTACAGATGGCGCAGGCTCATTGATGACAGCTCAGAAGAGAAAGAATTAGCGTGGTATGACGCATACTGTGAGGCCGGAGAGCTGGACAGGGGCGGAAATTTTGTAGTGAATGCTGCGCTTGCAGATAATGATGGCGAAGAAGCAGATGATACCTTCAGCTCAATAGTTGCGGAAAGCGTAAAGCTCTGCCCGTGGATAAGCGAAGTTAATCTCTCGCGCTCGGCCCTCGAAGGTGCAAGGGATCTCGAACGCACAGTGAGACTCCTGACTCGGGTCGCGTGCTGGCTCCTGGTGCTCGGGGGGATCGCTCTCGCTGCAGGACTCCTCCGCTGGAATCAGCTCGGCTCTCAGGTGCAGGAGGTCAGAACACGGAGCGAGAACTACTACCGTCAGACATTTGACCCTCAGAGGACGGGGAGAATCTCTAACCCTGTAACTCTTGCGCGCGACAAAATATCTGAACTCACAGGCTCATCCGGGCCTAGCCACCCGCTCGAAGAAGTACTGGCTGACATAGGCGAAATTTTTGCTGAGACCCAGAGCATGGATGTTACCCTTGATGTAATACGCTACAACTCAGAAGGCATTGACTGCACGGGCACAGCTCCCGACATGAGCACAGTGCTTAATTTCCGTAAAGCATGGGAGGAACGCAATAACATGGCGCAGGTAGATAACACACAATTTGTTGCCGGCATAGGCTACAGATTTGATTTGCGTGTGAGGTGGCAGTAATGGCGGTAAACTTTGACTCTGTCATCAACAATGCAAGAAGTGTACTCAGGGGCGAGGCTTCAGGCTCTCTGAGATTTCTGGCTGCGGGGATTGCTGCTCTCGCTGTGTGGATAGGTGTCTTCATTGTATCTGACTGGACAGCCCAAAGCTCAGGCACTCTGACTTCACAGCAGGGACGCTTCAGGACTCTGCTTATGCTGGGCAATGAGTACAAGGCCATATCTCCATCAGCACGCGCGAACGCCGGTAATGTTGATGTAGCAACAGTATTTGCGCAGGTCTCAGAACGAATGCAGCTCGGAAGCCGGGTGAACAGAATATCCCCAGACGGCAGAAATCAGGCGGTAGAGATTAACCGTCTTTACGCGGAAGAACTGGCGGAACTTCAGCGTCAGTTGGCCTCACGCGGAGTAAGATTTATAGCAGTAGAGTTAAGGGCGTTGCCTGCTGGCAGTGAAAGGCTGTTTACTGTCTCAGCAATAATAGGCCCGATGAGTTAGGTGCATTGACATGAAACGTTCATTAATTAACACGTTGAAGATATTGCTGTTCATAGCTGGATTTGGTGCTGCAGTGTGGTACTTTCTCCCGTGGGCAGAGATAGGCAGGTTTGCAATGAGCACTGCCTCTAGCCGGTTAAGTTCACGCGGAATGCGGATAGGCTGGTCTGATGTCTCAGGAGAAGATGAGGGCTTCACAGTCCATAACCTGACGATTAACGGCATGGCTAACTTCACGTTCAGTTCAGTAACTTTGAGGCCGCAAATACTATCGAGCATACTTAGCTTGTCTGCAGTGTGCGATATATCGTTCAGGGGAGGAAATATCCAGCTCGGCCAAGTAATGAACATAGGGGACGGAAGGGTATTGCTGACTGCCGGGCGTGAAGAGGTGCTGCTTGAGAACCTGAGGACGACGGGCGAATTTGGAATAAGCGGCTACATGAGCGTGAACCCTTCAGCGATGAGGATAGTGCGTGCAAATGCGCGCCTGAATGTGCCGGATAGCTTTGCGCAGAATTTAGGGATGCTGAGGAACTTTCTGCCGTTGGTGCAGGATGGCGATACGTGGTACATAAGGAGGAATTGAGAATAATGCTTGACAAGCTGAGAGATATATTGTCGCGGGTGAGAATCAGGCGGAATAAGCCCGCTCCTGAGAAGACTCCCGACACTGACTCGGGAGGGAAAGTTTATGCGCTGTGGCTGCTCGTCCTGCCGGTGATGCTCGGACTCGTGCTCGGTCGGCTCGCTGATGTCGGACTCGGGTACGTGCTCGATTCGTTCACTGGGACTCAGGGCAGGGCAGACTCCGCAGTAACCGGCTCGCTCGGGAACGCAGAGGACTCGTCCGGCCCCCGCGGACTCGACGGATTCCTCGCAGCGAATCCCTTTCACGTGTCTCCGCAGAAGCCCGAGACTCCCGAGCCTCCGAAGCCTGTCGTCGAGGAGACTCCTCCCGAGCCTGTGGACACTGCACTCGAGGACGTGATTCTGAGAGGGACTCTTCCCGGAGTCGGCGGGTGGTTCGAGAAGGACGGGAAATTGTCGCTGCTGCTGATAGGCAAGAGCATAGACCGCTACAGGCTGAACAGTGTGAAGTACAACGAGGCAGTATTCCGTCAGGGACGCAGGAGAATAACGAAGTATATAGTGTACGGGCCTGTTGCCGAGAAGCCGAAGGAGACTCCTCCTCCGCCGAAGCCGACACCTGCACCAGCACCGGCAGCGCAGAACGACACGGGTAACGTGAGGGCAGCGAGCGAGACTCAGGAGGGAGAAGTTCCTGCGGAGATGGTGAACTCCCTCGTCCAGAATCCCTTCGACGAACTCAAGCGTATACGTATGCGCCCCAACGATAAGGCTGGCGGACTCGAGGTGCAGTGGATTCAGAACGACAGCATCCTAAAACGTCTGGGTGTCCAGCGCGGAGACGTGATAAAGTCTGTGAACGGAATACCCTTCACTAACATGGGCGATATTGCCAACTCGATTAACTCCCTCATGAATAGTGAACGCTTTGACGTGGAAGTTACCAGAGGCGGAAAGTCTACGGCTCTGCGTTATGTTGTGAGGTAAAGGAGGCGGAATCATGAAGAAAAGTTTATGTGCTGTGCTGTTAGCTGCGTTGATGATAGGCATGTGTTCTCAGGCATACTCTGCTGAAGTCTCAGAAATGGACAGGCTGCTCATTGAAGCTGCTCAGGAATGCAGGAAGTCAGGAATGGTTGATTTCAGATTCCGCGATATGGACTTGGCCGTATTTGTCCGGTTCATGTCTGAAATACTGTCTGAGAACATAGTAATACTCGGCGATATAAAGCAGAAGGTAACAGCAATAACGATGAAGCCCATAACTCTTGAGGAAGCCCGGAAAATTATGATAAAGGCACTTGAAGTACAAGGGCTGACCTTCAGCGATGAGGGAACATTTTATGCTGTGAGGCGGAGTTCGAGGACAGCGGGCAGGGTCAGGAACAGCCTGAACATAACGGAAAGGCTGGGCATAACGAGCCGTGATGTAGTGAATGCGCTGCAGGGGCTTGACACAGCAGAGGCAATAAAGGATGCAGCAAGTGTATTAGCTGCAGTGTTCCGGAATCAGATAAGCGAGCCGAAGATTACTAGCCTGAATCTAAGCATGGTGAAGGGCGGAGAAATATCACTGTCCTACAAATACGGTACAGACTTGGAGGAAGCAGCCTCGAGAATAGCTGCGCCTCCTGTGTCTTCAGATATGGGGAGAGGGCGTATTCCTGCGGTTCTGATTGACCAGTTCATCGCTGACCCGTTCAGTGAGATGAATCGTACACGTATGCGTTATACACCCAAGTATCGCGGGCTTGAAGTGCAGTGGATTCAGAATAACAGCCTGTTACGCCGTCTCGGTGTCGCAAGAGGAGATGTTATCCGTGAAGTGAACGGCATCAAGTTATCGGATCTGAATGACATTGCCGGGATAATCCGTGAGCTTCAGAAGCGTGAACATGTTGATATTACTGTAGAGCGTGCCGGAAATGCTGTCATGCTGAACTATGACGTAGTGAGTGATGATATTCAGTCAGGTGATGTTTCTCCTGAAAAGCTAAATCATGAGGTCAAGTGAAGGAAGGCGCAGGGGCTTTACCCTGATGGAGGTGCTTGTAGCCACAGCTATAGCGGGAATGGTAATCTCTGCGGGATTCAGATTAATCGCGATGTCCTACAAATTGCTGTGGGAACTGAGGGCGGAGCGTGAACTGATAACGGCCTCGCAGGATATATGGCTTCGTTTCAGGCTTGATAAGGACATGGCGGAGAACGGGACAGATGACGAGCTTGGCATAAAATGGGAATCGCAGAAAGTAACTGTGCCGGTGGACGAGTACGAATTGACCTTCAAGCGTGTAACAATAACACTTTCTTCCGGACGTTCAACAGTTATATATGTTGGTGAATAAAAGTTGTTTGTAGTATTATTTGGAGGCTTATAACTAAAATATGGGGGATGTTTAGGTTTTGAGCAGAAGGAAATTAATATACATACTTATAATTGCGCTTGCATTATGTTCAATCAGCGCGGAAGGAGCAACGAGGCGTGCGAATACCACGAATCAGACTAGGAACACACCTGCCTCACAGCCTCCTGCCGGAAGCGGAGAGGACATGACGGCGGAAGAAGAACAGGACTTGATGAACGCAGCGGAGGCAATGCGCAAAAGCGGAATGGTTCAGTTCAACTTTAAGGATATGGATTTAGTGAGGTTTATGCGGTTCATGTCCGAGATACTGCAGGAGAATATTATTGTGCCTCCGAATATCAATTCCAAGATAACGATAATATCGCCTAAGCCTGTAACGATAAGGGAATCGCGGGAGATCATGCTCTCGACTCTGCAGATGTACAACCTCTCGCTTCAGAACATGGGGAGCTACTCTATAGTGCGTCAGGGCGGAGTGAGTCCATCACCGAACGTAATGCGCGGAAAAGGCGGGCCTGACTACGGAGAAGAGACAGTAACGTACATAGTACCTCTCGACTACATAACACTGGAGAGCGTAATACCTGCACTTCAGCAGGCATTCGGGCCTTCATTGATGGTGCTTCCTGTGGGCAACGGCAAAGATGTACTCCTTCAGGGGCGTGCTACTGATGTGCGCAAGGGCATGGAGTTACTTCGGAAGATGGACACTCCGCAGAGTGCGAGGCTCTCACAGACTTACGAGATGAGGCACGCTGACCCTGCAGTTGTTGCCTCCCAGCTCAACGCAATAGCCGGAGCTAACGGGCCTCTTCAGGGACTCACCGCAATAGCTGACACTCCGAGCAAGAAGGTAATAGTAGTCGGGAGCAGGTCAGCAATAGACCGAGCCTCAAGGATAATCCGTGATTTAGACGTTGACAGCAAGATCGGAGACTTTCACATTTACCGCCTGAAGAACATAGACGCGACGGCAGCAGCAGAACAGGTAGGGCGTGTGCTTGCCTCAACAACTGCAATGCTCGGCCCTGATGCAGCACGTTTCCCTGCAACGGTAGTTCCTGATGTTGCGACGAACAGCCTGATATTTGCAGCGACGCAGAGACAGTATGACTCACTGAAGCCGATACTTGACGCAATAGACGTACAGCCCAAGCAGATATTGCTTCGGGGACTGATAGCAGAAATCAATGTGTCTAATCTTGAGAATAACGGCATAGACTGGAACATAGTAGGCGGGCAGATGTGGGATGATTTATTGCTGGGCGGAAACATGGCACTCGGTGAGAGTTCAGTACCTTCAACTTTCATGACGTGGTTTAATGACCTGTCGAAGAAGGAAGAGTTTTTAGAGCGCAACGGTTCAACGTACACGACGACTAACTATCAGCCGATGGCGTTAATGTTCGCGACGATAGATTTGCTGAAACGCTATAACGCAGTGAACGTGTTATCAGTACCGCGCCTTATGTGCACCGACAACAAAGAAAGCTCGTTCCAGGTAGGCCAAGTTATACCCGTCATGAAAGGCTCAACGTCAGACCTCGCCAATCCTTCAGCCGTTCAGAGCAACTACGACTACAAGGACACGGGATTAACACTGACTGTAACGCCCCACATCCGGAGCGGAAATCTTGTAGCGATGGACATCAAGCAGACGACTGAGGACGTGATGACCCCTGCGGGAGTGCCTACGCCGATAACGTCGAAGCGCGAGGTGAATACGTCAGTAGTAGTAGGGAACGGCGAGACGATAATACTCGGAGGCATGATCAAGGAGACGGAGACCTCAATGAACCGCAGAGTGCCCGGTTTCTCGTACATTCCATTGATAGGGGGGCTGTTCAAGAAGATAAGCAAGGAGAAGCAGAAGGTAGATTTTGTGATATTCCTCACGCCTCAGATAATCGAGAACCCCGAGCAGATGAGGGGCGCAACGATGAGAGCCTCAGGTTTCACGAACCGTTTTGTGTCTCCTGACGCTGCAGGATTGGGCATGAATAACCTGATGCCGGCCAATGCACGGAGCGAACTATTGAGCATAGATATAAGCCCTGTTGAGGCAGATATAGATGCGCGTTTCCGTGAGCTGTACCAGAAGAGCCTTAGGAGGAAGTAATGCCAGAGGAACAGACGACGCAGACTCTTCCTGCACTTCCTGAAGCCAAAGAGGTATCGGCGTTATTGCCTGAAGGTTTCGGCCTTGACGTACTGAGACAGGCCCGGATAGTGCCGCTCAGAGTTGATGACGGAGTGCTGATAGTCGGAGCTGTAGATTATGGAGCTTGGCCGAAAGCGCAGATGCTTGGAGTAGCGTTAGGATACCCGATAGATTTAGAGCTTAGGGACGAAAAGGAGCTGGGAGACCTTCTGCATACGCTTTACGACTTGAGGAGTGTGGCAGCGGACGAGGCAGCGAAGGGCATAGAAGGCATTGACGACCTCGACGACCTTACGAGAGAGGACATTCTCAGCGACAGCGTAGACGTACCTGTTATCAGACTTGTGAACGGCCTGTTTGTTGACGCACTGAAGCAGCGTGCGACAGATATACACGTTGAGCCGTATGAAGATGAAGTGCTGATACGTTTTCGCATTGACGGAGTACTGCAGGACAGATTGAGGCTTCCTCGCTCGAATCAGGCACCATTGACGAGCCGCATTAAGGTCATGTCGCGAATGGATATTGCCGAGCACATGGCACCCCAGGACGGCAGAATCGGAATTACTCTCGGAGACAGGGCGGTTGACGTGAGAGTCGGACTCGTCCCGACGCAGTACGGAGAACGTATAGCGATGCGACTTCTCGACAAGGGAGGCGGACTGCTGACTCTCGCAGATCTCGGCATGGAGGAACGCGAGCGGGGCATCATGAACGAGCTGATACACCACCCTCACGGAATGATACTGTTCACCGGCCCGACAGGTTCGGGAAAGTCTACGAGCCTTTACGCAATCTTGCAGGAGTTAGCCAGCCCCGACGTGAACATCATCACGGTTGAAGACCCTGTAGAGTACGCATTGCCCGGAGTGTCGCAGATACAGGTGAACGAGAAGGCAGGAGTAACATTTGCAGCAGCGTTGAGGTCGATATTGCGTCAGGACCCTGACATCGTGATGATTGGAGAGATGAGAGACTTTGAGACTGCGCACATAGGAGTGCAGGCCTCATTGACGGGACACCTCGTTTTGTCGACACTGCACACTAACGACTCCATCAGCGCAATCATCAGGCTTGTAGACATGGGGATTGAGCCGTATCTAGCCGCATCATGCATGATAGGTACAGTTGCCCAGAGATTAGCCCGCAGACTATGCCCTAACTGCAGAAGAGAGATTCAGCCTCCTGCAATGATGGCTAAGCAGGGACTCACGAGAGCGTTCGAGCCTGTGGGATGCCCTCACTGCCACAACACAGGCTACAGAGGACGAGTCGGACTCTACGAGCAGTTCGTCATCAACGAGGAGATTCAGGAGGCATTCGTCGGAGGAGCACCGGCCTCAAAGCTGAGGGAGATAGCCCGCAAGTCCGGCTTCAAGACATTGTGGGAGATAGGGTTATCCGCTGTCCAGTCTGGCCTCACTTCACCTGACGAGTTAGCGCGTGTAGCAGGGGAGGACTAAGCGATGCCGTATTTTGCATACACAGGCTATGACGCGAAAGGCAAGAGCACGAAGGGTACAGTGGAAGCAGGCTCATCAATTCAGGCAGTAGACAAGCTCACAGAACGCGGAATAGTAGTAGTAGATGTGAAGCTGTCTGAAGAGAAGAAGGGCGGAAAGGTCAAGATAAAGCTGCTGCCGTTGGATCAGCACATATTTTTCTGCCGGAGTCTTTCGTCTTACCTGAAGTCTGGTCTTCCGTTAGCTGACTCACTGCGCATAATGTCGAAACAGGCACATGACCGCATGATGAAGCCTGTGATGGAAAAGATACTTGCAGAGGTAGAGGGAGGCAGGAAGTTTCACACTGCGCTTGCTGAATCCGGAGCGTTCCGCGAGAGTTTGTGGCGAGTTGCAGAATCCGGCGAGCAGTCTGGAACGTTAGTATCAGTGCTGAATGAGGCAGCGGACGAGTTCAAGCTGGAGGATGATTTACGGCGCAAGATTCGCGGAGCAATGACGTACCCTATAGTGATGGCAGTAGTAGGAGTAGGCGTAGTATCATTCATGCTTACGTATGTAGTGCCGAAGATAAGCGAACTGTTCGAGGACATGCATCAGACGCTGCCGCTGCCGACGCGAATATTAATCGGAATGTCAGACTTTCTCGGAAACTATGGACTCTGGCTTCTGCTGGCAATTTTAGCGTTCTGGATGTGGCTTAAGTACACTGGCAGGAAGATTCAGATGCCGTTCATGCGCGGGATAACAGACCAGCTCAATTTGGCTCTCGTGATGTCGCACCTGAGCACGCTTCTGAAATCCGGAATACCATTAGTGCAGGGCTTACGTATGGCCTCATCAATGGATGTGCAGAGTCAAAGGTGGCTTGACGCTGCGGAGATGGTGAAGGCCGGGCACAGGTTTGACCGTGCGCTCGAGAAGATAGGGCTTCCGGAGGAGACAGTCGCAGTTGTGAGAGTCGGAGAGATGGGAGGAGATTTATCAGGAGCACTCGAGAACGTGTCCGGGCAGTCTCGCGAGATAGCGCAGACGAGGATGGAGAGGTTATCTACATTGATGGAGCCGATAATGGTGTTAGCGTTAGGTTTCAGCGTAGGATTCATAGTGCTTGCGATATTAACGCCTGTGTTTGACTTGGCCGGAATAGTGAGGTAGAGAGGAAATGTGCGGTGTGATTGAGAGGCATTGCAGCTCACGGAGAGAGTTTGTCCGCTCGTCAGGCCGTCGCGTCCAAACGTCCCGCCCACCCTCCCGCAAAAGCTGAAAGTGTAATCATAATTTAGGAGGTAACACATAATGAAGGTAAGCAGCAAGAAAGTAAAGTTAGTACGCCGTTCAGGTTTCACGCTCATTGAAATAATGGTCGTCGTGGTCATTCTGGGTCTTTTGGCAGCGTTGGTTGTGCCGAGAATAGGGCCTCAGGTAGCAGAAGCCCAGCGCACCACAGCAGCTACACAGATACGCTCCCTCGAGGACTCGCTCGAGATGTACCGCATGCACAACGGCTTCTACCCCTCGACACAGCAGGGACTCGAAGCACTCGTAACCGCTCCGACAACTTCACCAGTGCCGAAGCATTACCAAGAGGGCGGCTACCTCAAGAAAGTACCCGATGACCCGTGGGGCAACCCCTACGTCTACCGCAACAGCAACGGCAGAATCACTATCACGAGTTACGGGCCTGACGGTGAAGAAGGCGGAGAAGGAGTAAACGCTGACATCAGCAACGAGGACTAAGACATTGCGCAAGGCTTTCACGCTCATTGAGATAATGATAGTTCTCGTAATCATCGGCACACTCGCCGGAGTAGCTTTGCCGAGACTGTCATTCTACTTTGAGCCCGCATCTGCAATACTTCAGAGAGCGTTCGAGCAGGCCGGGAACATGGCATTATCAGGGACACCTGTGCGGTTCTCCATTGAGCACGGGATAACTTCAGCAAGGGGCGTGATTGTCGCTGAAGCCCTCAAGAAGAAGGAAGACCCGGAAAACAGCCTCAGCGCATTTCTGGGAACGGCAAGGAACAAACCTGTGGTTCTAGAGTGGCAGAAGGTGAAGATGAAGGATATTCCTGACGGTGAAGGGTGGAAGTTTGAGCCCGAAGTCATCTACTTCTACACAGACGGCTCATGTTCACCGGCGAGGATATCGTTTGCGCCGAGAGGTGTTTCCGAGAGTGATGCAGATGAATACGTGCTGACTGTTACGGGATACTGCGTCCAGCTCGAGAAAGACTAGACGGACAAGAATAACGGACTCCTCCCTGGAAAAGCGGGGGGAGTTTTTGTGTGCTCTAAGCAATCTGGTATAATCGCATAATTCTTACACATACATACACAAAGGAGCTAAATATATATTGGGTCAGATTCAAATCATTGTTGAAGGAATGACCGCCAGCGGAAAATCTACAATAGTAAATCTCATCTCCGAACGTTTGGGCTTCAAGATAATGCCTGAAGAGTTCAGAGACCCTCTAGACTTGCTGAGCCGCTTTCATCACGATAACAGGTGGGCTTTCCCCATGCAGCTAAATTTTTTGGTAACGCGTTTTGCACAATATCTGTGTGCCAGTGAAGAGACAGATTACATCTTAGACCGAAGCATATTCGGCGATAAAGTCTATGCGAAACTCTATTACAGGGACGGCTATTTCACAGACAGCCAGCTCGGATGTTACCTCACTCTTTATGACTCGCTCCTCCGTTACGTCAAGAAGCCCAAACTATTAGTGCTTGTGCGGTGCCCGTTTGAGGAAATCATGAGGCGCATACATGCTCGGGGCAGACAGGACGAGATAGATGCAGGTGAAGATTACTGGAGGAGTCTCTATGATGCCTACATGCCGTTTCTTGATTTCGTGAGGTCAGAAATTGCGGAAGACCTTAACTGCATAGAGCTTGACCTTAGCAACCCTGAGTTCATACACACGCCTTCAATGATTGATGATTTTCTGGGGCGTGTGAAGTCATTCTTCCCGGAGCGCAGATTCTCATGAAGGTACGCGGTTTACTCGCTCACATAGACTCGTTCGCGCCTTTCTCCCTCGCTGAAGAGTGGGACAACTCCGGACTCCTGGCCGGAAGCTATAACGCAGAGGTCAGGAAAGTTGCTGTGTGTCTCGACGCAGTGAGCGAAGCAGTCATAGAGGCTTCTAATCAGGGCTGCAACGTCCTCGTAACTCATCACCCGCTGATATTCAGGCCGATGAAGAGACTCACAGATGACTCCGAGCAGGGAAGGACTCTCCGAGAGGCCATACGCAGGGACGTGAACATCATAGCTGCGCACACGAACTGGGACAAAGCCCCCGGAGGAGTGAATGACACATTAGCTGCATTACTGGGACTCGCTGAGACGGAGTCTCTCGCTGACTTCGGAGTCGTCGGAGTCTTGAGGAAGCCTGAGAGTGCGGAGGCGTTCATGAAGCGCGTGATGTCCGCGTGGGGACTCTCACACATTGACTGCTACGGACACACTGAAGAGATTATGCGCGCTGCATTGTGCGGAGGCTCGGGTGCGGAGTTCTGGAGAGAGGCATTGCACAAGAAAGCAGATATTTACCTTACAGCGGACATGAAGTATCACGAGATAGCTGACGCAGTGAATGAGGGATTAGCTATAGGCCTCATCAATCACGGCGAGATGGAGAGAGCAGCGATTCCCGAACTTGCACGGAAAATTTCAGAATGCGGAACTGAGACGGTAATTCTTGACGTGAAAGCATTACCCTCACCGCTGAGAATGTAGGAGATACAGACATGAAACGAGTATTAAGCCTTATGAGACCAACCGGCCCTCTTCATTTGGGGCATATGGCAGGAGCTTTGAGCAACTTTGTCAGGCTTCAGAATGATGATAACTACGAGTGCTTTTACGGTATAGCTGACTGGCACGCACTCACCTCTAACTACGAGGACTCGGCAAACACCGGCGAATATTCCTACACGGCACTGCTTGACTGGCTCGCTGTAGGATTAGATCCCGAGAAATCCCCGCTGTTCATTCAGTCGCACATACCCCAGCACGCAGAGTTAGCCCTCGCGCTCGGAATGATTACCCCGTTAGGCTGGCTCTACAGGAATCCGACCTACAAGGAGCAGCTCGACAACATCAAGAATAAGGACTTGGGCACATACGGCTTCTTGGGCTATCCGGTTCTGATGGCAGCGGATATATTGCTCTACAAGGCCGAGTTTGTCCCTGTGGGCGAGGATCAGGCAGCGCACTTAGAGCTTGCGCGCGAGATAGTGAGACGGTTCAACAACTTCTTCGGAGAGGGGCTGTTAGTCGAGCCTCAGCCATTGTTCACAGCGACTCCGAAAGTTCCCGGCACAGACGGCCGGAAGATGAGCAAGTCCTACGGCAACGCGTTAGAGATTTCCGAATCGGCAGACTCGATGTGGCAGAAGCTCCGCACGATGATGACCGATCCCGCAAGAATGAGGCGCACTGATCCCGGCGATCCCGAGAAGTGCCCTGTGTGGGACTTACACAAAGTCTTCAACCCCGACGGCGCAGAGAAAGCAGAAATCTGTGAAGGCTGCAAAACTGCAGGAATAGGCTGCATAGACTGCAAGAAGAAGCTCAACGCACACATTCAGGAAATGATGAACCCTGTGCGCGAGAGGCGGGCCAAGTATGAGGGCAGGAAGGCACTGCTTGATGAGATACTTGCTGACGGTGCGGAACGTGCAGGACGGGTCGCGAGGCAGACTATGAACGAGATTTACCCTGCGATGGGACTCCTCCCGAATCCAAAGCGGTAATGATTGATATTGACGCGTGGCTTGAGGTGTTCTCGGCAAGGCTCGAGGCGGCTTTTCCGGGGCGTATATGGTTCATGGGGCTTCAGGGGAGCTATGCACGAGGCGAGGCAAAGGAATCAAGCGATATTGATGTGGCCGTGATTCTCGACAGCCTTACAATGAATGACTTGCGGACATACCGCGCAGTGCTTGATGATGTCCCCGAACGCAGCAAAATATGCGGATTCGTCTCCGGACGTGATGAGCTTTTGCACTGGGAGGCTTCAGACCTCTTCCAGTTCTGCTATGACACAGTGCCGATCAGGGGGAGTCTTGATGAAGTCCTCGCTCTGGTGAGTGATGAGGCAGTAAATCATGCTGTGCTTTCCGGAGTCTGCAATATATATCATGCATGTGTACATAACTTTCTGCATGAACGGGACTCCGGCATTCTCTCGGGACTCTATAAATCTGCAGCTTTTGTGATTCAAGCCTCGCACTTCAGGGAAACGGGGCACTACGTCAGGAATCACCGTGAACTCTCGGAGCTGGTGAGTCATGATGAACGGGAGATACTTTGTCCCGGCAAGGCTTCAGGCTTTGATGAGCTGTCAGAGAGATTGTTCATCTGGTCAGGAAGCATGATACGAGAGAGTGGGCAATCATGAATGCATTTCTCGCTTCCTGCGGTGTCGCTTCACGTCGCAAGGCCGAAAACGTCATCCTCTCCGGCAGAGTCCAAGTCAACGGCAAAACCGTCCCCGCTCCCTTCTTTCAGGCTGGCAGTTTCCGAAGAATGGCAAGGCAGGGCGCAATTTACAGGAGGACAGGACATCATGAGGCTTAATGCATTTCTAGCTTCCTGCGGTGTCGCTTCACGTCGCAAGGCCGAAAACGTCATCCTCTCAGGCAGAGTCCAAGTCAACGGCAAAATCGTCCTCGCTCCCTTCTTTCAGGTCGACACTGAGAACGACACCGTAACTCTCGACCGCAGGCCTCTCACTCTCTCGGAACATGAGTACTACGTCATCAACAAGCCCGCAGGTTACGTCTGCGCAGTGAGCGACAAGTACGACCCCGTAGTCGTTGACCTCATCCCTGAACGCAAGGGCAGACTCTACCCTGTCGGACGGCTCGACCGTGAAAGCGAAGGCCTCTTGATCCTCACGAACGACGGAGATTTCACGCAGAGCATTCTTCACCCGTCAAAGCAGATTCACAAAGAGTATGAGGCTCTCCTGAACATACCCATCAACGCAAAACAGCTATCACGCTGGCGCAGGGGCTTCGAGCTTGAGGAAGGGCATCACGTTATCCCTGTGAGCGTAAACGTCATGGAGCGTGAACCCGAGAATCAGTGGGTAAGCGTGGTAATCATTGAGGGCATGAAGAGAGAGGTGCGGCTCATGGCAAGGGAGGCGGGCTTCAGAGTCGAGCGGCTGATACGACGGAGGATAGGCAACATGATTCTTGAGAGTCTGGGCACAGGCGAACACGTAAGTTTGTCATTTTCAGAGCTGTACACTAAAATATTTGAAAGCGGCAAAGTATAACACATATAACTTATTCACAGAAGGGGGCAGAGTCCGTGAGTGAAATAGATGAGAAATCCCGAGAACTGATAAAGACGCGGATAATCAGCAAGATGCAGGACATAAAGTCTTTTCCGCAGTTCGTTATGGAGACAATGAAGAAGCTCAATGATCCGGAGAGCAATGCTGCAGACGTAGCTCAGAGTCTCTCGCGTGATGAGGGCTTAGTTCTGCGCATCCTGAAACTGGCTAATTCTGCTGCCTACGGAATGACCCGCAACATCTCTAACATTTCTGAGGCAATAGCGTTATTGGGCTATAAGAGCGTGAGCAACATAATTCTTGCTGCAACTGTGTATTCCGCAATGGATAAAGGCCTATCCGGCTACGCACTTGACCGCGGCGAACTGTGGCGGCACTCATTGATGGTTGCGTACACTTCCAGAAAACTGGCTCAGATAACCGACAAGGTCAGCACAGAAGATGCATACGTCGGAGGGCTGCTTCACGACATCGGCAAAGTTATTCTCAATGACTACGTGAGGTTCGGCTACGGAATAATTGTGAAGATGGTAGAGGAGAAGCATATTCCGTTCACAGAAGCAGAACAGAAAGTGCTGGGCTTTGACCACTCAGCAATAGGCGAGATTCTTGTGGGCAAATGGGACATGCCCGAAGCCTACAGGATAGCCGTAGCATATCATCACAGGCCTAATGACCTGCCGGACGACAAGAAACAGCATCAGCCGTTGTTGGACGTGGTAACTCTCTCGAACACAATATGCCTCATGCTCGGTATAGGCTTGGGAGCTGACGGACTGCAGACTTACATGTTCCCGGAGACTATAGAGCGTCTCGGCATCAAGAACTTCGAGAGTCTCCTCTCCGAGATGGTCGACTTTGTGAGCAACGTCGTCAACGACATGGGCGACATGACGGGGCTGTAGAGAAATTGTCATACGTAATTACGATAGACGGCCCGGCCGGAGCAGGCAAGAGCACCATAGCCAAGCGTGCAGCTCAAGAACTGGGCATAAACTATCTCGACACAGGAGCAATCTACCGCGCAATCGCCCTCATCCTTGCAGAAGCAGAAGTCAAACCCGGCAATGAAGAATATCTGCGTGAAGCCCTGAGCAAGATCCGCGTAGAACTTAGAGACGGCAAGGTCTTAGTGAATGACTTTGACGTGAGCGGAGAAATCAGGACTCCCGAAGTTGACGAGCTGGCCTCTGTGTACTCTGCGCTGCCTGTTGTGCGTCAGGCATTGCTCGGACTCCAGCAGGAACAGGAGAAACACGGATCTATAGTCGCAGAAGGCCGTGATGTCGGAAGCGTCGTGTTCCCAAACGCACGGGTGAAGTTCTTCCTGACAGCGAGTCCGGAAGCAAGAGCTAGACGACGCTATTTTCAACGCACGGGCAAGGAGGCAGATCTATCGCAAAGCGATACGGAGTACGGCGAGATACTTTCGGCAATCATTGAACGCGACAAAAACGACTCTACGCGCGACACTGCACCCCTGAGCATTCCGGAAGGTGCGGTGTATCTTGACACTTCGGACATGACGGAGAATCAGGTACTCAGCTTTATACTTGACCATGTGAAGGCGGCATTATCCCAATGAAGACAGAACAGAACAAGGTATTTTACGCAATAGTCAGGAACTTCCTGAAATTGTTACTCATTATCTGGAACAGGTGCACATCAAGGTGGCATTTCAAGCTCCCCAAAGACGAGAGATTTATTGTTGCATGCAATCACGCAAGCAATCTCGACCCCGTAATCGTGGGCTGCTTCTTCCCGAGAAGGCTTCGCTACTTCGCAAAGGAGGAACTGTTCACTAACTGGCTGTTCGGAGCATGTATCCGGGCACTAGGAGCAGTTCCCGTATCCCGCCAGAACAACGCATCAGCAGCCGGAGCACTGAAGGGGTTCATGAAGCTCTATCAGGAAGGCAGCGACGTACTCATCTTCCCTGAAGGCGGACGGACATTAGACGGCAAACTACAGCCGCTCGAGGGAGGAGTCGCAGTCATCGCATCGCACACGCACGCGCCCATACTTCCGGCATTCATTCACGGGTCGTTCAGGTCAATGCCTCCGGGAGCAGCATTCATCAAGCCGACAAAGCTCCGCATAACGTTCGGAGAGCCGCTGAGATTCAGTGATGAAGTTTACGCAAGCAAAGAGGGCAGAAAAATCATCATGGACAGCCTCAATGACGCGATGAAGAAACTTGAAGCGGAGGGATAATCTATGTTTCTGAGCATGACAGGATTCGGGAGCAGTTCTCAGGAATTTTCGTGGGGTACTGTCCTGGTAGAGATTACGTCAGTGAATCACAAGTATCAGGACTTCTCCGCACGGCTTCCCAGAGAATTATCATCACTCGAGAACAGAATAATTAATCTGCTCAGAGGCTCAATCACACGCGGCAAGGTTAAGCTCTCTGCAGAGATAGCATGGAATCCCGGAGCACGCATCCCGATTCTTGACGAAGAGGGCCTTATGAACCTTCTGAATCAGGTGCGGAAGATAGCGAAGCGCAATCACTTGGAACAGCCTACAGATATTACGGACTTCCTGCTGATTCCCGGAGTGTCCGACGAGAACAACAACTTAGCCGAACAGGCAGCACATGATACCCCTGAAGTCTGGGACGATCTCGTCATGAGGGCTGTGAACTCACTGATGGATATGAAGAAATCCGAAGGCCTCAAGCTCAAGGCAAAGGTAGAGGCTGACTTGAACATTCTCCTGAAGCTCACCGAGTCCCTCAAGGAACGCTGGGAGACCGCAAACGCTGAGGCTCTCGAGTCCCTGCGCACACGGATCGAGAACGTCATGGAGCACTACAGCTTAGAGGTTGACGCAAACAGAGTCGCTCAGGAGGTCGCGCTCATGTCGGACAAGTGGGACGTGTCAGAAGAAATAGTGAGGCTCGAGGCACACTGCGAGAAATTCCGTCAGGTCATGGAGTCTCCGGAGTCTTCAGGAAAACGCTTAGACTTTCTGATTCAGGAGATGAACAGAGAAGCTAACACTATGGGGTCAAAGGTGAATGATGCCCAGTTCAGGTGGGGAGTAGTTGAGGCGAAAACATGTATAGAGAGAATGCGCGAACAGATTCAGAACATAGAGTAGGGAGACTCTTTGTGCTCTCCGGCCCGAGCGGTGCAGGCAAAGGCACATTGCGTGAACATGCACTTGCGGACATCCCGAATCTCGTCTACTCCATCTCATGCACGACGAGACGGCCAAGACCGGGCGAGCTTGACGGGAGAGAGTACCGCTTCATCACGCACGAGCAGTTCACTGAATGGGTGAAGCAGGGAAGATTTCTCGAGTATGCACACGTTCATGATGACATGTACGGAACTCTGAAGGACGACGTGATGAGGGAGCTTGAGGCAGGAAATAATGTGCTGCTGGAGATCGACGTTCAGGGAGCGTTGCAGGTCAGGGAGAAGATTCCGGATGCGCTGCTCGTGTTCGTGGACATTCCGTCGATTCAGGAACTCGAGCGCAGACTCAGGGACAGGCACACAGAGAGTGAGTCAGCATTGCGGGTACGTCTCGCCAACGCAGAGAAGGAGCGATCACTCAGGAGCGAGTACGATTACATTATCGTGAATGATGAGCTTGAAGCTGCATGTGCTGAACTCAGAAAGGTAATCACATCA
>JAFSUD010000050.1 GCA_017445405.1 Synergistaceae bacterium
AAATATGTGTATGGGTGAAATATGTGTATGGGTGAAATATGTGTATGGGTGAAATATGTGTATGGGTGAAATATGTGTATGGGTGAAATATGTGTATGGGTGAAAATATACTACGATCTCAGCTTAATTTCAAGCCTGAAAATTCGTGCCGTCTCAGTGAATGCCTTCCCGAAATAGAACGAGTAAAACTGTATCAGATGAGCATCCTGCTTCTTGTCATAATACAGGCGTATACCCGAATACTTCTGCTTCAGTATGTTCATCACATGGCCTTCCATTATTACACCGGTTCTCTTGGGACGAAATTTCTTCACAACATAAACAGGTGATATTCTTGCTACATCTTCAGACAGCTCCATGCTCAGACACCAGCCTGCAAGCTCTCCGTTAATCACCATTATGCGGCTCGTCTCAGCTTCTCTGTCAGAGCTGACGATTTCATCAAACTGGCTGTAATATTCCGTAAGGCTTTCAACGGGCAGGAATTGTATTCCGAGTGCGTCGAGCCTTTCAGGTGTGTAACGGTCATGCCATAATTTTTGCGGAAGCTCAGAAAAATTAATGTAATATTCTCCGCTCGAAGGCTCCCTCGTCAGCTCAAGTTCTGGCCGGAATATCATCATCGGGAACACTGCAAGATAATACGGATCATTCTTCTTGTCAGTGTAATCTACTCCTAGCGGCTCGGTGTAACACCATGTAATACATTTCGCTCCTCTGATTAGTCCGACATCAACCATCGCAAAAACTGACTGCCTGAGTAAATCTGCTGTGAGATATTCCCGCTTAATCTTCATGCTCTCAATTCTCAGTTCATCAGCGTAAAATTTTCCGATCATCGTTCCCGCTGAAATTCCGTCGTCAGCTAGTATCTCAATGCTGATTGTCTGCTTCGTGATGCATCTCATATCTTCACACGCTCCCTGTCCGGGTGTTCTCCTCCCCAGCCTAACGGGGGCATGTTCTCAAGGCGCATCATGTCTTCAGGCTCTAGCGTCAAGTTCATTGCGTCAAGGTTCTCACGCAGCCGTTCAATGCTTGAGGCTTTCGGCAATGGCATTACTCCTTCATTCACGCAGAAGGCAAGACAGATTTTCACCGCACTCACAGAATATTTCCCTGCAAGCTCCTGAAGCAGCACGTCATCGAGCACTCTCCCTCTCGCTGTCGGACTCCACGCCTGCACCTGAATCTTTCTCTCGCGGTAATACTCCAGCGCAAACGTCTGCGTGTACCCCGGGTGAAACTCCATCTGCGCAACCGAAGGCTTCACCTCACAGCAAGACATGATATTTTCCGCATGATACGGCAGAAAATTACTCAGCCCCAGCGCACGAATCTTCCCTGCAGAATACATCTCCTCCATTGCCCGCCAGCTCTCACGGTCTAGCTCCTTCCAGTCCTCACGCGACAAATCAGGTCTCGGCCAGTGAATCAGGTACACATCAACATAACTTGTTCCCAGTGCCTCAAGAGTCCGGTTAAGTGCCTCAAGCGTGCTCGTGTAGCCTAAATCTGCTTTCCAGAGTTTAGAGGCTATCATGAATTTTTCCCGGGCTATTCCGCTCTTCCTGAGTGCCTCGCCTAACATGCCTTCGTTGCCGTAAAAAGATGCTGTGTCAAAATATCTGTAACCTGCCTCAATTGCTAACTCCATGCTCTCTCGTGAGGCCTTGTATGTCCCGAAGCCCACTGCAGGAACTTCAAGCCCATTGTTAAGCGTAAAATGCAACATGTAAATTACTCCTTCTTTGATGTGTAGATTTGACAGATTGAAACTTTGGGTATAAAATTCCGGCTCAATCAATCCAGTAAACAGACTTTTCGTAATTACCCTTCAGAATACAACAGCCGGGACACAGAAAACCCCGGCTTTCATCTTACCTCTTTACTTGTTCAGAAACGCATTCACCTTTTCCTTCACTCTTGCTCCGTCTGCCTGACCTTTTGCCTTCGACATTACGGCTTTCATCAGTTTGCCCATATCCTTCGGGCTTGAGGCGTGAATTTCTTCTGCTGCCTCCCTGATTATTGCGTCAAGTGATTCATCGCTCAACTGCTGCGGCAAATAAGGCTCTAGTATCTTCGCTTCCGCAAGTTCAGACTCGGCCCGGTCTTGTGCCCCTCCGGCTGAATACTGCTCGGCTGCATCTTTCCTCTGCTTGATGAGTTTCTTTATTACCGCCTGAACATCTGCATCAACTATCTCGTAGCTCTTACCCTTGTCCGCCTGTAACTTCTGCAGCTCGGCTTTAAGCATCCTCAACGTTGAGAGCCTGGGTTCTTCACGTGCCTTCATGGCCTGCGTAAGATCGTGCGTTATGTCCTGCATCAATGACATTATTTATTCCTCCTTATTATTGGTAACAAAAAGGGAGGCCGTTTTCTTCAGCCCCCCAGTTAGTGCCTGTTTCGTTTAGCCTATACTTCTTCGGCGCATACTCTTGCGTTTACGGGCTGCTTCGGCGCGCTTGATCTTCTTCGCATCGCTCGGCTTCTCGTAATGTTCGCGTCTGCGGGCTTCTCTCAGTGTTCCTACTCTGGCTACTTCACGTCTGAAACGCTTCAGGGTATCTTCGAGAGTCTCGCCGTCTTTGCGGGTTACGGTTGTCATGATTCATTCCCTCCCTTCAGAATCTCACTCTTCAGCAGGGCATTTATCCCGGAGGCCATCCGAGATTGCGTCCCGCCAGTAAATGCAAATGGAGGTGCGGTACTGACTGCCCGCCTTGCTCGCCGGTATTGATCACCATTCGGTAGCCTTTCTCTTCGAGGCCTAGAGAACGGGCAACTTTTACTGCACTATCCAGAAGACTGCTCCACACTGAAGGATCATCAACAGCTGCGGAGGAGGCGTAATGCTGTCTGGGAATGACGAGCACGTGAACCGGTGCCTGCGGGTTAAGGTCGTTGAAGGCTACAACGTTCTCATCACTGTAGACGTAATTTGTGGGGATTTCTCCGCTTGCTATCTTGCAGAATATACATTCATTCATAAATTTTTTTGCCTCCTCGGGATTACGCGTAGAATTGTATACCAGAATTAATCTTCACACAATTTATTTCTACGTAATTTTTGAGCAGCTAACTTTTTTCACGCTACTTCCTCTTGCGTCTTCTGCCTGAGGCCGCTGCGTTAGGGTTCTCCTTTGCCTGCTGTGCCGGGACATAGTTCGGATTCACCTCAAGTGCTTTGTCAAACCACTGCATAGCATCCTGCTTCATGCCTAATGCAAGTGCTGTCATTCCTGCCTGATACGCTGCCAAGTAATCTCCCTCGTGAGTCCTTACAAGCTCAACATAGCGGTTGTAGACGTTGCGGGTCTTGCCGGACTTCTGCAGGTTCTTGTGAAGCTGAATGCGTGCCTTCGTCTCTCCGTCCGCGAGGCCGTATGTCGGAATCACCTTCTCGGGATTCGTCGACTCGTTCTCGAGCGAGCCTGATGTTCTGCGTTCAGGCTTTACCGGCTCTGGGGCATCAGCGGCAGGGTAGTCCTTAGTGTCATTGTCAGAGGCATCACCGAAACTTCTCGGCCTTGATGACGCAAGCTCCTTGTTCTTGATGAGGCTCTGGGCTTCACCGTTCGAGACTGCACGGATCTTGTCGCCCCTGCGAATCAGAGAGGCATTCCCGCCGTCCTTGATAACACGCGCAATACTGAACTCGTTATCGACTTCCACAATCTGAACTATCGCTACTGCCTTTGACCGCCGGCCTATCACGTTTCCGCGCATGTCCATTATCTCCCCGCCCTCTGCGTTCACACGGAATAATGCTCCGTTCCGTGCTCCGGAGATCGCTCCGATACTCAGCATAATATCCCGGCCGTCGATGCCGAGCACCTGCATGTAGTCTCCCACTGCTGCCTCCAGTACACGCTGGCTTATCCGCGAGACCGCCTCCTCAATCGCCGAGTCCTCGAGTCCTCCTGCAACGTCCTGCGTCTGCGTAACTCCTCCGAGACTTGAGGCTGACTGCTTGTGTGTCGCGCTCCCTGTCTCTGAGGCAGAGAGAACAACTTCTCCCGTCTTCGTGTCTATCAGGCGTGCGTCAAGTGTGATGTTCGCCTCAGTCTTTATCTCCGCAAATATCCCCTTGAAGCCCGTGCTCTTGCTCGTCTTGTTGAACTTCGTCGCTGCTCCGACCAGAACATACTGGCAGCCTGCAATGCGTCCGACCTCGACAAGCATTCTAGGGTCTATCATGCCGGACATGCTCATTTTCTGCTGGCGGGCTATTGCGTCTAATCTGTCCTGCTCTATCACTGACACTGAAGGCGAATTTGCAAGCATTCTCGTAAACACATCAGTGATTGCCCGGACGTGTGCATTCGAGAGACCGTTCGCCCGGTTCTCAAAGTTCATGATGCCTATCCTCACCGTATCTGCTGCAGATGAGGGAGCTGCTATTACTGCTAACAATAACACCGCAAGAATTATTCTTCTCATAACATATATTCCTCCTTAACGTGATTTCGCTTTGCCGTCCTGAGCAGGTTTGTAGTCAGGGTTGATTGAGAGTGCACGGTCGAACCAATCACGCGCTTCGTCTTTCATCCCTAGTGCTAACGCCGTCGCTCCTGCCTGATATGCTGCTAAGTAATCTCCGCTGTACGAGTTCGCTAATGCAACATAGCCGTTGTAGGTATTGCGATCCCGTGCATTGCTGCGAATCAGCTTCTTGTGGGCTGCTATTCGGGATTTCTTGTCATCTTCGGAGATGTCATATCCTGCTATCACCTTCTCAGGCCTCGTTGATGTCCGCTCCATGCCATACGCAGGCTCAGGTCTTGGCCGGGGCGGACGAGGGCCGTCAATGATGAAGTCGTCCCCAATTCCCGGCCTCCTGCCTATGAACACTCCCTGCCTGATGATTGCGTCTGACTCTTCCTTCGACAAATAGCGCGTCTTGTCTCCAACTTCTATTAATGAAGGGTTGCCGGTGTAGCTCTGCTTCGTCAGCGTCTTGCGCTTGATCACTCCCGCACGGCTGTACTTCTCCTGAACTTCATACACCTCAATTACCGCGATGTTCTGAACCTCGCGTCCCAAGACTGTACCGTCTAAGTCCCTCAGCTCTTCGCCATCCATGTACACCAAGTACATATCCCCGGCATGAACTCCGGATGACGCGCCTCTGTTCAGGGTAATTATTCCCCTGTCAACTGCTATGACACGTGCAGATTCGTCAACGATTGCCTCGCGTATCTTGCTCGAGAGCACTTTTGCCGCGTTCGTTATAGCCTGCTGCTTCATGCCTGACAGCCCGCGGTTGATGCCGTACTCCCTGCTGCGGGCTTCTTCGGATCTTGATGATACTTTGGCGGTGTACGAATCAGAATAGACAGCCTCTCCGGTGTCCGTGTCTATTACGCGCGCGTAAAGTGTCGCCTCTGCTGTCCGCTTGGTCGTCGTCGTGTTCTTGTTGTGAATCTTCGTCTCGTCCTCCCTGAGCTGAGTTACAGAACCCAGAATCACGTACTTGCACCCGAGCAGCTTTCCGGCCTTTGCTGCTGTCGAGGGATCGAGCACTCCGGACATGCTCATTCTCTGTTCACGGAAGACTTCCTCGAGACGTGTGCGCTCAATAACTGCTATGCTCCGCGTGTGAATCATTGTGTCAGTGAAGATGTCTGTGATTGAGGCTGCATCTTGGTCAGTAGCCTCACTCGTCGCGCTCTCAAATTTTGCTATGGCTATCCTCACTATGTCCTCACAGCAAGCACATGAGGCGCACACCATCACAGCAAGCACAGACAGCAGTAATATTCTTGCCTGTCTCATGGGACTCACCACCTAGAAGATCTGCGCGAGGGCATTGCGTACAGCCTCATTGATGGCGTTCTGCTGTGCCTCCTCGACCGTGTAGCCGAGAGCCTTTCCCTGCGCCATGTCTCCGCCGAGCTTCGTGCCCCGACTCGTTACGGCAAGAAGAGAGATCGTCGCTGTCCCGGTGAAGACTCCGAGTTCGTTCCTGACCGGCTGTCCTGCACGTACACGGGCACACACTGTAGCCGCCGCGCTGTAATGGCCGTTGACCTTCAGAAGGCCAGCTATGTTTCCCTCGAACGCATAACGGGCTGCCTGTGCTCTGGCTGCTGCCATCCTCATCTGCTTAATCTTCTTCTCATCTACCACCCTGTAGCCGTGATTCACGAGTTCCTGAATGATCATTGCTTCAGTCGTCGACACATGCATGCTGTCTGTGCCGTCAACTACTACGCCTATATCTCCGCGCTTCGGGAGTATCTGGTGATTCTGCTTCTGCTGCTTGGGAGGGTCAGGGTATTGATCTGAGAGCTTGCCCTTCTTGAGCATCGTAGCTTCTGACACCGAGCACAAAGCCAGCATCAATAACAGTGATACGCACAATAATTTCTTGGTCATGATTACTGATTCCCCTTTCTCTGTTCTTCATGAAGACGTTTGCGGGCTGA
This sequence comes from Synergistaceae bacterium, assembly GCA_017445405.1. GTDB lineage: Bacteria > Synergistota > Synergistia > Synergistales > Aminobacteriaceae > JAFUXM01. Next base: position 6,438 of record JAFSUD010000050.1, read on the forward strand.
CCTGAGAGCTTCTGCAGCAGATGATTTATCCCCTGCTTCACGGTAGAGCCTGCCCATGCGCTGGAGATGCAAGCTGGACATCCTGCCGTCAAGTTCCGCTCTGAGTTCACGCAGCAGCTTCACGCACTCTTCAGGCTGCCCGGATCTCAAGAAACACTCTGACGCATCAAGATACGCATCTACATCGCTCCACCTGAACTCGTGAATGTTCCTGAAGACCGGCAACGCTTCAGTGTACTTCCCTTCACGGAAAAGACGTTCGGCGTGATTCCTGTAGAGGAAGCGGCAATAATCATCGTCTAGAGTCCCGCGTTCAGGGATTGCGTCCGAGAGAGTCCCCGCAGTCCGTGAGTCGAGCCAGGCCAAGCCCAGAACGTAACCGTCAACAACATCTGAGGCTGTCTGAATGCCGCTCATCCTGTGCCCTGTTATCTCTGCCTGATAATACGTGAGCAGTGCCGTCCCGAGTGCGTCATCGTACCTGAAGAGCTTTCGGTCGACTCCTCCCTGCCCTACGAAGAATGCCAGCCGTGTACTTGCCTGCATGAGTGCCCTGTTCTGTGCAGCAATCTCAAGCTCCGCAGAGATGTCATGTTCGGAGTCCCCGCGTCGTGGGAGGACGACGAGAGAGTAGACATTGCCCGAGCCGCTGACTAGTGAGGCTGAGAGTCCCGAGTGCTCGCGGACGAGGTTAGCCGAGAGCGAGTCTCCGAGAGTCTTCGGCAGAGAGTGAAGCTCATTCGTGAACGCCGAGATTGTGCTCTGAAGGTCTGAAGCACTCACAGGAAGTGTCAGGCACAGCAGGGCCAACATTGCGCATAATGCCTTAATCGAGATCCTGATTGATGACACCTGAAGGACCCCGCTTCATTTTCAGATTCGGATCTGGCTCTGGTGATGGCTTATCTGGCTCGGGAGGAGTCCCGCCGATATGGTTATCCATACTCTGAATGATTGTTATCACTCTCTCGCTGGCAGAAGGAACGTACACAGCTATTCCGTAGGCAAAGTATGAGTCTTCATCTATCTCTGTGTGCCTCATGATTCCGGGAGGAAGTATATTGTTGCGAATGCTCTTGATTGCCTCGCTGCTGGATAACGTGTTGCGCATCTCCCGGACGTGATTCTCGTACTCCCTAATCTCGCTGACTGTTCCGCCGGTTACAGGGTCAGTTCTCTGCAGCTCATCATAGTTCTTCTTGAGCTGGCGGGTATTTTCGTCGTAATTGCGTTCCATGCGCACAGTGTCTCCGAAGAGTATTCCTGCGAGGCCGTCAACTGCGCGGAGTTCTGCTACCCTTTCTGCCTGAAGCTCCAGCTCTGCCTGTACGTCTTCTTCCGGGCTGTAGCGGACTATTGAGCTGCCGAAGCCTACCCATGCTGTCTCGCCGGTGCCGGGGACTTCGATTATTCTTCCGCCTACAGGAGGGATTAATCCTTTCTTGATCTCAGCGATTACGGAGTTAAGGCCTTCTTTGAGCGAGGGAGCTGTGATACCGTACTCGCCTGTGCGGGAGATTGAGCGTGTTTTGGGACTGCTGACGAGGGTAACAAACACCTTGCCCTTGCCGTCATCGAACACTGAGTAAGTTACGTAGCCCTTAAGAACTTTCGGCGGTATAACTTCACGGCCTCGCTCTTCCAGATTAGTAGTGATGTTAGAAAGGCTGCGCTCCGAGTCAGTGAGGGTGTTTACGGTGTTGTCGAACTTGGTCAAGCCCTGCACCGGAACTTCTGAGAGGAAGGCGGCCATTCTTCCCTTAGCGTCCATGAAAGCCCTGACGTATGCGTTTCGCTGCTCAATGCGCGAGGCAATGGCGTTCTTGTGGTTCGGGTTGTAGAGGCCTTGTCCGGTAGATACGAGGGTATAGGCTGCTGCTCCAGAGACTCCGGCGATCTGGCAGCCTGCGTGTGGCTTGGCGATGAGCTTGTTGATCGCGTCCTGAAGAGTCGGGGCAGTGGTTACGTCGGCGTTGAGAGCTTCGTCGTGTTCAGTGCTGACTGCGGAATCGTCCTTGACGGCGAGGAGTTCGGCACGCTTTGCTGGGTCGTCTTCCTGAACCGGCGGGATGAAGTCATCTGCACTAAGTGCGAATGATGTACCGGCCATGACTAACAGCATGAACACGGTGCAGGCTTTGAGAGAATATTTCTTCATTACTATCACTCCTTGATGTATGTATATATTTTGCCGGGAGATGTCCGGCGTGGTGCACTAATAAGAGAATTGTTTATCAAACCCCAATTCTTCAGCGATACTTTCCCATACGGAGGCTTCTTCAGTCTTGATGTTGCGGAACTGGTTATCCTTGCCGTTGAAATTTATGTTGACGCGGGCTATTGACGGAAGGACTGATGACTCAGAAGGCGGCATCTTGAACCATACACATACGCGCATAGGTATTCCGCCGATTATTTCGCGCTCCCAAGTAACGTCGCGGCCAATCAATGGGGTGCTTCTGTCAGTGAATCTATTGCCTGAGCCGTCGTAAATGTCTGACTGCCCTATACTGATGACCATATCGTTCTGAGGAACAGCCACAAAAATAAACGCTATCCAGTCTGTCGGCTGTTTTTCCTTCACTTGGCGGAATACTCCCTTTAAGCTGATGTGCAGTCCTCCGTCTATGTCTATCTCTGTCGGGTTGTCGTACTTAGGGAGCTTGGGATCGCTCGGGATAACTCTCGGGGCATGGATGCCTTCATGAATATCCGGGGCGTTATCAGGCACAACAAAGCCTGACGCTGGTACTGATGCCATAACCGATAATACTAACGCTAACACGGCAAGTTTTCTCATAATTCAAGCTCCTTCCTATGGCTCTAATAAATTCGAACTCATGCCAAGATTATTAGCTAGCTCTTCCCATACGCTCCATTTTTCGGCCTTGATATTTCGGTATTGCAGCGATGAATTGTTAAAGATAAAGTTCACGCGAGCTATAGTAGGCAGTTCACCGGCAATATTGGAAGGCATTTTGTGCCAACGTACCATACGCATTGGTATTTCTGCAATAATTTCGCGGTTATTTGAATTGTCGTATCCAATCCAAACACGATGCCAGTCAGCAAATCTTGTACCATTACCGTCAAATAGTTCACTTCTTCCAGTATTCAGCATCATATCTTTCTTTGGCGTAATGACAAACACGAAAGCTACATAATCTTTCTGCTTATCAATCCCACGAAATACACCCTTGAAGCTGATGTGTAGATTCCCATCCTCGAGGTCTATCTCCGTCGGGTTGTCATATTTAGGGAGCTTAGAGTCAAAGGGAATAACTCTCGGAGCATGAATATCTTCACGTAAATCCGGGACGTTATCCGGGACAACGAACCCTGACGACACCATCACTCCAAACATTAGCGCAATAACTAATAGCCTTCTCATGTCTGCACTCCTTTCTAGAGGCCTAGCTCCTGACTCACCTGCAGCCAAGTATCCCACGTCTCCAGCTTGATATTTCTGAACTCCAGCCAGCTATTGTTGAAGCAGAAACGTACCCTCGCAACGGAAGGCAAAGCATCAGGTGAAGGCCTTGCAACTCTGTACACAAACTTTATCAGCACAGGCACTCCGGCTATAATCTCACGCTTGCTTGTTCTCTCGTAGCCTATCTCGTGCCACCAGTCATGACGGTAACGCCTCCCCTTGCTGTCAAAGAACTCTCCGCTGTCAATGGTTATCTGCATGTCATTCTTGGCCGTAGCAGTGAAGTAAAAATCTACCGTCTCGCCGGGAGCACCTTTCTCGAAATACTGGAATGCTCCGACAAAGCTGAGGTGCAGCATCCCCTCCTCCATGTCTGCCTCAAACGGATTGTTATACGCCGGAAGTCTGGGATCACTGGGAATAACTCTCAGCGTATCATGCACAGGTGAAGGCACAACAAACCCCGAAGCTGAACCCGCAAGCACTAACACTAACGCTATGACGAGGAGTCTTCTCATTCGTGAGCACCGTCCTTAAGAGCGAGAGTCTCTCTGAGTTCCTGCCAAGTTCCCCAGTCCTCTGCTATTATGTTGCGGAACTGCAGGGCTTCATCATTGAACGTTACAGTTATTCTCGACACTGAAGGATATTCTCCGGCCTCTGATAACGGCATGTTCACTCCCAACAGCACAGGCACAGTTATTCCCGCAATGATTTCACGCCCGAAAGCCCTTACACCTCCAATGTCAGGAACAGCATGATACTTGTAGATATTTGCGTGATTGTCAAACAGCTCGGACTGACTAACAGCGAGGTACATATCTTCCTGAGGAGTTACGGCGAACGCAAAGTACACCCAATCCCCAGAACGCCCCCACTCGTCTACGCCCCTGAATAGTCCTTTGAAGCTGACGTGCATTTTCCCCTTCATGATGTCGACTTCCTGAGGGTTGGCGTAATGCGGCAGAAACAAGTCCTGCGGAATCTGTCTGGGCGTGTATATCTTGGCCGGAGCTGATGATTTGCGTGATGCCCCGAGAGCCGAGCCTGAGATAATAAACACGAGAGCGAGTGCAATAAACTTTTTCACGATAACATTCTCCTTTCTGCGGGTAATTATAGCTGTGCTTTCCAAGAGAGACACGGGCACATGATACACTCAGTAATCCCACTCGCAGATATAGGCTATCCTTCGTTCACCTATATCATCCCAGAAGTTTTCTGACTTCCAGAACTGCACGTAATCTCCCTGATTATCCGGTTCTCCTGAGGCCCAGTACGTGTATGAATCTGCATTCAGCACTTCACCAGTTACCCACTTAAACACTCCGTTGACTTTACGAAGCCCTATCCATGCACGACCGCGTTCATGATTGCCCGAGTTGTCAGCACGGTATATTGTCCTGATAAATTCCTGCTCCTCATGGCTCGTTATCACCACAAGATGACCGCCCATCTCCTCGCATCTTCTGGCTGCTTCCGGCCATGTCTTGCGCTCATAGAACACACGGTAATGATGCCCTCTGAACTTAGCAGCTTTGCTCAGATCCGGCGCATTCCTCATGACAGAGTACATCTCCGTTAATGCCGGCTCTGTCTCCAGCCACACACTCAACGCCTCATTCCTTAAGCCTGCACTCTGCTTCCAGTCTTCCCATGACTCTGATGCCTTGCCCCTAAGCTCTACCTCTCCCTCGTTAAACCAGAACTTCATGCGCGAGAACTTCGGCAGCTCCCTCACGCTCACCGGCACTCTGTGAACAACCCACACGAGCGTCGGCACTTCAGCAATCACCTCTGAGGGCGTACCGTTACCTGCTATGCTCACACCTATAGGCCCGGAAAACTTCCGCCCGAAACTGTCATACACTGCTTCAGATCTCACGTTGAGCTGGGTATCTTTCTCTGACGTAACCATGAACAGGCTGAACACGCATTCACGCACATCACCTTCTGCGTTGAGGTCTCTGACAATCCCGCAGAACTCCACACTCAACCCGCCCTCAAGCCTAAAAGTATCATCATTGGCTCTGTTACGGCCTAACACCTCGAAGCCTTCTGAGCAAGCACTCACTATCAGCATTAACAGAACAGCAAGTATTTTTCTCATGATTCACTCTCCTAGTAGTCCCATTCGCAGATAAAGCCGTCGGTAACTGTGTTCGCCTGTATGCCTATGAGAAGCTCTTTCTTGCTGCCGTTCCAAGTAAACAACATACATTGACATTGAGAAGCTGGCTTACTAGCTTTTCCCATCCAGAAGGTGTATGTCGGATTGATGTCGTCGGGCTTATTCTTGAAAAAAAGTTCGTAAAGAAACTGAATGAATTTACCCTTTTCACGGTCTGAGGCATTTATCAGTGCAAGGTGTCCGCCCATTTCACGGCAGGCAGCAGCAGCCTCATACCAAGTCATCCCGGACGTGAACGCTTTGTAATGATGCCCCTTGAAAATTTGGCTGTCAGCAAGAAACTTAGCATCGTACTTTGCAGGATACATTGACGATAAATCAGGGGAATTCTCTGCCCACAACGCTAACTCCCCGCTCTTCTCCGCAGCTCCCTTCTTCCAGTCAGACCACTTCTCCGCAGACTTCCCCCGAAGCTCCACGCTCTGACCGTTGAACGTGAACGGCATACGCGAGAATTTCGGCAGCTCCCCATGAGACAGCGGGACTCTGTGCACAAACCACACCAGAGTCGGAAAGCCTCCCACAATCTCAGACACGGAAGCGTTCCCTGCAACGGAAGCCCCCAAGTAATCGGGGAACTCCCGGCCGAGCACGTTATACACTGTGCCAGACGAGACAGAGAGAGTCATATCCTCGCGGGATCTCACCAAGAACAGGGTAAACACGCATTCACGAATATCGCCCTCAGCGTCAGGGTCGCGCACTATACCGCAGAACTCCACGCTCAGGCCGTCATCAAGCCCGAAACTTGAATCATCCGTCCTGACACGGCCGGGAACCTCGAAGCCCTCCGCAGACGCACTCACCATCAGCACCAACAGAACAGCAAGCAATCTCCTCATGATTCACTCCTCTAGTAATCCCACTCGCAGATGTAAGCATATGCGGTATTAGTGGTGTCGGTGTAAGTAAAACTCATCCCGTTTTTCCTGCGCCAAACTATCTTGAACGGGCGGCTGGTATCTGTAATATCTCCTGTCCAGAAAACTTCACGGCTATTCATGATTTGCGAAGTGTCCTTAGTGTTCACAGGAAGGATTGACTCAATAAAGCTCCTTTCATCATCATCGGTGATTATTGCGAGGTATCCGCCTATTTTCTGGCAGGCAACAGCAGCTTCAAACCAGTCGTTCATCTTGTAGAAGACTTTATAGTGATGTCCTCTGAATATCTGGCTTCCCTCTAAGGCCTTCATGTCATGCTTAACGGCCGACGGCTTCACACTCTGCTTCTCCGTGTACATAGCCGACAGCTCCGTGTATGTCTCCGCCCACAGCTCCAGCAGCTCATTGCTCCGGGCATTTACGTTCTTCCAGTCCTCCCACTTCATAGTGCCTTGACCCCTGAGAGTTACGCTTTTGCCGTTGAACGCGAACTGCATACGCGAAAACTTCGGCAGCTCTCCATACGACGCAGGCACTCGGTGAACAAACCACACAGGAGTCGGGAACTCGCCGATAATCTCCGACTCGGAAGCATTCCCGGCGACGGAAGCCCCCAAGTAGTCAGGGAACTTCCTGCCGAGTATGCTGTACACTGCATCCGACGAGACAGAGAGCATCATATCCTCGCGGGCTGTTACCAGAAACAAGGTGAACACGCAGTCCTTAATATCTCCATCAGCGTTAATGTCTCTCACAATCCCGCAAAGTTCTGCGCTCAGTCCTTCATCAAGCTCAAACCTCAAGCTGCCGGTTATATTTCTGCTAGGGACTTCAAAGGCCTCTGAACACGCACAAATCATCAACACCAACGCCGCAGCAAGTATCTTCCTCATAGGTCGTACTCCTCTGCGTCGTCGTAATCGTCTTCATCGTAATCTTCTTCGTCTTCCTCCTCATCGTCAGGAGCGTAATTTCTCGCCTTATGCCCTAACAGCTCAGAGAGACTCACTTCTGCCTCCACAAAGTACAGGTCATCGCTGACATTTTCAGCCTTAACCCTTAAGCCCGGAACATGTCCCGACACGCTGTCCATTCTAGGAGGCCTCTTTTCCTCAAGGGAACGCTTCAGAATAAGCAGCCCTCTTTGTGCGTCAGAGATCGCTGCACGCCTCGCAAGGAATATTCCCGTTGAGTCATTCTGAGTTATCCTCCCTACGCCCCGGACTGATGCAGTGTCGCTCGCTCTGTCTGCCTTGAGGCTGTTCACGGTCATCTTCAGCAAGTCATCAGTGCTGTACTCACTGAATGCCTTACCAGCTATCACGCAGCACAGCACTAACGCTATCATCATTACACGCTTCATTCTTCTTTGCGCCTCGCCTCAATCGATGACCCGGCCATCCCGGTAATCTCAAACCCTAAGTCATAGAGCACTCCGGCCAGATATTCCGTCGACTTGTCAAGCACTACATCAGCCTGAAGTTCGCCGTTAGCAAACTTCCTCTGCTCAACGCTGCTAACTCCTGTGATGGCCAGCAACGCATCTTTCACCTTCCTGAATGAGCCGAAGTCCATATTTGTGAACAGAACGCTTATTGTCCGGCCCGGCAGACTGTTAGCCCGTCCTGATGTCAGCGCATAGGCTATCTTGTTCACCATCTCATTAGCTACTTTGTTGGCGCAGATGTTGAGGCCTTTTCCTGCACCTTCAGAGTAAGAGAACGAAGCCTGCTTGTAGCTTGACGGCTGCCACGACGCATCAAAGAAACCTATTGACTCCGACGTGTCGGCCAAGACCGCCTCGAGACGGACACTGCTCGCGACCTTGTAGATTTTCTGCCCGTAGATGCTCTGCACCATGAGCTGCTTCGCCGATCCCGAGCCTATAATCAGCACTTCAGCGTGTGCATCCCTCGCAACTTCCCTAGCCTTTGCGGGGTCATTCATTGCGCGCGCATAGTCTTCATCAATCTCCTGCAGCCTTTCAGCACGTTCACGGTTGATTATCATGTAGCCCGCCTTCTCGAACACCTGACGCACTACGCTCTGCACCGTCGGATTATCAATCATGATGAGAATGCGGGGGTTGCCTAATGCAGAAATGACAGCCGGGCCGAGCACGCCGTCTAATGCCTTCTCAACGACTCCGCATGACGCTACTACATGCATGATGCTGTTTTCGTCAACCCACTCACGGACAACCTGAACGCGTTTAACGATACCTGTAGCCTGAGCAAATACTTTGTCGCTCACAACTTTGTAGTTCTCTATCTGAGTAACGCTCGCAACAAACACGCCTATTGCCTTATCAAGAGCATCACGGTTCAGCTCGTACAATGCTGCCTGTCTCGCTTCGCCTCTTCTGTCGCCGATTACGGGAGCTGTACCTTCTGCCTGCACCTCAATCATCTTCTGAGTCTGTGCAGGAGCAGGAGCTGACTTCTTGGCCGGAGCTTTCTTCTTCTTTGCCGCAAACGCTGTATCAGAGAAAACGCCCCCTATTGCTAGGAGGCATAAAATTATTGCTGTCAGTCTTCTCATTACGACTTCACCACTATGACCTTGCAGCCCTTGCGGAAATCTACCCTGTTCTTGCGGATCTGGGCGGCCGCTTCGTTCGGGATGACTATATCAGCGTTGCCGTTCGTTAGAGCTTCTGCCCTGACAACAAGGGGAGTATCGCCTACACGTGATTCGTTGTCCTCATAGACGATGCGCTCAAAGTATGCGCATAATCCGATCTGGCTGTAAATGTTCTTGTCTGCGTACTCGATGCCGTAAACTACTTTTCCTGCCTCGTCGACAACATGAAACGCTTTCTGCTGGGACAAGCTGAGATGCCTAACGTCAATAATCAGTCCTGTGAAGCTCGCACCGTTCTTCTTGGGTTCTTTGGGGAGCTTGAGAGCCTTTAGGTTCTTTGCGATGTCAGACATCGGACCCGAGAGTCTTTCAGGGCTGACCTGACCGTAAACGACGTAAGTTTTACCGTCCCACTCTTCCTTTACGACCTCAACACCGCGAATCGTCCCTGAGACTGCAGAACTTATCTCGTCGCTCGCCATGAAGTCCTTCACTGTGGTCTTGCTGTCTATCTGCACTCCCTGAATCGTCTCGAGAATATTTCTCTGAAGGTCAACGATTGCTGCCCTGCGTGCGAGAGCTTTAGCCTGTTCGGCGTTCTTGTTCTCCGGAGGGATGCCCAAGCCTTTAGCGCGGATAGAGCCGTCCGACCAGTTGATTAGTCCGTTGTCGGTAACTGTTACTGAAGAGTTGGCGGGGATGTCTGATGCTACCGGGTTTTCTGCGACGAGCGGGCCTGTCTTGTTCAGGAGAGCAGCTATCTGGTCATTCTTGCCCTGAAGTGCTTTCTCGAGTTCAGCAATGCGGTTAGCCTGTTCCTCATTGCGGGCGATTATCTCGTCTGCCTGAGCTTCTTTTTCTTTAGCGGCTGCCATGAGTGACCGAGCCTCGTTAGCTGTCTTCTCTGCTTCGGCCTTCTCTGACTCGAGGGATTCTCTCTCACTCGCGAGCCGTGCTTTCTCTCCGGCGAAAATCTCCTGTGCAGCCTTGAGGTTCTTTTCCTGCTTGTCTAGTTCAGCTAACTTCTTCGCTGCCTCTTCATCGTTCTGCTGCCTCGTCATAAGAATCTCTGCCCGTTCAAGGTTGAGCTTGCTCAAGTTCTCGGCTAACTCATCTTCACGCGCTGTGAGTACACGTTCACGTTCAGCGGCGAGAGTTTCCCGGGACTCTGCCTGAGTTATTCTGTCAGCGGCTTCACGGGCTAACTTGTCGGCTTCGGCGGATCTGCGCTCAATTTCTGCCTTCATCACGTCAACTTGTTCACGGTCTCTTGCGAGTGCGAGGTTATTTGCTGCGAGAAGTTCAGAATCCTTGTTGAGCTTGGCCATCATGTCCTCCAGCTCGATTTCACGTACTGTGTTCTCAACGTTGCGGGCCTGTATGGTCTTGGACATGGCCTCGAGTTCGGCGTTTCTGCGGTTGAGTTCCTGCTCCTTGTCCTCAAGGTCTATTTCTTTGCCCGAGAGACTGACCGCACGCTCTGTTAGTGCTGCTTCTCTGGCCTTGAGCTTGTCCTCGAGGGTGTCAGCATAGACGGGCGGGAGTGCAGATGCCGTAATTGCTAACAGGTTGACTAACGCAACAAGTCTAGTTTTCTTCATGATAATTCCTCCTTATAAATATAGATAGATTATCTGCTTTCTTCTTCAAGTCTTAGGAACTCCCTTGTGTTAATAAGGCTGGCGTTCCTGTTGGCGTGGTCTAGGGGGATTGCTAGGTCATGAGCGCGAGCTAAGGGATCAGCTCCTGCATCGAGCAATACGCCTATAACAGCGGGATCTTTGGTGTAGCGTGCAGCCCAGAAAAGTGCAGTCCAGCCGCGTTTGTCTGCTAAGTCATCTGCTCCTGCATCAACTAATGCCTTGACTACTGCGGAAGAGTTCAGTCTAGCTGCGACCATAAGGGCGGTTAATTTGTTAGTGTCCCTAGCGTTGACGTTTGCGCCGGCATTAGCGAGAGCAGTGATTATCTCAGGTTTTGGGTTGGACTTTGCGGCATACATGAGGGCTGTCCTGCCGTCTTTGTCCTTAGCGTTGAGGTCTGCTCCGGCCTTCACGAGAGCGTTAATGACTTCGGGATCGGAGTTCTTCTCTGCAGCGAACATGAGCGGAGTAACGTCGTAGAAGTCCCTAGCGTTGACGTTAGCCTGCCTGTTGGTGATTGCGTTCTGAATGATGGCTAATTCTGCTCCTGCGCACATCTTCATGAAATCGCTGTCCTCAATCTTACGGCCAATAGGCATTGACGGTTCGGTGATGCCTTCAGTCTTTGAGGTTACCGGCGGTTCTGGCTTGTCGTCAGTTTTCGGGGCTGCAGGCTTCGGCTCGTCTGACTCCGGGACATCTGGCACGTCGGGCACGTCCGGAACGTCGGGCACATCAGGCACATCTGGTTCATCTGGCTCGTCTGGTTCATCTGGCTCGTCCGGCTCTGTAGGTTCTGGCACATCTGGTTCATCCGGCTCGTCTGGTTCATCCGGCTCTGGCACATCAGGCACATCTGGTTCATCTGGCTCGTCTGGCTCTTCTGGCTCTTCTGGTTCGTCTGGCTCTGGCACGTCTGGTACGTCGGGAGTCTTTGGAGTCTCGGGGGCTGGCTTTTGCTTCGGCGTTCGTGAGGCGTAATACTCTGCTGTCTGCTTAAGTGCCTTCGGATTCACAAAGAGTGTCGAGCTGCCTTCTGCGTAATCGAGCGCGCTTTTCCCTGATGCATCCTTCTGCTCAACGTCTGCACCGTTCCGAATCAGTGCCTCAATCACAGAAATGTTGTTGTGATTCTCCACTGCGTGAATTAACGGTGTCTTCCCTGCCTCGTCGTCCGTCTGGTTCACCGAATCTTCGCCCAGAAACTCGACCAGCAGATCAATAACGTCCGGGTCAGGGTTGAGAGAGGCTGCGACCATGAGGGGAATGACACCCAGCGAGTCCCTGTTCCCGAGCTTCGAGATGGCTTCCCTGACCTCAGAGGCCGGAGCTTCAGCACACAGATCACTGAATTCGCCTTCCGTCATAGCCCAAGCACTCACAGCACACAACGTAATGCAGAGAATGAGGGTTACTACTGAACAATAACGTAAACGCATACGATAATTACCTCCTTGAGAGATTTATTGATCAACGGCTGAGTTCGACGAGCCTTCTCAAAGCGTCAGTGCCTTCAAGAGACTTATTGAGTTTTGCGTAATCAGCCGCTAATTCCCCGAGATTGCTTCTGATTTTGGGGTCAGCTCCTGCACGAAGCAGAATCATCACGACATCAGGATTGCTATTTGCAGAAGCCGCGTACATTAGGGGAGTGCGTCCCCCTTTGTCTCTGGCGTTCACGTCAGCTCCGGCCTTGTAGAGATACCACACTGCACTGTAATCACTGTTCTTCTCTGCCGCAAACATGATAGCTGTCTTCCCGTAGCTGTTCCTGATGTTGGGGTCAATGCTGTTAGCCTTAAGTGTGCTCCAAATATCGGCAGGTTTCCCCGACGCACACAGCGCAAAAAATTGCTCCCTCGTTACAGATGACTTCTTGCGCTTCTGGACTTTGCCTGTCTCGAGGTACTTGATTGCGTTTGTGCCTGCAAGATGCTCATTGTGGTATGCATAATCCAGAGCTGTCCTGCCGTTTGCTGCTTCATGATGAATGTCTGCTCCGAGAGATATCAGCGTCTCTATGACTGCAGGATTAGGATTCTTCCACGCTGCCCAGATTAAGGCGGTCATTCCTGCGAACATCTCGGCGTTCACGTCGACTCCGAGTCCGGCCAAGTACTCTATGACTTCAGGGGAAGGGTTGGACTCTGCAGCGGCCATGAGTACGGTGAAGCCTCCGGGAGTCTTGGTGCGCAGGAGAGAGGGAGCACGAGTAAGAGTCGCTCGGATCTGCGCGGGAGTCCCGATTCTGAAGACTGCGAAGCCGTCAGCTCCCAAACACGACACCGGCCAAGCCATACACACTAACACAATAACGCACACTATATATTTGCGCATAATCACATCACCTCACTTGAAAGTAACTGAGCACTGCATAGAGCCTTTGCCTAAGCCTATAAGCTCCTCAGCAGATACCTTTATCGCAGGAATATCACCGCTGTCTTCCTGATAGAGGGTGTAATCCTTGCCGTCCTTGTCCTCAAACGCAAATGCAGGAATGATAAACAATGCATTATGCCCCTCGTCGTACTTTCCTGCTGACAGCGGATAACGTGATAATGCCACTGTATCCATGAAGAACATGATGTTGTTCATGTTGCGAAGCCCCACAGGAGGGAAATCCATTCTCTGACCGTGCCCGCCCGCAAAACTGATGTTCAGTTCACAATAACCCTGCTTAGTAGAGAGTCTGCCTCTGGAGTCCGCAGCAAAGAGCGTATTTGCGAGCTTTATGAACGCGTCGGGATTAATCCTGTATGCGTTGAAGTAGTAATCTCGTGTCTGGATGTAGACGTTCGCGTAACCTCCGGGACGTATCACTCTGTTCTCCGCCTCAATCTCCATCAGGCTAATGTACTGCCGGATTGCCCTAATATCAGACGGAAGAGTGATAGACACAGTGTCATCATTGACGCGTTCCAGCGGGAGCATGAATGGAACATCAATCATCCTTGCGTCAGAGACATAGTCAAGCACGGCGAGCATCTGCGGTACAGCTTCAGCAAAATACCTTTCACGGTCAAACTTCATGTGAATCCTGAGCCTGAGTTCAGAGCTTCTGAGGTCGAAGTCCCCCACAGTCTGAGCACTCACCCTCACGTAGTCATTCACTGGGAAATTCCCGAACACTTCGGCGAGAGCGTCTCCCGTCTCCTTCTTCCACTGTTCTCGGGACATAGCAGAAGCTACCATAGATGCACCGTCAAGCGGGGAAGTTTCCTGATTTCCTCTCTGAAGAAGGCCGTTCAAGAGTTCCGAGCCGCTGACCTTGACTCTAAGAGTAACTGTGAAAACTCCTGATACACTCTTAGACTCTCTGAGGACTTCCTCGCCTGCACCTATGAACGCACGGCTTATCCTGATGACCTTTTCGCTGATGGAGCGTTCAGCATGCGAGTCCTGAATCAATGACGTGTAGAGCGATGAGCCCTCGAGCAGGAAGCCTAGTGCCTGCTGTGCTGCATTGCGTCTTGCGTCAATCTTGGCCGCTGTCTTGGTGAGTCCTCTTCCTGTCGCCTCAAGAACTACGGAATTTCCTTGAGCGTAAGGCTGTGCAGAATACGCAGCGTTTACAGCCATCGCCAGAATCACAAACAGTGTCATGAAGATTTTGCGTGTCATGAATTAGTCCCTCCTCCCGGCTATTTCTCGATCTGCAGCCATGATGACGCGTTCCTGATGCGCGAGAGAGTCGCTCTCGGGAGATGCACCGTGAACTTCCTCACCAGAGGGTCGGACTCGTCGGCGTAAATGCCCGAGAACCTTCTTCCGTTAGTGTCCATGAGGCCGAAAAGATGAGCGCAGATTACTGACACTTTAGGCTGAATACCTCCTGCGAACGTCCAAGGGCTGAACGAGGATTTACCGGAAGCTGAGAACATGAGAATGTTAGTTATCGGGAACATGATGGGGATTCTCTGAAGCTCTAACTCTTTGCCGCGCTGGTCAAGAAAGGAGATGTTGACGCATACACGCTTCTGTGTCTGAAGTGTTGAGTCGTCCAATCCTGCAGCATTCATCATCTCCTCAAGGAACGCAAGAGGTAATGTCCACGCTCTGAACGACTTATTGTCGCCAAGCAGGTAGATTATCCCTGCCTCGCGGATCTGGGGGGCTTCTCCTGCAAGTTCGGCGTTAAGCTCGGGCCGGAGAACTGCATCGTCGAGTATTGCTGTCATTGGTGATGCGAACAGCCGCCGGTATTTTTCCGTGTTCATGGTGAGGGTGATCGTTGCGGAGAACTCTTCCTTGTCCGGGTCAATCTTTATCTCAGAAATCCTGACATCAAGAAACTCTAATACGTCTATTCCCTCAAAGAATGCGCGGATAATTCTTCTGCCTCTCTCAAGGAATGGCCTTCTCACTATGTCAGCAGCTCCGCCACTCACTAAGCCGGGCTTTATGCGCCTGACTGTTTCGCGTATTTGTGCGGGGTCAACACTGAACTTCACATCAAGCATAATTTTTCCGTTCTCTGACCTCTCAGAGATTATTTCTGAATGCTTGATGCTTCCGCGCGAGACTTGGACGACTTTATCTGTCAGTTCGTCGTTGGTGATTTCCTCCCTGCTCAGAAAGAGTGTGCCCATGCTTTTACGGAGAGCTTCATCTATGGCGTTCATCAAGGCCTGTTCTCGTGATGTGCCTGAACCCTGCGCCTGAATCTCTATGAGTTCTCCTTCCGGGTAAGCTGCAGCACAATGCATAACGGCAAACATGACCAGCAGAATAATTGATGCTCTCTTCAACTTGCTGACCTCCCCATAAACTCAGGAAACGCTGATTAATTAATGTGGTGTGTATAAAAGAAATTTTAGCATAGGCATATTACGCGCTCAATTGTTGCTAGAATCATCAAATAACTATTTCTGAAGGAGTGATTTACGCATAATGACTCAGGCAAAAGATTTTGTGCTCTGCTCAAACTGGCCGCCATCAGGAGATCAGCCCGAAGCGATCGCCTCACTTACACAGAGCCTCAATGCAGGGAATAAATACCAGACATTAATGGGAGTAACCGGGAGCGGGAAGACGTTTACCATTGCGAACGTCATAGCCTCACAGAACAGGCCGACATTAGTTCTTGCGCACAACAAGACTCTTGCGGCCCAGCTCTACAGCGAGTTCAAGGCATTTTTCCCAGATAACGCGGTGAGATACTTTGTGAGCTATTACGACTACTACCAGCCTGAAGCATATATCCCGCAGAGTGATACATATATAGAGAAGGATGCTTCAGTGAATGACAGGATAGAACGACTCCGGCTCTCGGCAACTAAAGCCCTCATCGAGCGAAGGGACGTTATCGTTGTGGCGAGCGTCTCGTGCATCTACGGACTCGGCCAGAAAATCAACTACGAGGAGGCGATAATCTCTTTCCGAGTCGGCGACAAGGCAGACCAGCGGGAATTTCTCTCTCGTCTCGTCGGGAACTACTACGAACGCAGCGACTTCACACCAGAGCCGGGAAAGTTCCGAGTCAGAGGGGACACAGTAGAAATTTTCCCTGCCTACGAGGAGTCGGAGTGCATACGCATAACATTCTTTGACGATGAGATCGAGCGCATCGACATCACCGAGCCATTGACCGGGCACATAGTCGAGACAGTGAGGGAGGCCTCGATCTTTCCGGCACAGCATTACGTGACTCAGGAGGACGCAATATCTCAGGCTGCACCAAAGATTCGGGAGGAGTTATCACGCATAGAGAACGGCTTCAAGTCAAGAGGAAAGCTCGTAGAGGCACAGAGAATCAAGATGCGGACTCTCTACGACCTAGAGATGCTGCAGGAGACCGGCTACTGCTCAGGGATAGAGAATTACTCAGTCTACCTTGACGGCCGGAATCACGGCGAGCCTCCGGGGACACTCATAGACTTTTTCCCGAAAGATTTCCTGCTGGTGGTTGACGAGTCGCACATAACTCTTCCGCAGGTTCGGGGCATGTACAACGGAGACAGGGCACGCAAAAGAGTCCTCGTAGATAACGGCTTCAGGCTTCCGTCATGTCTGGATAACCGGCCTCTCGAGTGGAGGGAGTTCGAGGAGAGGATAAATCAGGCAGTGTTTGTGTCAGCGACTCCGGGGGATTACGAGCTGAAATCATCATCAGTGATAGCTGAGCAGATAATACGTCCTACAGGGATCCCCGATCCTGAAGTTCAGGTAGTGCACGCAGCTAATCAGGTGGACGACCTCATCGACAAATTACGCGAGCTTGCGGTTCGTGAGGAGCGGGCATTAGTCCTCACACTGACCAAGAAATCATCTGAGGACTTGGCCGACTACCTGAGAGACCTGCACTTCAGCGTGAAGTACATTCATTCTGAGCTGAATACGTTTGAGCGTGCGGAGCTGATTCGGGACTTGAGGGCAGGGAAAATTGATGTGCTTGTGGGAATAAACCTTCTGCGTGAAGGAATGGACTTGCCGGAGGTGAGTCTTGTAGCGATTCTTGATGCTGACAGAGAAGGCTATCTGCGCTCTTACCGTTCGCTGATTCAGATAATGGGGCGTGCAGCGAGGAACATTAACAGCAGAGTGATTCTCTACGCGGACGCAATGACAGACAGCATAAGGCAGGCAGTGAAGGAGACGAAGAGACGGCGTGAGCTTCAGATAGCATTCAATGAGGCACACGGCATAACTCCGAAGAGCATAATTAAGGACGTTTCGGACTTGCTGCCTCCTGAGCTTGCGCGGGCATTCAGTGATGAAGCAGAGAAGAGCAGCGGGGCATTCGGTGTTCGCAGTAAAGGCAGAGGTTCAGTGAACATGACGTTATCTGAGCTTGAGCGTGCAATGTGGGAGGCAGTAGAGCGGCTTGACTTTGAGAGGGCGGCAGCGATTCGTGATACTATAGCGGACATTCAGGCGAAGAAGGGGGAACAAGATTAATGATATGGAAACTGTATCTGCAATTTCTGAAGTTCGGGAGCTTCACGTTCGGCGGAGGGTGGAGCATAGTAGCGCAGATGAAGGAACTCTACGTAGACAAGGAGCACACGCTGACAGATGAAGAACTGCTTGACATTACGAGCATAGGGCGGAGCTTGCCCGGAACGATGATAGGGAACATTGCGATGTTTTACGGCCACAGGATGGCGGGCTTCTGGGGAGGAGTGGCGTGTATGTTCGGGATGATAACTGTGCCGATGATAATTCTGCTTCTGATCACGAGCTTCTACACAGCGTTTCAGGCTAATGTGTGGGTAGCCTCAGCTATGCGTGGAATCAGGGCGGCAGTAGCACCTGTGATTCTGAGTGCGTTAATGGGCATGATAAAGAGTGCGTTCAAGCTGCCTCCATGTTATGCGGTTGCGCTGGGAATGTTCGTGCTGTACTTCTTCATGAAGGTGAGTCCGATTATGCTTGTGGTGATTGGTGCTGTGCTGGGACTGCTGATTTGTGAATACTACGAGAGGAGGAAGGATGATGCTTCTGCTTGAGCTGTTCTGGAGCTTCGTCAAGATAGGCTTCACGAGTTTCGGGGGATTGTCGATGATTCCGCTTATCTCGAGCGAGATGATCTCTCACGGCTGGATGAATGCGCATGAAGTGAGCGACATAGTGGCGATTGCGGAGATGACTCCAGGTCCGCTGGGCCTGAACTGTGCGACGTTTGCGGGTATGAGGGCAGCGGGAATCTTGGGAGCATTCATTGCGAATGTGGGAGCACTCGCGCCGACGTTTACACTGTGCTTTGTTGCTGCGATGTTCTTCGAGCACTTCAGGGACAGTAAACGTTTGGGGCAGGTGATGACGGGAGTCAGGCCTGCATGTGTAGGCATGGTTGCGGGAGTAGTGATAGACCTTGCGCTCGCAAATTATGTTGATGCTGAGGGA
>JAFSUD010000051.1 GCA_017445405.1 Synergistaceae bacterium
CCGCAACTCCGAAAAGCGCAAGGACAATCCCGAAGCCTATCGTGAGTTTCCCCGTAATCTTGAAATTGTTTAACATTGAAATACGCTCCTGTTATGAATGATAAATTTGTGGAATGAGTATGACTCCCGAACAACTATAACGACTCTGACAAAACTTTATGCTTCAGGGGCGATCCCCTCCTTAGCCATGAGCCACGAAAGAGCCGCAAACGTCTTCGAGTCCCGTATTTTTCCGTCACGAATCATTATCGGTATGTCGCTAAAAGCTATTTCGACAACCGAAACATTCTCGTCTTCATCTTGGGGCAGTGATGCTTCTGTGAGGTCTTCCGCAAGAAACAATGTGAACATCTCCGTACAGAATCCCGGCGACGCGTAAAACTCTCCGATTCTGTAGAGCTTACCGGCCTTGACGTTCAGCTCTTCCTGCATTTCGCGTTCTGCTGCCTGTGATGGGTCTTCGCCTTCCTCAATGAGGCCTGCGCATACTTCGAGGGTCTCTTCATGGACTGCATAGCGGTACTGCCTGACGAGTAAAACACTTTTGCGGTTGGTTACGGCGATCATTCCGACAGCGGGTTTGTGCTCGACAACTTCGCGGGTTGCAAGATGACCTGAAGGGGTACGGACTTCATCACAACGAACACTAAGGATCTTGCCGTCAAAGATCCTCCGTTCATTTACGCAGACTTCTTCAATGTCTGACTTGTGCGGCATAAGAACACCTGCCCTTTTCCATATTGAATTAATTTTGTGTGTGAATTGCCTAATTATATCGCATAACCTTGAACTTTACACAGTGTCTCCGTGTTTGAGCCGCATACCACGCGCCCATTCACTGCCCTGTGTCCTGCTGCGTCCCTCCGCCTGAACTTCGACAAGTTCAATCCCGCAATCACTGCATGAAATCACTGGGTTACCCGAACACTCCAGCACTTGGCCGGGAGTCTGTGAGGTGATATCCTCGCGCACGACAGCACGCCAAACCTTCACGCGCTTTCCGCGAATCACCGCGTATGCTCCGCCTGACATGTCGAGTGCTCTGACTGTGTCAGTGAATCTCTTCGCGGTCATTGTGAACTCAAGCGCAAATTCTGCCTTGTCGAGCTTCGGGGCATACGTTGCCTGCGAGTCATCCTGCGGAGTGAACGTCCTGACGCTCTCGTCATGAGCAGCTATAGCCGCAAGTTCGCTCCCGATTGCCGCAAGACTTTCGTACAAATCCGACGCGTTGCAGCCGGGCTGGATGGGTATCGGTCTCTGAGCGAGAATATCTCCCGCATCCATTTTCGCAGACAAACGGAACACAGTAACTCCTGTCTTGTCTCTGCCGTCAAGAAGCGCACGCTGAATGGGAGCTGCTCCCCTGTATTCGGGTAACAGTGATGGATGAATGTTTATGCACATGCGCGATAAGTACGGCTCACGGACTATCTGCCCGAAGTCGGCCACAAATATCACGTCAGGCGAATCCTCCTCCAGAGCTTGAAGGAGTGCCGCATTCTCCGAGAGTCTGCCGGTGCGTTCAACGGTCAGGCCAAGTGCTGAAGCTGCGAGTTCGACTGCGGAAGGATTCTCCTGATTATTACGTCCCGAACGAGTCGGGAGTCCCGTTATGATTCTCCGAAAAGCTATGTTGTGCTTGATGAGCCCTTCAAGACATAGTGCCGCAAATTTCCCAGTTCCGATAAACCACATTACTTGTTTCTTCATCTAAAAATGTCCTCCTGTATTCTTTGCCGCCTTCTTCTTGATAGCGTTGCGCTTGAGACTCGACAGGTAATCTACAAACAGTTTCCCAGTCAGGTGATCCATTTCGTGGAGGAACGCGCGGGCTGTGTAGCCCTCGCCCTCGTATTCGTGAGTCTCTCCAGTTACGTCCTGAGCCGCAATCTTCACCCACTGCGGCCTGGTAACATGCGCGTAGATTCCCGGAAAACTCAGGCAGCCTTCTTCACCGTCCTGCAGTCCCTTCTGATCTACTATGCGGGGGTTAATCAGCACATAGCTTTTGCCGTCGTACTCAACTACAGCAATCCGCTTGAGGACTCCGACTTGCGGAGCGGCCAAGCCTACGCCGTCATGTGCCCTCATCGCCGCAAACAGATCCTGCACGAACTTCGCAAGCTCCTCGTCAAAGACCGTTACGTCTTCGGATTTCTTCTTGAGGACAGGATTCGGGTACTTCAGAATCTCAAGTCCTCCGCCAATAACTTCATTGTTATCTGACAAAGTATTTCTCTCTCCTTCATAAAATTTTTACGTGAAATTGTAAGTGAATGAGCCTAATAGTCAATTTCTGCCATTGATTATAGCTGACCTAGAAAATATAATTCATGCTCATAAACATAATATTAGTTAGGAGATGTAAATTCATGCGCAACTTAAGCCATAACATCGAGCAGTATATATTGAATCGTCTTGACGGTGAGGAAGAAAATTTCGTGAGTCTTCGCCGAAAAGACCTTGCGGAGATGTTCGAGTGTGTTCCGAGCCAGATAAATTATGTCCTTCGCAGCAGGTTTTCTCCTGAGCAGGGATATATCATCGAGAGCCGGAGAGGTGAACACGGGTACATCAAGATAGTAAAGATTTCGTGCGTGACTCCAGAAGAGAAAGTCGAGCACACTTCGGACTTGATCGGTAAATCAATCTCACTGCATGAGGCAAGCAGGCTGTTGGAGTATCTTGAAGACCGGGAACTTATCACGCAGCGTGAGAGGCTGTTAATCGAGATAGCGTTACGTCATTCCAGCCGTATATGGGAGGACGAGACTAATAACAGGCGTGAAGAGATGTTCGCAGACTTGTTGAAGCGAATGCTGAAAGGATTAATGCTCATCAAGGATGAAAAGAAGACTCGACGCGAACGCATAATAAGCCTGTAGCAAAGGAGCGAGGCAATCCATGTGGCAATTTTACACGGAACGAGGAAAGAGAGCGATACAGATAGCGCGGAGTGAGGCTATCAACTTGGGACACACGACAGTAGAGCCTGAACACCTGCTGCTAGGAGTGCTGCAGGAGGGCAACGGCATAGCATGTCAAGCACTCTCGGAATTGGGAGTAGACCCGGAGAACTTGGCCGCACATATCCGGGATATTCTCGGCGGCTCTCAGGACATACTAGCGAAACCGACTGACCTGCCCCTCAGCCAGAGGATGACTCGTGCGCTTGATGTCGCAATGTCGGAAGCCCGCAAGATGGGTGATAACTATGTTGACACAGAACACTTGCTGCTAGGGATTCTCTCTGATGAAGGCTCACTGTCGGTCAATCAGTTCAAGACTATGGGGCTGACTCCTCTTGCTGTGCTCAAGCAGATTAAGGAGATACGCGCGAACGGCACAGGCACACGGCACGTAACCTCATCATCAACAGACAGCACAGACTCCAAGCGCAAGGTCAAGGTGAAGACTCCGACACTCGATCACTTAGCCGTAGACCTCACCGAACGGGCACGTAACGGCGAGCTTGACCCTGTAATAGGCCGCGAAAAGGAGATCAAACGCGTAATGCAGGTACTCTGCCGCCGCACTAAGAGCAATCCCGTCCTGATAGGAGATCCCGGAGTCGGAAAGACTGCAGTAGTTGAAGGACTCGCGCGTGAGATCGCAGCAGGCCTCGCGCCCGAACCGCTCAGGGAAAAACGGATAGTCCAGCTCAACATGGGGACGCTCGTTGCAGGCACAAAGTACAGGGGAGAGTTTGAGGACAGACTCCGCCGGATCGTCAAGGAACTCACCGACAGCAAGGGAGAAGTTATCCTGTTCGTCGACGAAGTTCACACCATCATAGGAGCTGGCAACGCGGAAGGCTCAACTGACGCGGCAAACATCCTCAAGCCGGAGCTTTCTCGTGGAGCGTTTCAGCTTATCGGCGCAACGACTCAGGACGAGTACAGGAAGTACATCGAGAAAGATGCTGCGCTTGAGAGACGTTTTCAGCCTATACAGGTTGATGAACCCAGCGTAGATGATGCTGTGCTGATTCTGCAGGGCCTCAAAGACAGGTACGAGTCTCACCACAACGTGATATTCACCGACGACGCGATAGATGCCGC
>JAFSUD010000052.1 GCA_017445405.1 Synergistaceae bacterium
GAGACGGCGATATTCTGGACACAAGCTCGTAATTCACTCCCCTGTGCTTCAGCCACTCCGCAAGAGTCATAGCTTCCCCCGGCACTTCCGCACCGTACTCACTGCACAGCGCAATCACTTCATTACTTGGCCGGACTTTCTCAGCGCGGAGTCTCCGGGTCTCCCTCTCCTCTCGGGCGAACCGTTCCTGCAGACTCTCCCAGTGTTCACCGTCAATCAATCCTGATCTGCGTCCGTGATGCGCGAGTCTGTGAGCTGCATTGTCCCACCGCAGAAGGAGTCTGTGTTCGCACCTGCCTGTGAGCATTCTGTAAGGCTCATCCGTGCTCTTAGTCGTGAGGTCGTCAACAAGCACACCCAGATAGCCCTCATCGCGTCCGAGAATCACAGGCTCTTCACCCTTCACTGACAACGCTGCGTTGATTCCTGCCAGCAATCCCTGAGCACCTGCCTCTTCATAGCCCGATGTTCCGTTGACCTGCCCGGCACAGAAGAGTCCGGGTATGTCCTTGTTCTCGAGGGTACGTTTGAGCTGATCCGGCAGCAAATATGTATACTCAATCCCGTAGCCAGGCCTGATTATCTTTGCGTGTTCACAGCCCGGCAGTGAATGCACCATCTCAGCCTGAACGTCATAGGGAAGACTCGTCGAGAAATTCTGCACGTACACTTCATTTGTCGTGAGAGAGACAGGCTCAAACACGATAGGGTGCGTAATGTGGTCGGGGAATCTCAGGAATTTATCCTCAATCGACGGGCAGTAGCGCGGGCCGTGTGCCTTGACATCTCCGGTAACCAGCGGAGAACGCTTAATGTTCCGTGAAAGTATCTCGTAAGTTTTCTCCGTAGTGCGTGAGAACCAGCACGCATATTCTGAGTCAGCGTAGAGCTTGGGCACTCCCCAGAGGTCGAAGCATAGAGGCTCATTCTCTGACAATTGCGGTGTTGCCTGTGAAAAATCTATTGTGTGAATGTTAAGGCGCGGTGTTGTGTCAGTCCTCATTATGCCCGTCCTGATTCCCAGAGCTGAGAGTGATTGCGTGAGCGAATGAGAGTTATTCTGCCCCATTGGCCCGGAAGGAAAAGACTTGCCGCCGACGAAGACTCTGCCGTCGAGATAGACTCCTCCGCAGATAATCACAGCCTTTGCGTCATAGCGTGCTCCGTGCCGTGTGATGACTCCCGAGACTCTCCCCGCCTCTGTGAGCAGCTCGATCACTTCATCCTGATTCACGTCTAAATTCTGCTGTGCCGTGAGTACCTGCCTGTAGTGAAGACTGTAGCTCATGGGGTCGCATTGTGCCCTGAGTGCCCGGACTGCTGCACCTTTGGAGGTGTTGAGCCAGCGTATCATGAGAGTTGATGAGTCTGCTGCGCGAGCCTGTTCTCCGCCGAGTGCGCTTACTTCACGGACGAGATGACCTTTTGCCGGGCCTCCGATTGAGGGGTTGCAGGGCATTAACGCGATGCTGTCGATGCTGAGGCAGAGCATGAGAGTCCTGCAGCCTATGCGTGAAGATGCCAGTGCAGCCTCACATCCTGCGTGTCCTCCGCCAATCACTACTACGTCATATGAATCACAATACACAATTACGCCTTCTTTGTTGTCTGAGTGTCAGTATGATAGCACGTGAAGTTATGCCCTATGAATGGATTCTCCGGAGCAGTGATGAATACCTGCCACCCAGTTTTCGCCAGTTCAGTGTGCACAAATTCCCGTCCCTCTGCATCTAGTTCTGCTGTGAGGTCGTCAAATAGCATCACCGGCTCTCTCTTCATCCTGTGAGCAGTCAGCTTCCCCGACGTGATGAGGAGAAACAGAATCAGCCTGCGCTTCTGCCCTCTGCTCAATGCTTCTCCTGCAGACCTGCCGTTATTGAGAGTGATGGCCAGGTCGTCATAACTAGGCCCGTCCTGTGGCCTGAATGCCCGCAATTCCCGCTCGTAATTTCTCCGCAATGCAAAGCGCAGATACTCATCACCCGGCACTCTCACTTCAGGGACAACCGACAGAGTGAATCTCTCAGTGTTCATCATCTTCACGAGCATAGAGACTACTTCTCTTCTCCTGTCCATTATCCAGCCGCCTAATTCGCAGTAGGGTATGTATGTCCTCTCGGGAGATTTCCCCTGCCTCAGAAGTATTGTCCGTGTCCGCAGAATGTACCTGAAATCCGCGAGTTTCTTAGCAAACGGAGGCCAGAACAGCGCGCATAACCTATCAATGAACAGCCGCCTTGCACTGGGGCTTCCGTCTATCAGGTTCACGTTGCCGGTGAGGAAAAGTATTGACGGCATTACGAGCCGCAGATCCGTTGACGATATAGCTTTGTCGTCGAGCCTGAGAGATATTCGGGAGGCAATGTTCGCAGTGATGGTGTGTCTGCTCTCGCCCGAGATCTGCACTCCGCAAAACGCGGGCTTTCCCGAATCCCACGTGATGACGCTCTGAGTCCTCCCGAAAGCTCCCCAGCCTGATAATATGCTCAGTGATTCAAGGAGGTTAGTTTTCCCTGAACCGTTGCGGCCAAGAATCAAGTTAATGCCCGGCTCCCAAGCTATTCTGAGTTCCGGGCTGCGTGAAAAATTCCTGTAATTGCGGATTACGCTGAAGTCAGCTCGCAAGGCTAGAACGGCGACTCGGAGTCGTAATTGCCTTCTCCGAACTCGTGAGGCTCTTCATGACTCTGCGGGGCTTCCTCCTGCGGGGCTTCCTCCTGCTGCCCGGGCTGCGACGGCTCGATGAAGTCTCCTGCGTCGTCATCATTCACGATGTCCTGAGGCGACAGTCTGATGGGCATGAGCATATACAGAAAGTCTTTGCCCTCATCCTTCAGCATTCTTGTCTGCCCCTCGTCGTCGCTGAACTCTATAATCACTGACTCGCTGTTCACAGATTTCACTCCGTCCATGAAGAACGTTACGTTGAAGCCTATCTGCATCGGTGCTCCCTCGATCTGTGCGTCGAGAGTCTCGCTCATCGTTCCGAGTTCGGGAGCGCGGGCAGTTATGCGGAGTTCTCCTGAGTCGGGCGAGAGAATCATTGCCATGATGTGGGCGGGGTTGGTCCTAGCCATTACGTCGACTCTGTCAATTGCGGCGAGCAGAGTACTTTTGCTGACGGTCATGCGGGACTTCACGGCATCATTGAGAATCTTCTCGTACTTCGGGAAAGCAGCATCAACACGCCTTACCGAGAACTCCGAGTCGTCGTCGAGCCTGAACCAGACTGTGGAGTCGTCGGCGAGAATCTTGACTTTGCCCTCGCCGGTGAAGGTTTTGCCGAGTTCCTTTAGCGCAGCAGAAGGAAGCAGCAGATCAATCTGCTTGTTGATGTGTATGCAGGCATTCTGTGAGCGGGCTAACCTCTTGCCGTCCGTAGAGACTGCGAGAATCTGCTCCTGTTCTGTCCGGAGCATGCATGTTCCGAGATACTTCGGGAAGTCTGACGGTGCGGAGGCAGCACAGCTCCCTTCACTGATGAGCCGTCCGAGATCTCCGGCCGTAATTTCGCATATTTCTTCAGCGTCCGAGCTTTCGGGAATGTTCGGGAAACTCTCTGCAGGAATGACCGTGAAGCGTGATCTGCTTCTGCCGGCGTTGAGTGTGCCTTTGTCGTCGCCTATGTTCAGCGTGATAGCAGGAGCTTCGGCTTTCCTCAGAATACTGCTGAAGATTGATGCGTTCAGGACGGCTGCTCCGGGTTCGAGAACTGCAGCACCTTTTGCTGTGCACTTCACTGACGACTTCAGGTCTGTAGCTTCAAGAGTAACTGTGCTTTCATTTGCTGTGATGCGTATTCCGTTCAGGGCATCCATAGTAGTTTTTGAGGGAGTATATTTTTCTGCTCTCTGCCATGCCTTGAGAAATTCTGTGCGTTCTAATTCAAGTTTCAAGATAAATTCTCCTTATGTTAATTTTTGCGCCCGATAATTATACATGCTCATGATATACTCAATTCATCAATAATCCTTCACATAATTTCACGGATGGAAAGAGAATTTTACCAGCTACTTTAACAACTACAGAAATGTATCATGAGGCAGGTATCCATCAAGTTTTACAGACGCA
>JAFSUD010000053.1 GCA_017445405.1 Synergistaceae bacterium
CAGCTTGGTTTACGGTTACGCACGAGTCAGTACGATGGGGCAAGCGCGGGATGGCAATTCGCTTGAGGCTCAGGAGAACGCACTCCGACAAGCAGGAGCAGAGCGAATATTCCGAGATGTGTACAGCGGAAAGCCGGAACGCCGTCCGCAGTTAGACAGGTTGTTGAAGGTTATCGAGAACGGGGACAAGCTCATCATCACGAGACTGGATCGCATAGCCCGCAGTCTTATACAGGGAGTACAGCTACTAGAGACGCTCAATAAGAGGGGAGTAATCGTAGAAGTGCTGAACATGGGAGTGATAGATGACACAGCGACAGGCAAGCTGATACGGAACATTATGCTGAGTTTCTCTGAGTTCGAGCATGACATGATAGTGCAAAGGACGCAGGAGGGTAAAGCGATAGCACGTCAGAATGCAGACTTCAAGGATGGTCGTCCGAAGAAATACAGCCGGGTACAACTGAATCATGCTCTTGAACTGTTAGAGACGCACTCATACAAGCAGGTAGAGAGGCTAACGGGAATAAGCGTAACAACGATCTACCGGGCGAAGCTGGAGAGAGCGAAGACAAAACACCTACGTCAACGAGCCAGCAGTCAGTGAGTGCGGAACATTTGAAGGAAAAGCTATTTATTTAAGGGGGGAATTTTTATGACAAGACCTGTTATAGCTGTACCTATAGGAGATCCGGCAGGCGTAGGGCCTGAAATAGTAGTTAAAGCCCTGATGAGTGATACTGTTCGTGAAAATGCTGATTGCATAATAATCGGAGACAAGAAGGTAATCGACAAAGCAATCACGCTTACCGGTGCAGACTTAAACGTTCACACTTGCACTAATGCGTCAGATACAGACTTCAAAGATGGTGTTCTCAATCTCATAGACTTGGACAACATAGAGATGGCTTCGTTTGCTTACGGAAAAGTTAATGCAATGTGCGGACGTTGTGCCTATGAGTACATAGAGAGAAGCATTAAACTGGCAATGAACGGAGAAGTTGCAGCAGTAGCAACAGCACCTATCAACAAAGAATCATTGCACGCTGCCAAAGTTCCCTTCATCGGGCACACAGAGATATTCGGAGCTTTGACGGGAACTGAGGACCCACTCACTATGTTTGAGACAAACGGGCTGAGAGTATTCTTTCTTACGAGGCATTTATCGTTGCTTGAAATGCTCGGTCAAATCAAGAAGGACAAGATCGTCTCATGTGTTAAAGAATGTATAGCAGCCCTTGAACGTTTAGGAGTAAGGGGAGGAACTATGGCTGTAGCAGGATTGAATCCCCATTGCGGAGAGCATGGACTTTTCGGCTGGGAAGAAGTCAATGAGATTGAGCCTGCGGTTGAACAGCTCAAAGCAGAGGGCTGCCAAGTAGCAGGGCCGATAGGAGCAGATTCAGTGTTCCATCAGGCGGCACAGGGACGATACAGCAGTGTACTGTCGCTGTACCACGATCAGGGGCACATAGCAACAAAGACGCTTGATTTTGAGCGGACTATCTCAATCACAAACGGAATGCCAATACTGCGAACCAGTGTTGACCACGGCACAGCGTTCGACATAGCATGGAAGAATATAGCCAGCGAAGTTAGTATGGTAGAAGCTATAAGGTTAGCGGCCAAGTATGCGCCTAACTTCACAGGAAGGATGTGAGTGCATAATTTTTCATGTACCA